>CAZZVB010000056.1:13118-21030 GCA_964657445.1 uncultured Burkholderiaceae bacterium | reverse complement strand
GACGAGGGGGTTGCCCAGGGTGAGGCCGTGCAAAAGGCCATGCGCCGCCTCATGCACGATGCCCTCGATCAGTTTTACGCGCGTCCCGTGTTCGGCCAGATTGAGCGCGAGTGCGCCCCAGACAAAGAAGCTGCTTGCGCCATGGAACACGAGGTTGCCGTCGGCCGAGTTGGTGTCCACCACCACGATTTCGGATAGCAGGGCGTCGATTTCGGCATCGAGTGCGGGTGCGGCGGCGTTCAGCAATTGACGGGCTGCGGCCACATCGATCTGGGCCCGTTCCAACCCCTGCGCGGGCACGGCGACAAACCCGGGGCGGATCAGCGGATCGTCCTGCCATTGGCTGGCGTAACGATCTGCCATTCCCGGCCCCAGCAGACGGTCATCGAGCGTCACGACTCGCGGAATTGGAAACGACTGCCATACGGGAAGATCGAGTAGATCGAGGATCTGCCCGGACCGCTCCGGCTCACCGGCGAGCAGCAGCGGCACCAGGTCTGCATACAGGACCATCACGCCGGGCAGCACCGGATGTGCGCGCACAGCCTGGGCCAGTGATAAAAGTTGTCCGGGACACGGACGCAGCGCCCCTGTAACGATGGAAGCCAGGTTTTCGAGGCTTTCCGCAAGCCGGGTCCTGACTGCGGCATCGACCCGGCGACCACGCGCGGCATCCGGATAGAACCCGAACTCCGTCTGCACCGCCCTGCAGTTATCGTACGCGGCGGCGGATTGCCCGGCTGCGCGCGCTACGTCTATCACATTCGGCATGATCGTCTTCCTCGCTCTCAAGGCGCATCTCTACACGGTCCAGAGTCTGTGCAAGGGCGAGTTCGGACCGGATTTGCCGCAGATCCAGGGCCTCGCCTACGAAGATATGCTGTCGGCTGCGACCGCACAGGCTGCAACTTATATCTTCACCGACATCGAACGACTTCATACTTGGGAACGCCGGCTGGTTGCCGAGTTGTTCCGGTCGTTGCAGGAGGCGGGGTGCCGCTGCCTCAACGATCCAGCCAAGGTGCTCACGCGGTATCCGTTGCTGCGCGCGTTGCATCGCACCGGCATCAACCCGTTCCGCGTCTGGCGCCTTGACGAACACCCCATCGAAACCCTCGCCCCGGACAAGCGGCGCTGGTTCGGCGGCAAGCACGCCGGGTTGCGGCCGCGTTACCCCGTGTTCGTGCGCTACGAAAGCGATCACGGCCGCCCTTTGACCCCGCTGCTCCATTCCCGCGCCGAGTTGGCGGATGCCCTTCGCGGCCTGACCGCGGCCGGAATTCCGTTCGCCGGACTGCTGTGCGTGGAATTCTGCGCGACCGAGTTCCGGCCAGGCGCGTGGGCCAAGTTCAACACGTTCCGGATCGGCGATGTCGTCAGCACGGACCACGCGGTGATCGAAGACCAATGGTATGTCAAGGAAGGGACCGCCACCCTGGCAACACCGGAGATGTTTCAGTGGGAACACGACCACATCGTTCGTGACGACTTTGCCGCCGAACTCGCCCCGATCTTTGAGATCGCCAGCATCGAGTACGGACGGGCTGACCACGCCACCGTGCACGGACGGCAGGTGATCTATGAGGTCAACACCAATCCATACCTTGCACCCTTGAAGAAGCAGATTTCGCCGGTGCGCGACGAGGCGATTGCGGTGGCGCGCGCGCGCTACGCGGCGGCGCTGTGGCAGATCGATTCGGCTGATCGCGGCATGATCGCGTTACGGTGCAGCGAGCGCGCGCTTCAGTATCGCGGCATGAGCGAGGCCACCGGAACGTCATTCAGGCCTTGAAAGCGTAGGCCGCAACGATGTTTACGATTCCGCTTTCATTTGCCCGAGTGTCATGGTGTCCTTGTCCGAACGATGGGGTGACGAAATGCGCGAGATTTCAGAGGCGATGTGGACGCAAGTGGCCCAAGGTAAGTTGCTGGGCTTCAAACTGTCCGGACACTGCGGCGACGCGAATAGCGACGACACGCTGAACGGGCATGCTGGCGTTGAGCCGCTTTGCGTGACGAAAGGCGGCGTCGGCAAGGTCGGGATGAAGACCAGCGTCGCCAAGCAAGGTATGGCGAAGCTGGTCGGCAAAGCCGCTTAGCAACACGGGCCACGGCGTGCGGATGGGGTTCTGAGCCTATCCAGCGCGGCCGTGGCCAAATGCTACCTGGGGGCTGAAAGCTCTTTCAGGTTGCCCCGATGGAACAGGCAAAATCCATCGAGGCATGGATAGTAACCGTAGAACCAGTTGATGTAGGCGTGGTTGACTGCCAAGCCTTCGCGACGCACTGCTTCGGCCCGTGTTGCGACAAACTTTGTTCCTTCGATCACCACGACTGCGCCCATAGGCCCCATTGCGGCGATCAATTCGGTGATCTGAGTGCCAGTCATTTCCGGCGTGATCGTCCGTTTGTCTTCCGGCATGACCGGATAGTATGTGGCGGCGGCTTCGTCCTGCGTGGCAGGGACCAGCCGCTTCAGCTTATTCGCGTTGAGGGCTGATACGAGATCGACCGCTGCCTGATTGATCCGATGAACATAGACTTCGAAACTGTCGCCTCCGGGCACGAGCCTGGTCTGGCTGATGATCGGTCCGGCGTCGAACTCGTGCGTCATGACGTGAAGGCTGACGCCGGCATCGCGGGATCGTCCACTCAGCGTCCACTGGATCGGGGCCGGGCCACGGCCCAGCGGAAGCAGCGTCGGGTGCAGATTGAGGAAAATGCAACCCGAGGTCGTCGGTATCGGCAGGCGGTACTCATACGAGGCGCATAGTACGAGGTCCGAATCACGCGCGAACGCCTCTAAATCTGCCCGGCTGGGCTTGGTGAGAACCAAGGGAATGGCGGCTTGCGCGGCGATGTGGCGGATGTGTTCGGCCCAGGGACCATCCTCCGACACGACCCGTTTCAGCTGCACGTCGGCCCGGCCGGCGAGATGCAGGAGAACCATGGAGAAGAAATCAAACCCGATGTAGGTGACCCTCAGCACGGTCGCGGATCCTACGGCCGCCGGACCGGCCGGACGGCGGAGATCACCCTGGCGATCATCGATTTACCGCGAAGGATTTTGCGCGCGACCGCCTCCGCCGCGGGATCGTCGGCGGAATGCAGATCATAAATCCCAGGATCATGGTCCTCGGGCAGATAATAGCTGGCGTATCTGACCCCGCTTCCCTCTTCCAGCCGCTCATAGCGGGCGATCTTCGCGCAGCGGTCTTCATAGGATCGCGCCAGCCAGTCGAAATGATACAGCCGTGCCTCGCTGGGGGCCCTGATCATCGAGGCCTCGAAACCGCAGGTATGCAGCCGGTCATGAACGAGAACGTCGGCGGGACGGAACAGCCGTATCTGATGATCCGAACCCCAAGGGCCACCGACGTGCTCACACTCTGACACGACGCAGCGGCGATCGCGGTCCAAGGCGACCCAGACGCGTGACAGCGCGACCGAGCCCACCGTGACCGCGCCGATATTGCCGGCGATCCAGCGAAGTGCGGCTGCCGACGGAAGCTCGTCATCGTCCATGCGGAGCACCCAGCGGCTTCCGAGGAGGGGGATGATCTCGCGCAACAGGGATTCGACGAACGGCTGGGCGCCCGCAGCGGTGAAAACCCGGTCTGTCCGCCGTTGCAGCAATGCAAGGCTTCGATCGGCCGAGCGGCTATCGACGATGAACAATGGCCGCAAGCCAAGCATATCGTAGCCGTCGCATATCGCATCGAGCCATCCGGCCGCGTTGCATACCGGAACGATGACATCGATGCCGGGCGGCAGGCCCGCGGCGATCTGATCGGAGGCACGTGAGGCAATTTCGGCACGCGTCAGTGCTGCAACATCGTCCGGGTCGGTTGCAAGGCCTTTTGACACGGCTTGAAGTCTCAAAGGGTCGCTCGTGCAATTTCAAGAAACAGACAGAATGTCTTACGGCGTTATCACAGCGCGGCGGATGCTGAAAAGACGACCCGCGCCGCGTAGCGAGCTTGTTACACTGTCGTGAAACTCATGAAGGACGTGATGCCCTTTGGCATCGCACCGACCTTGCCTGCGATGTCGGAGCGCCACGGGAGCGTCGGCAATCCCTAAGCGCCTGAGCGAAAAGCCAAATCGTTATTCGGCGAAATTCGCCAGATGTCCCCGGCAAACCGACAGAACGACCTCCCGCAGCCAGCGATGGGCCGGGTCGGCATGCACCCGCGGATGCCACATCTGCGACACCGTGATGGCGTTCGTCGCTACGGGCAGATCGAAGCAATGAACCGGCAACCCATTGAGGCCCGCCTGCCCGGCCCGAACGAAGGATCGCGTGACGAGGCCCACCAAGTCCGATGTGGCGGCGATGGCCAAGGCCGCGGGAAAGCTCGGTACGACGATGATGACCCGGCGCTGCAAGCCCATCGCCTCCAACGCCTCATCCACCGGCCCGCGCGTCGTGCCGCGGCGGGATGCGACCACGTGGCCGTACTCGGCATACCGGCTAGCGGTGACCTCGCCGGACGCCAGCCTATGCCCCTGCCGTACCACGCCGATGAAACGGTCCTGAAATAGCGCCTGGATCATCACCTCCGGCCCGGTGTCGCCGAGCACGCCAATCTCCAGGTCGATTAGCCCTTCCCGCAGCGAATGCACGCCTTTATCCGGCTTCGGTGCGAAACGGAGCCGCACACCCGGGGCGAGTTCGGTCAGCGCTCCGGCCAGCCGGTCGGCAAAGGCTTCGACAAACCCCTCATTGGCGCGGAGAGTGAAAATCCGGTCCAAAGTGGCGAGGTCCAACGCCTGGTTCGCCGGCTGCAAAACGGACTTCACCTCGCCGGTGAGGATGCGGACGCGCTCGCGAAGCGCGACGGCGTGGGGCGTGGCCACCAACCGCCGGCCGGCCCGCACGAGCAGCGGGTCGCCAGTCGCGGTGCGCAGACGCAGCAAGGTCCGGCTCATGGCCGAAGCGCTCAAGCCAAGTACCCTGGCGGCGCCAGCCACGCTTCCCTCCGCAAGCAGCACATCGAGCGCCGCCAGAAGATTGAAGTCAGGGAGACCGGCGTCGCGATCGGACATGCCAATCCCTAGCACGCTGGCGATATGGCGTCGTGTGCAGGTATATGCTGCGTTCGCTGCGCCTTCCGCCATGCTGGGCCGGGTTTATCTTGGCCAAACCCACTCACGGGTAGGAAGACACCATGGCCAATTTAGCGAGCCAGACCGTCAGCGCGGACAATGTTCAGGACGGGTTGCCCATACCGCGCCGGCATTGGGCGACGCTTGCCATCATGGCCACGCTGGTGCTGGTCGTGCTCGACGGCGCCATCGCCAATGTAGCGCTGCCGACGATCGCCACGTCGCTGCACGTCTCGCCCGCCGCCTCCGTCTGGGTGGTGAACGGCTATCAACTGGCCCTGGTCATGGCCCTGCTGCCCTGCGCGGCGCTGGGTGAAAGCCTGGGCTTGCGCCGGGTGTTCACGGCGGGCGTCGCCATCTTCACCGGGGCCTCGCTGCTATGCTCGCTGGCGCCATCCCTGCCATGGCTGGTGGCAGCGCGCTTTCTCCAGGGCCTCGGCGGCTCGGCGGTGCTGGCGCTGGGTATCGGGCTGATCCGCTTCACCTATCCCCACCGCATGCTCGGCGCGGTCATCGGCTGGAACGCCATGATGATCGCCCTGTCCGGCGCGGCCGGCCCCTCGATCGGTTCGGCGATCCTGGTAGTGTCGAGCTGGCAATGGCTGTTCGCCGTCAACCTGCCGGTCGGCGCGCTCGTCCTCGTGGCGGCCGTGGCGCTGCCGCAGCCACCCGGCACGGGGCGCAGGGTCGATCTGCTAAGCGCGGTGCTGAACGCGGCGGCCTTCGCGTCCCTTGTCCTGTGCGTTGACCGTGCAACCAGCGAACCGGCGCTGGCGGCCGGGCTGCTCGCCCTTTCGATCGCCAGCTTCGCGGCCCTGGTGCACCGCGAGTGGCCGCGCCAGGCGCCGCTCGTGCCGCTCGACCTATTGCGGAGCCATCCGTTCCGCATCTCGGTCATCGCGTCCGTCTGCTGCTTCTCCGGCCAGATGGCGAGCTACATCGCGCTGCCGTTTTACCTCCAGCATAGCCTTGGCCAGGACGTGTTCACGACTGGCCTTTACATGACGCCCTGGCCGCTGGTCGTGGCGGTCGCCGGTCCGGTGTCCGGACGGCTGGCGGACCGGGTGCCGAACGGGCTGCTCTGTGCCGTGGGCGGTGGCTTGCTGGCGCTGGGCCTTGCAATCGCGGCCGCCTTGCCGGTCCATGGCAGCCTATGGCCGCTCGTGCTGTGCCTGATGCTGAGTGGGTTGGGCTTCGGCATCTTCCAGACGCCCAACAACCGCAACATGCTGCTCGCAGCCCCGAAGGAACGCAGCGGCGCCACCGGCGGCATGCAGGCCACTGCCCGCCTGCTGGGCCAGACCGCGGGCTCGGTGATCATGGCCCTGCTGTTCACCCTCACCTCGTCCGCAGCAGCGCCGCGCATCGGACTCGCTGTGGGC
The DNA here is from genome assembly GCA_964657445.1 of uncultured Burkholderiaceae bacterium. Taxonomy (GTDB): domain Bacteria; phylum Pseudomonadota; class Alphaproteobacteria; order Acetobacterales; family Acetobacteraceae; genus LMUY01. The sequence continues at coordinate 14,539 of CAZZVB010000056.1, read as the reverse complement.
GCCGTTCTCGCCCTTGCAGGGGGACTCGTCAGCGCCACGCGTATCCGCCGCCCAACGGCTACGAAATTGGATAGTCTGTCCCATGATGCCGCCTAGATTAGCGCTGCTTCTCATCGGCCTGCTGCTCATCGTCGTGCCGTGGCTCTGCCGGCTATCACCCACGATCCGCCGCTTCGCGCCCTTGGCGGTGATCCAGATCCTGGGCGGCGTACTGCTCGGCCCGTCCGGCTTGGGGCAGATCGCACCGGACCTCTACCAAGCGCTGTTCCCACCCGCGGTGCTGACCTCGATCAACGGCCTCGCCACTGTCGGCGTGCTGCTGTTCGTGTTCGTCAGCGGCTTGCACCTGGACGGATCGCAACTGCGCGGCCGGATACGGTGGATGAGCGGTCCGGCGGTGGGCAGCATCGGCCTGCCGCTGCTCATCGGGCTCGCGGCGGGCTACTGGATCGCCTTCACCGTTCCCGGTGCGACCGGCGCCGAGGGCGGCATCACCGTCACCGCGGCCGCCATCGCCATCTGCGTCGCCGTGACCGCCTTGCCCGTGCTGGCCGCCATCCTGCGGGAATTGGGCCTGATTGAAAGCCGGCTCGGCCAGACGGCGCTGGCGCTGGCGGCGCTGAACGACGCCGCGCTCTGGCTGATGCTCGCCGTGCTGCTGGCGCTGTCTCGCGGCAGCGCCGGCGGCGCCATGCTGGTGCTCGGCCTGAGCGCTGCATGGCTGGCGGTGATGCTGCTGGTCGTGCGCCCTCTGCTCGCCCGCGCGGCCCGGCGCGGCGCGGACGAGGCCACCATGCTCGTGCTGTCGTTGAGCGTGGCCTTCGCCTCCGCGGGCGTGGCGGACAGTTTCGGGCTGGGCTACCTGATCGGCGGTTTCGTCGCCGGGGCGGTGATGCCGGCGCAGAGCCGGGCGTCGCTGCTGGCCCGGCTGGAGCCGCTGGTGGCGACCTTGCTGCTGCCCTTCTTCTTCGTCGTCACCGGGCTGCGAGCCTTGATCGAGCCGGGTTCGCTGGCCTTCCTCGGCATGTTCGCGCTGCTCTCGCTGGCAACCATCGTAGGCAAGGTGCTGGGCACGGCGCTACCAGCCCGATGGAACGGCGAGGACTGGCCGTCCGCCCTCGCCATGGGCGCGCTGATGCAGACCAAGGGACTGATGGAAGTGGTCGTGCTGTCGGTGCTGCTGGATTCCGGGTTGATCGGCCGCAGCGTGTACTCGGCCCTCGTCGCCATGGCGCTGCTGACTACGGTGCTGACCGCGCCGATGGTTCGCTGGGTCCTGAGCCCGAGCCGCGAGCCGGTCACGTAGCCCGCATCATCCGCAACATCGCCTGCCAGACCCGTTCCGGGGTCAGCGGCATGTCCAGATGCGTCACTCCCAGCGGCGCCAACGCATCCAGCACCGCGGCCACCACCGTCTGCGG
>CAZZVB010000056.1:0-13018 GCA_964657445.1 uncultured Burkholderiaceae bacterium | reverse complement strand
GCCGGTGTAGCGCAGCAGCGTGACGAGCCCGGTTTGCGGGTCCACCTCCACTTCCGCCACGTGGCAGCCATTGGGGAAGGTGATGCGGTCCAGCAACGTCCATTGATAGCTGTCCAGCGCCTCGCCGGACGCCGAAGCGGCGCGGGCCACCTCCATCAACGTCACACTGCGCTCACCGGCCGAGAACAGGCCATCGGCGAACGACACCTCCTCGGTCCGCGCCTGCAGCAGCGTCGCCGCGACCGGGGCGGCTTTGCCGAGCACCAGCCCGATCGTGTTCACCAGGGCCGAGCCGCCCATATGGAAGGATCTGGCACCGCCATGGCCGTTGCCGTCGCGGACCTGGCGCGTGTCGGCCTGAATGAAGTCGAAACACTCGATGGGTAAGCCCAAGCGGGCAGCCGCGACCTGTGGAAAGCTGGTTTCGTGTCCCTGCCCATTCGACTGTGTGCCGAGGTGCAGCGACACGCGGCCATCCGCTCTGAACCGGATCTCCGCGCCCTCGTTCGGCGCCCCGCGCGCCGTCTCCATGAAGCAGGCTATCCCTAAGCCCCGCAGCAGACCCACCTCCGCGGATGCAGCGCGCCGCGCCGGGAACCCGGCGGCGTCCGCGTGCTGCAGCGCCGGGTCGATCGTGCCGGCGAACACGCCGCAGTCGATCGTGGTGGACATGGCGGTGCGATGCGGAAACCGGCTGACCAGGTTGCGGCGGCGCAGCTCCACCCTGTCCATGCCCGTGATCCGCGCGGCTTCGTCGATCAGCCGTTCCAGCAGGTAGTTCGCCTCGGGCTTGCCGGCGCCGCGATAGGCGTCGATCGGCACCGTGTTGGTGAACGCGCCGCGGACCGACATGCAGACGGCCGGGATGTCGTAGCCGCCGCCCATCGCGTTGCCCGGCGCGTTGGTGGAGCTGCCGGGGCCGCCTGTGGACATGCCGGCCCCGAGATTGGCGATCGTCTCGACGTCCAGCGCCAGGAACCGGCCCGTCGCATCCAGCCCCAGTCGCGCATGCGTGACATTGTCGCGGCCATGCGCGGTGGACACGAAATCCTCACCATGGCCCGACGCCCATCGCATCGGCCGGCCCAGCTTGCGCGCCGCCCACAGCACCGCGATGTATTCGGGGAACAGCGGGTTCTTGACGCCGAAGCCGCCGCCGACATCCGGACAGGCGACCTGGATTTGCTCCAGCGGGACGCCGAACACCGACGTCGCCAGATCCCGCCGGACGCCATGCACGCCCTGCCCGCTGAACAGCAAGTCGTACACGCCGGTCGCCGGATCGAAGTCGCCAATCGCGCCGCGGTGCTCGAGCGGGGCCACGATGATGCGGTTGTTGACCAAATTCAGGTCAACGATGTGCGCGGCACCGGCCATGGCGGCCGCGACGGCCGCCGGGTCACCCTTGCGGAAGCGGAACGCGAGATTGCCGCGCGCTTCGTCCCAGACCACCGGCGCACCGTCCACGAGCGCGTCGGCGGCTTCCACGACGCAGGGCAGCGGGTCGTACTCCACCGACACAATCTCGGCGGCGTCCTGGGCGGCAATGGCGGTTTCAGCCACGGCAAACGCGACCGGCTCGCCCACATAGCGCACCCGGTCACTCGCCAGCGCATATCGCGGCGGCACGATCATCGGGCCGTCCGTCGGCACCGCCGTGCTGCACGGGATCGGTCCCAGCCCGGCAAGATCGGCCGCCGTGAACACGCCGAGCACGCCGGGCAGCGCCGAGGCTGCCGCGGCATCGATGCCCAGCACGCGCGCGTGTGCGTGCGGCGACCGGATCATGTGCAGGAAGGCCGCGCCGGGCGTGACGATGTCCGCCACATAGCGCCCGGCGCCGGTTAGGAACCGCCTATCCTCGAACCGCCGCAGGCTGCTAGGGGCGGTGAACGCGAAGTCGGCCAACCCTCAGCTCTTCGCCATCCCGAGCAGCGAGGCCTGCAACGCGCGCGGGTCGCGTTCCGGCCAGCGGCCCGCATCCACCAGCGCCAGGAAGTCGCCGACGATACGGTTGAATTCGTCCGGCGCCTCAATGTTGATGGTGTGACCGCAATTCGGCATCACGGCCAGCGCGGCGCTCGGGATCGTGCGCTTCATCAGGATGCCGGGTTGCAGGCAAGGCCAGTCCTCATCCCCGGTCAGCACCAAGGTCGGCACCGTCAGCGCCTTCATCTGGTCCGTGAGATCATACAGCGACGGGCGTTCGCGCTGGCAGCCGAGCTGCGTGTTGGCAGACCCGAGCGCCGAATGCTCCGCCAGTTGCTGCTTGAACACGGCGAACCCGCGCGGGTCCTTCGCCTCGAACTGCACCCGGGTCGGGCCGTAGGCGTATTGCGCGGCCACCGCTGCCATCCCACGCTCCTTCAATGCGGCCGCGACGGCGTCGGCTTCGCCCTTGAAGCGGTCGCGCGCTTCCGGTTCCGCGCCATAGCCGCACCCGGCGACGCAAAGCGACAAGGCACGGGCCGGGTGGCGGAAGCCGAAATGCAGGGTCGCGAACCCGCCCATCGACAGGCCGACGATGTGGGCGCGCTGCACCCCCATTGCGTCCATCACCGCGGCGATGTCGTCCGTCGCGCGCACCTGCGAGTAGGAGGACGGCTCCGGCGGGACGTCGCTCGGCGGATAGCCCCGCGCGCAGAACGCCGCGGCCCGGTAACGCCGGCCGAAATGGCAGAGCTGCAGCTCCCAACTGCGGATATCGCCGGCGAATTCATGCACGAAGATCACGGGCGTGCCGGAGCCGACTTCCTCGTAGTGCAGGCGGACGCCGTCATCGGTGGTGGCGAAAGGCATGCCGTGTCTCCTCGGTGCCTGCGGATGGTGCGATGACGGCGGCAGCGGGTCAAACCCGGTTGGAGCGGGCGCCGGTTGGTGCCACGATCCGCGCAATGACCGATCTCTACAGCGGCCCGATCATCGACGCCCACCACCATCTTTGGGATTTGTCGGGCGGGCACTATCCGTGGCTGACCTCGGCGGACCATGCGATCGGCGCGCTCGGCAACCTCGATTACCTGCGCCACGATTACCTGCCGCCGGACTACGCGCAGGACATCGCCGGCCAAGGCGTCGTCGCCTCCGTCCACATCGAGGCGCTGTGGGACCCGGCGCGCGACCCGGTGGAGGAGACGCGCTGGCTGGACGCCCTGCCCCGCCCGGACGGCATCGCGGCGCGCTACGTGGTGGCCGCTCCGCTCGCCTCGCCAGACCTGGCGCGGATGCTGGACGCGCACGCGGCCTCTGCCCGCACGGTCGCGGTACGCGAGACCATCCGCTGGCACCCCGACCCGGCGAAACGCTGGACCCGGCGCGGGCTTGTGAACGAGCCGGCATGGCGCGCCGGGCTGGCGCAATTGGCCCGCCGTGGCTGGGCGCTGGAGCTGCTGATGAACCCGCACCAGGCGGAGGAAGTCGCCAACTTGGCGCAAGACACGCCGGGCCAGCGCTTCATCGTCAACCATTGCTGCACCCCCAACGACCGTGACACCGAAGGCATGGCGCGCTGGCGGGACGGGCTGACGCGCATGGCCCGGCAGCCCAATATCGCGATCAAGCTGTCCAACTACGCCGCCTACACGCCGGACCGCAGTTTCGCCGGCGACCGCGACACGCTTCGAACCTGCATCGACGCGTTCGGGCCGGACCGTTGCATGTTCGGCAGCGACTACCCGGTGGCGCGCCGCACGATGCGCTATGCGGATTTGTGCCAGCGATTCCGGCAGGTCGTGGCGGACTACACGCAGGACGAACAGCGGGCCTTGTTCCACGACACCGCCGCCAGGATGTATCGTCTATGACCCCAGAGCCGCTCGCCTTCATCGGCACCAGTGACCTCGCGGGGCTGGTGCGCGGCAAGTCGCTGCCGCTTGCGGAACTGCCAGGCCGGATGGGACGCGGCGTCGGGATCACCCACAGCAACCTGATGCTATCCGCGTTCGGGCCGATCTACGACACGCCGTTCGGCACGTCCGGCGATCTGATGCTGGTGCCCGACGTCTCCACGCAGACCGCGATCCCGGCCCCTGGCGCGCCGGACATCCAGTTGCTGCTGGGCGATTTCCACACCACCGGCGGCACGCCCTGGGAGTGCTGCCCGCGCGGTTTTCTGCGCCGGGCGCTCGATGCGCTGCAGGCGGAGTTCGGCCTCACCCTGCTGGCGGCGTTCGAGCAGGAGCTGGTCTATACCGGGGTGTGCGAGCAGCCGGGCGCGCCCTACACGCTGGACGCGCTGCGCCGCCAGGGCCCGTTCGGCGGCACGCTGCTTGCGATGCTGCGGGGCGCCGGCATCGCACCGGACTCCTTCCTCGCGGAATACGGCCCGCGCCAATACGAAGTGACCGTCGGTCCGGCGCCAGGGCTGCGTGCCGCAGACGAGGCGGTGCTGGTGCGTGAATTGGCCCGCGCCGCGGCCGCGATGCTGGGCCACCGGGCGGTGCTGGCGCCGATGGTGCACCATGACGGTACCGGCAGCGGCACGCATATCCACTGGAGTCTCCTGGACACGGCGGGCGAGCCGGTGACCTACGACGCCGGGCAGCCGCACGGCCTGTCCAGCGTGGCAGAACGTTTTACAGCCGGATTGCTGCATCACATGCCCGCCCTGGTCGCGGTCACCGCGCCGTCCGCCGCGTCTTACCTGCGGCTGCGGCCGGGCCGCTGGGCGCCCACCACAGCCGATCTCGGCGTGCAGGACCGCGGCAGCGCCGTGCGGGTCTGCCCGACCTATTCGACGGCGGCCGAGACCGTCGCGCGCCAGTTCAACGTCGAATTCCGCGTTGCCGACGCAACGGCCAGCCCCTACCTGGCGCTCGGCGCCCTGGTGCACGCCGGGTTGGACGGGTTGCGCCGCGGGCGGCGGCTGCAGGACCATGTTCCCGTCGCCCTGCCCGCCTCCCTGAGCAAGGCGCTGGACGCGTTCGAAGCCAGCCTGGACGCAGCCGCATGGTTCGGACCATCGTTGCGGGATGTTTACATCCGTTTCAAACGCGCCGAATTGAAGGCACTCGCCGGTCTGGACGAGGCTGCGGTTTGCGACCGCTACGCCGCCATTTATTGAGGAGCCGCCTATGACGCTCAGCCGTGAGGTGGAGATCGACCCGGCGCACGCCGCGCTGCTGTTCATCGACGTGCAGAACTACACGGCCGGGCCCGATGGCGGCGAATATGCCCAGATGGACCCGGCGTCCCGCGAGGCCCGCTACGGCTGGTTCTTCCGCACCATGCGGGACAGCGCGGTTCCGAATATGCAGCGCATGCAGGCCGCCTGCCGCAAGGGCGGGATCGAGGTGCTGTACACCACGATCGAGAACCTGACCCGCGACGGCCGTGACCGCAGCCTGGACTACAAGATCAGCGGGCTGAACGTGCCCAAAGGCTCCTGGGATGGACGGGTGATCGACGCGATCGCACCCGCCGAGAATGAGATCGTTTTGCCAAAGACGTCATCCTCCGTGTTCATCTCCACCAATATCGACTACGTGCTGCGGAACCTCGGCATACGCTCGCTCATCGTGGCGGGCGTGCTGACCGACCAGTGCATCGACTCCGCCGTGCGGGACGCGTGCGACCTCGGCTACCTGGTGACAGTGCCGGTCGATGCCTGCGCGACCTTGACGCAGGAACGGCATGACTGGTCGTTGCGCAATAATGCCGGTTACGCCCGCCAGCGCACCACTGCCGAGCTGGTGGCGGAGATCGCGCGGCTGACTGCACCACGGTTCGGGGAATCCTAATGCGCCTGCTGATCGCCGCCGCCCTGCTGTGCCTGTCCACCGCCGCCCACGCCGCCGGCACGCTGCGGTTCGCGCTGGACTTCGACCCGGATACGCTCGACCCGGCGGTCAGCAATTCCTACATCGAACGGGCGGTCGCGACCTCTATGTGCGATACGCTGATCGGGCTGGACCAGTCGCTGAACTTCGTCCCACAGTTGGCGACGGGCTGGGAATGGTCCGAAGACCACCTTGCTCTTACGCTGCACCTGCGGAACGGCGTCCAGTTCCAGGACGGTGCGAAGCTGGATGCGGACGCTGTGAAGGCGAACTTCGAACGGCTGCGTACCGCCGCCTACAGCAATCGCAAAACCGAACTGAAGCCGGTTCTGGGCGAGGATGTGCTGGACCCGCTGACCGTTCGGATCCGCCTATCCATGCCCTACGCGCCGCTCGTGGCATTGCTGGCCAACCGGCCCGGCGAAATGCTGTCGCCCCGCATCCTCGACCTGCCGAAGGATGCCATCGCGGCGCATCCGGTCTGCGCCGGCCCGTTCGCCTTCGTGGAGCGCGCGGCGCAGGACCACATCACCCTGCAGCGCTTCCCCGGCTACTGGAACGCGGACGCCGTGACACTGGACCGGATCGAGTTCCGCATCATGACGGACAGCAATGTGCGCCTGGTGAACCTGCAATCCGGCGCGATCGACATCGCCAACCGGCTGGCTGCCACCGACGTGCCGGGGGTGCAGGCGAACAAATCGTTAGCGGTCGCCACGGCCCCGTCCATTGGGTTCGAGATGCTGACCTTCAACCTGGCGCACGGCCCGCAATCGGACACGCCGTTCGCGCATGACCTCCGCATCCGCCAGGCCTTCGCGAAAGCGATCGACCGCGAGGGCCTGAACCAGGCGGTGTTCGATGGCCGCTTCATCCCCAGCAACCAGATGCAGGCGCCGGGCAACCCCTGGTATGACCCGGCCTACCCCATCCCGCCCCGCGACCTGCCCGGCGCCAAGGCGTTGCTGGCCGCCGCCGGCGTGCCGCACCCGAAACTGACCCTGCTGGTCACCGACTCGCCGACCGACGTGCAGGTGGGCGAGGTGATTCAGTCCATGGTGGCCGAAGCCGGGTTCGACCTGACGCTGCAAAAGGGTGAGGCGGTGACGCAGACCGCGTCCGCCACCGCCGGCAACTACCAGGCCTATCTCGTGATCTGGAGCGGCCGGCCCGACCCGGACGGCAATCTCGGCACCTGGACGCGATGCGGCGCGCCGCTGAACTGGACGGGCTGGTGCAGCCAGGCGATGGACGCCGCCCTCGACCGCGGCGCTGCCGGCGCCGACGACGCCGCACGCCGCGCCGCCTATCACGACGCCATCGGGATCTGGATGGCAGACCTGCCCTATCTGCCGCTGTATCACTTCACCTGGTTTTGGGGCCTCAGTGCCAAGGTAGCCGGCTTCCAGCCCCGTCCGGACGGACTGATCCGGCCGACCGGGATTTCGTTACGGCCATGATCGAAGCCGAGGCGACGAAGCTGCGTGTGGGCGGCCCTGTTCTTCGCCGCGTCACGCAAACAATCGTTAGGCCACACCTACACAAGACGTAGGGTGGGCTTCAGCCCACCGCAGTGGTGGGCTAAAGCCCACCCTACGAATCTACGCGGTGAGCGCGGCAGCCATCCGGTCCAACGCCTCGCCTAACTGCCCGGCGTCGCGGCACACGCACATCCGCAACCAGCCGGGCGCCCCGAACAGCTCGCCGGGCGCCAGGCCGACGCGGGCGCGCTCCAGGATATGCAGGCAGGCGACGCGGGCATCCGGCCAACCCTCGATGCGGAAGAACGCGTACATTCCGCCATGCGGCGGCTCGGTCAGGCAAACGCCGGGGATCGCGGCCAGCCGTTCGTGCGCCAACGCCACGCCGTGGCGGCACCGTTCCCGCATCTCCGCGACGAAGCCCTCCCCCTCGGTGATGGCGGCGGTTCCCGCTTCCTGGATGAAGTCGGCCGTGCCGCTATTCAGGTATTGCGTCATCGCGCCGATCCTGTCCGCCACCGCCGCCGGGTGCGTGAGCCAGCCCAGGCGGAAGCCCGTCATTGCCCAGGCCTTGCTGAAGCTGTTGACGGTCATCACAAGATCGTCCGGCTCAGCGATCCGCAACATGGAGGGCGCGACGTCGCCGTCGAAATACAGCCGTGCGTACACCTCGTCCGCGATGATCCAAATGCCGCGCTCCCGGCTCAACGCCAGCAGCGCGTGCAGATCATCCTCGGTCGCCGTCCACCCTGTCGGGTTGGCGGGCGAGGAAAACACGATCGCCCGGGTGCGCGCGTCGCACAGCGCGGCCACGGCATCGATGTCCAGCGTCCAGCGATTATCCCGCAGCACCAGCGGGCACGGCCGCGGCTCGCCGCCGGCGACGTGAATGGCGTTGTGGATGTTGGGCCATTGCGGCGTCACATAGACGGCGTTCGTGCCGGTTTCGACGATCAGCTCCAGCGCGAGCGCCACGGCTTGCATCCCGCTCGGCGTCACGGTGCTGCGCTCGACCTCGATCGGGCGGCCGTGCAGGCGCGTCTGATAGTCCGCAAGTGCCGCCGTCAGGCTGGCCGTGCCGCGCATGGTGGGCACGTAGAAGGTGCGGCCGGCATCCAGCGCGCGCTTGGCAGCGTCGCGGATAAAGCCCGGCGTGACGACATCGCCCTCCCCGAACCACAGCGGGATCACGCCGTCCAGGTGACGCGCGCGTTGTGCCAGCACCGCGATGTTGTCGGTGACCAGGTCCTGGATCTGCGGCCTGATCCGGGTTTCGGGTCCTGCCAGCGGCGAGTTGCGGATCATGCGGGGCTCCTGCTCATGCCCCGCCGACCCTAGCGGCTGGAAAGTGTCAGCGTAACCCGCCGGTCTGGCCGCCGCGGAACACGTAGGCTTTCAGGCTGTCCACCTCATGCTCCTGATGCTGGATCAGCGCCCGGACCACGTCGCGCACACTGATGATGCCGACCAGGCGATCGGCCTCGATCACCGGCAGATGGCGGAAGTAGCCATCGTCCATCATCGTCATCGCCTCATCGATTGAGGTCTGCGGCGTCGCGGTGATCACCACCTTCGTCATGATGTCCTGCGCCGTCAGCCGCAAGGCGGCATCGCCTTGGGCCGCGACCGCCTTGACGAGATCCCGTTCGCTGACGATCCCGGCCAGCCGGTCAGCCTCCGCCAGCACGACCACCGCGCCGATGCGGCGCGACGAGATGATCGAGGCGATCTCCGGCACGCTGGTGCCCGGCATCACGCTGACGACCTCGCCCCCTTTTTCCTTCAGTATCGAAGAAATCAACATGGCGCGGCTCCCAGCCTCGTTGTGTCCACTTGGACATGTTGCCACAGCAGAGGATGTCCAGGGGAGCGACGCAAGCGTTACACCGCAACCGCCCCCACTGGCGGCCGTTGAGTCACTGGAGGGCCACAGCATGAGCGACGACAAGACACCACCCACGCCCACCGATCCCGATGAGATCGGCGGCAGCAGTGCGGCCGAGGCTCACCAGGCGGAGAACGCCAAGAACGACGAAGAGGTCGCTGCTATCAGCCGCACCATCAAGCCGCACAGCGACGCGCCGTCCCGCAGCGGCATCGTCGGCGCGGGAAGCGGAGCGGACGGCGAGGGGTTGTAGGCGGGCTGCTCCCCCTTCCTATGGGAGAGGGCTTTTAAGCCGCGGGATCGCTAACCCTCCGGCGGCAACGGCGAGCAGGCGGCGGCTGTGGATCGCGCCAGCAAGATCATCCGCCTGGCCGCGATTCCCGCCCCGGCCATCTCGCCCAGCGCATGCGTCAGCAGCGGGTTTGACAGCAATGCGTGTGCGGCCGCGTTGATCGCGGCCTCCGATCCCGCCACCAGCCCCGCGGCCAGAACGCTGCGGCGGAGCAACCCGAGCGTGCCGAAAAACCCTGGTCGCATGCCGTGCAAAGCCGCGACCTGACGTACCAGGCGCACTCCGCGCCACGCCACCAGCAGCCCGGCCAGCCCTGCCGACGGCGTGGCGGCGATCCCGGCCGCCATTTGCACCGCGGCCGTTCGGCCCAGCGCATCCGCGCGGGCGCGCATCGCCGCCGCCGGGCCGGCGCGCAACAGCGCTATGATCGCATCGGGATCGTTTGCGGCATCGATCGCTGGCCTTAGCGTCTCGGCCTCCGGGAGCACCGCCACCCAGCGCCGCGCGGCCGAGTGGATCCTATGCGCGTCCCCGCTGGCGAAGGCGGCGCGCAACTTGTCCACCCGCGCCAGCGCGAACAGTCCGCGCAGTTCTCGCGCCACGCTCGCGAACAGCAGCCCGAAGCCCGCGACTGCGACAGACAAGGTCAGCCAGCCCAGCCATTCTGCGCGGCTGAACTGTTCGGCCACGAAGTTGCCGGTTTCCAGCGCCGCCAACCCCACGGTCAGCACCGCGACACCCGCCAGCGCCGCGGCAAGTCCGCCACCGCGGGGCGCCGGGTCAACCACCGGCTCCAACGCCATGGGAATTTCCGGCTCCAGGCGGGGACCCGCCCGGTCCTCGATCAGGACACGTGGGCCAATGCGGTTCACAGCAGGTCGTCCAGCAGGAAGGTGATCAACGAATCCAGCTCCACGTTCGGCACACCCGCCCGCCCCGTGCCCGGCAGGCGCGTCGGCTCGAATTGCGGCAGGTCGAAGAACTCACCCGACCAGAACGCATCGTCGGGCGGCGAGTCCGGCACCTCGCCGGGGTATGATAGTCCGACGCCCTGCCCCGCGATCCGGCCGCGCACCGCCGACACGCTGCGGCCGTCCAGGCGCATGGTCGCATCCTCGGTACATTTGATCGACGCGACGGCGAAGTGCCGGGTTTCGACGTTGCCGCCCGCCGGGGTCAGCGCCGCCATCAGCGCGCGCAGGTTGCCGCGCTGGCGGCTGGCGACGTGGTCCGCCTTGGTGGCCGCATAGGCGACGCGCCGGATCACCGGCGGCGGCAGTCGAAACGACAACAGCGCCGTGATCGCGTCGGTCCACGAGAACTGCCAGCGCAGGGCGCTCGCAGCAGCGGCAAGTGCAGTTTGGGCGTCGCCGAAGCTCTCGCGCCCGGCATGCAGCGCCGTCAGCAGATCGGCCAGCACGACCATCCGGTCCATATTGCCGAACAAGGGGGAAACCAGGTCCTCCCGGACCGTCGCACGGTAGGCGTCGTAGCGTTCGCCCAGCAGGGACGCCAGGCCGCCCCGCCCGCGCATCGGGAAGAACTGCGTCCAGGGCGGCTCCGCACCCGGCGCAGGCATCAGGAACCGGCCGGGCTGCAGGAAGGCCAGGCCGTCCTCGTCCCGCAAGCGACGCAGCGTGTCCCGGTAAAGGCGGTGGCCGGTCGCCGCCAACGCTTCGTCCCGCCCGGCCCCGGCCGGCAACCCGGCGCTGAACGACAGGAACGCCTTGGCCGCCGGCCGGCCGGCCAACATGCGCAAGATGGCCTCCGACCAGTCGTCAAACGACACCGTCAGCAACGGCAGATCGAGCAGCCATTCGCCGGGATAGTCCAGCAGCTCCAGCCGCAAAGTGCGCGGGGGCAACGCCGAAGCAAACCCGGCGCGCGGAACGACCAGGTCGAGCGCCAAAAGCGACACGGCGCCCGTGCGTGCAGGCCATTCCGGCGGATCGTCCGCCAAGGCCCGCAAATGCGCTGCCTCGTCGAAGCGCGGGATCGGCCCCGCCCCGAATGACGCCAGCCGCACCGTCAGGCGACGGTTGCCCAGCCGGGCCGCCAAGGCAGGCAGGGCCGGCACGCCCGCACCCATCGCCAGCAGGTTTGCCGCCAGCGAGGTGATGAACGCGGTTTTGCCGGCCCGGGCGAGGCCGGTCACGCCGATGCGGACCGTCCCCCCGACCAGGTCAGTGAGCGACGGGATCAGAAATCACGTTCGATCAGTTCGATCTTGTAGCCGTCCGGATCCTCGACGAAGGCGATGACGGTGGTGCCATGCTGCACCGGACCAGCCTCGCGCGTGACCTTCCCTCCGCCGGCACGGACACTCTCGCACGCCTTGGCACAGCTCGGCACCGCGACCGCAAGGTGCCCGAAGCCGTTGCCGATGTCGTACGGCTTTTCCTGGTCCCAGTTGTAGGTCAGCTCGATCTCGGCCTGGTCGGGGTTGCTGGCGTAGCCGACGAAGGCGAGCGTGTATCGGCCGCCAGGCACCTCGCGGCGTCGCAGCTCCTCCATGCCCATCAGCTTGGTGTAGAAGGCCACCGACTTGTCGAGGTCCTTCACGCGGATCATCGTGTGCAGGTAACGGCTCATGGTATCTCTCCGGTGTGTGGGTCCAGGCCGAGCAGGAACAGCCCGGCCGCGTCCGCCCGCGCCACGCAGGCGGCACGGTCGGTGAACAGGGTTCCACCCGCCTCAAACGCAATGCCGCGTAACCCGGCGGCAGCGGCTGCATCAATCGTGCGGGGGCCGATCGTCGGCAGGTCGGCGCGGCGATCCTGCCCCGGTTTGACCAGCTTGACCAGCACGCCACCGGGCACGGGGCGGCTCAGGCCTGCGGCACGGGACAGCATCGCATCGGTGCCCTCGACCGCTTCGACGGCCAGCACGACGCCCTGCTGCACCACGCAGCCCTGGCCGACATCGACGGTGCCCAGCGCGCGGACCACGGCGGCGGCGCGTGCGATATCGGCGCGGGCCTGCTCGTCAGGGGCCGCCTGGGTCAGCAATCCTGCAGGGCCGACGCTTCCCGTGGCGACCTCATGGGCGCCGATGACGCGAAAGCCTTCCTCGCCGAGCACGCGCACGATCGCGGCGAGGATGCCGTCATCGCCGGTGAAGGCCGCCTTGCCGATGCGCGCGAGCAGCCGCGCGCCCTCGGCATCGGGCCGCAACTGGAGGAAGTTCGGCCGCTTGACCGGGCCGATCATCACCACGTCGCGGCAATGGTTGGCCCGCAGCAATTCGATGATCCGCCCGGCCGCGCCAATCCGGGTAACGGCGTGCGGGTAGGTGGCAATCAGGCCGAGGTCGGCATAACTCTCGAGTGCCACGACGAACACAGGGCGGCCAGCCTCGGTCGCAGCCCGAGCAACGCTGGCGGGCAACGGCCCACCGCCAGCGATGATTCCAAGCGCCGCCGGGTCTGCTCCCTCTCCTGCTTGCGGGAGAGGGCCGGGGTGAGGGCTCTCAATCAAAGCCCGATCTTCATCCCTCGTCTTCCGCCACCAGAGAGGCGCGGATCAGCCCACGTTTGCTGGGCGCCGTGGCGAATGCCAGCATTTCCACCACCAGCGGCTCGTCG
>CAZZVB010000055.1:8718-21042 GCA_964657445.1 uncultured Burkholderiaceae bacterium | reverse complement strand
AGTGTTGCTTCAGGTATTGCAACGACGCCGCGGTGTCCGCGAAGGCGGGCCAGTCCGGGACGGAGGCGCCGAAGCGGACATGCGCGTCCTCCGGCATGGCCGTGCCGAACTCGGCGGCCATGCGGCGGTGCACCTGGGCCAGCAGCTCCGGATAGACCATGCCGGGCGTCTGCGCTTCCTGGCCGGACTCGTGGGTGGCGAACAGGGCGAGCACGGCGTCGCGCGGCTGGGTGACGCCGGCCTGGGCGAGCAGCGGCTGCAAGGCGGTGTAGATGCCGGTTTCCCAGTCGATCAGCGTGCCGTAGCAGTCGAAGGTCAGCGCGGTGAAATCGGTCAGGCGGGGGGCTGGTGCGGTCACGCTCATGGTGCGGTTGCCTTTGCGCCGGTGGCGAACGGTGGGGCGCCCACCGTAATCGGCCGCGGACGCAAAAAATATAGCTTGGCATTCGTATCGATCTATGTTCTTGTTATGTTCATGAACAGCCAACCCGCGCAAACCCGTGCCGGCCAACCCCAGCCGGAGGCTCCGGCCGAGGGGATCGGGGATGCCGGGTTTGCGGCGGATGTGGCGCGGCTTCGCGCGATGGTGAGCGAGCTGGTTGACATGGCCGCCGATATCGCGCGGACGGTCCATCGCGAGGCGCTTGCGGAGGCGGGCAAGTGGTATCCGGGGAAGCCGCCGGGCCGTGATTACGTGGCCGCGTTCGACAAGATCGCGCGCACGATCCGCCGCACCATCCTGCTCCTGATGAAGCTGGCGGAACCGCCGGCGCCGGCGCGTATTGCGGCGCCCCGGGCCGCCGCGGGCAAGCCGGTGTTGCGGGTGGTGGAGGATGACAGGGCCGAGGCCGCGCGCCCGCGCGCCGAGCTGGACCGGCTGGAACGGCTGGACCAGGACGAGGAGATCGGCGACCTGCCGGTCGGTGACATCATCGACGGCATCCGGCGAGACCTCGGGTTGGCGCCCGTTGTGCAGACGGAGCGCCTCATGCGGCGCACGCCGAATGAAATCGCCGCGCTGCGCGCCCGTGCGGCCGAGCCCGGCGAGGGGCTGCCGGACACCGGTGAGGCTGCCGTGATCGACGGCAGCAGCATGCAACGAGAGATGGACGCGCCGGAGGGCGGCTTGCGGACGAAGGCGCCGCCGGACGGGCGCTTGCGCGAAGCGGCGGATGGATAGGGGCTCGCGGCTCTCGCCGTGCTGTGTAGGGCCGTCCTTGAGGCAATTGCGCCCGGCCTCGCCGACTTGGTCGTGCTGCTGCCGGCTGCCGTCAGCGCCATCTTGGGAAGGTCAGGACGTCGCAGCCGGCCGCTTCGCGTGCCGCAGCAGACCGATCAGCCGCGCCGCGCCGCGACGCCGGCCGTCGCTGCGCTGGATCGGCCGGGTTTGGCTGCGCCTAAGGTCAGGAATCTCAGGCCGGGTGCGTTGCCTGCCAGCCGCGCTGCGCGATCCAGTCATGGTCCAGCCCGTCGAAGCGGGACAGCCGCAGCACGGACAGATCGGCGAAGCTGCAAGCGCCCTCCGTCACCAGTTCCTGCACCGCGTGCCCCGTGGCGGGCGACAGGCCGAAACCGATCGACGACAACGTGGCGATGACGACGTTCGATGGGTCGGACAGGCGGTCGATCACCGGGCGGCCGTCCGGCGTGTTCTCGATCACGCCGGCCCAGCTTCGGATGATGCGGGCGTGCCTGGCGCGTGGAAACAGCCCAGCCAAATGGGCGGCGATGTTGCCCATCAGCGGCGTGGCGGTTCGCGGCGGCGCGGCCATGCCGTCCGTGTCGTCCAGCCATTCATGCGGGCCGCCGCCATAGGCGAGGTTGCCGCGCAGGGTCTGGCGGCCATACAGGCCATTCCCGTCCGTGCCGCCGACCGGCATCAGCGGCAGCGGCTCCGTCACGATCATCTCCGCCCGCGCCGACACCACTGGCACGCTCACGCCGAGCATCGCCGACAGCTTGCCCGTCTGCGGCCCGGCGGCCAGCACCAGATGGTCGCAGCCCAGCGTGCCACGATCGGTCTGCACCGCCGTGACCTTGCCGCCCTCTACCTTGAACCCCAGCACGGTGGTGTGCTGCATGATCCGGCCACCATGGTCCTGCATCGCCCAGGCATAGCCCTGCACCGTGCGGTGCGGGTTCGCGTGGCCGCCGAAATGGTGCCAGTAGGCGCCGTACGCGTCGTCGCCCACCAGCGGCGCCAGTTGCTTCAACTGCGCCACGTCCAGGCTCTCGCTGCGGAAGCCGTGGTGGTCGCCGTTGCGGACCATCCGGCCCATGTCGCTCAACTGGCGTTCGTCCATCGCGATGCGGATGCGGCCGGGCGAGAACTCCGTTGGGTATCCCAGCAGGTCGTCCATCTGCGGCCACAGCCGCTGCTCCTCCATGAACAACGGGCTGAAGCCGTGGGTGCAGCCGCCGCCGTTGCGGCCCGACGCCTCCCACGCGACCACGCCCTTGTCGAGCACCAACACGTCCACCCCGGCGCGTGCCAGCCACCACCCGGCGCTCAGCCCGGTCGCGCCCCCGCCGACGATGATGACGGACGCGCCGGCGGGGGGTTCGGCATCCTGGACCGCGCTCATGTCTCGATGTCCCAGTAGGATGTGACCTGGCCGGGGATGCCGAACCAAATGTCCCAGTGTTCGGCCATCTCGGGGGTTTCCGGCAGCGTGCCGGCCAAGCCGAGCGGGATCGGACGCACAGGCGCCCGATGGGTCGCGAGCGGCACGTCCGACAGCGGGCAAGCGGCGCTCAGCGCGAGCAACGCCGCCACCTGTTCGCGGCAGCGGCGGCCCTGGCACAGTCCCATGCCGGCGCGGGTCAGCCGCTTCACCTGGTCCGCATTGGGCGGCCCGTTGCCGAGCAGCGCGGCGAGGTCGGCGCTGTTGCGCAGCGTGCCCTGCCAGCCGAGATAGCGCGGCGGCCGCACCTCGAGGATCTCGCGCGCCGTCACCTCCTCGCATTGGCAGACATGGGCTTCGGGCACGCCGGGCACGATGGCGGCGTCCACCACGGCGGCGCGCACCCAGGCGAGCCGGTAGTCGGATAGTGCGCCGGCCGGAATGGGCGGCGGCGGATCCGCAAGGTCCACCATGGGGCTGGCCGCTAGATGCCTGGCGGCCAGGCGCCCCTCCGCTTCGGCAACGCCTCGGTCCATGGACTTGGCGGCCCAAACCCCGGCGCAATCCCCAACCGCATAGACGCCGGGCAGGGAGGTCAATTGGCACATGTCCGTCACCGGCACATGGCCGCCGCGTTCGGGCAGGAAGGCCGCCTTGCAGCCCAGGGCGTCCAGCAATTCGATCACCGGCACAGTGCCGATGCCCAGCACGATGGTGTCGCAGTCCAGTGTGACCCCGGTGGGCAGCCGGCGGCCCTGCTGGTCGAGCGCGACCAGCTTGGCGCCTGTGACACCGTCGCTGCCCTCCGCGGCGGCGATGACATGGCGGGTCAGCAATGGCACGCCGGCGAGCTCCGCCAGCAGAGTGGCCGGACCGATCGGTTCAGCCGCCTGCTCCACGATGGCGGCCACCTCGATGCCGGACTGCAACAGCGCCCGTGCCGCCAGCAGCGCCTCGGCGGAGGTGCCCAGCACGACGGCCCGGCGGGCCTCCAGCGCGCCATAGATGGACGCGAGACGCTCCGCCGCGGTGGCGCCCATCACGCCGGGCAACTGCCAGCCGGGGAAGGCCAGCCCCATGTCGCGCCGCCCGGTGGCGACGATGGCCGCCTTGAAGCCGAGCATCCAGGACCGCTCGCCATCCGACAGGCCGGCCACCTTGCCCGGCAGCCATCCGACGCTCGGGCCGTTGCTGTAGAGGCCCCAAACGATGGTCCCGAGCCGGACGTCCACGCCCGCCTCGATCGCGTCGCCCAGCGCCGGACGGTGGGCGAGCATTGCCTCCATCATGGCATTGCGGTTGCGCACCGCCCCGCTCATGCGCTGGCCGAAATGCAGCGGAATGTCGTCCCCCATGCTGGCGGCAGGCACCGGGTTCTCATCGACCAGCACGACGGACATGCCCTGCGCGGCGGCTTCCAGCGCGGCGGCCAGCCCGGCGGGGCCTGCGCCGATCACCAGCAGGTCGGTTCGCTCGGCAACCGCCAGGGTGGCGTTGGCGGTGGAGCGCGGATCGATAACGCGAGGGCTCAGCATCGGCGTGCTCCTTCATGGGCGGTCCCGCATCCGCTTCGACCATGCGGGAGCAAAGCCCCGTCACGCATTCACGGCCACCGATTGGAGCACGCCGGGTGCGGCGCCGCCACGGTGGCCGAGCGCCTCGGGCGGCAGATGGCAGCGCACGGCGTGACCGGTCGCGGTGGACAACTCGGGCTCGACCTGGTCGCAGATCGTGCCGATCTTGCGCGGGCAGCGCCCGCTGAACACGCAACCCGGCGGCGGATCCAGCGGGCTGGGCATCTCGCCGGCCAAGCGGATCCGCGGCCGTCCGGGATCCGCCAGATCGGGCACCGCGGACAGCAACGCCTCGGTGTAAGGGTGGTGCGGCCCGTCGAACACCGCTTCGGCCGGGCCGATCTCCATGATGCGGCCGAGATAGAGCACCGCGATCCGGTCCGACAGATACCGCACCACGCCGAGGTCATGGCTGATGAAGATGTAGCTGGTGCCGGCGCTGCGCTGCAGTTCGGCGAGCAGGTTCAGGATCGCCGCCTGCACCGATACATCCAGCGCGGAGGTTGGCTCGTCGCAGATTACCACTTCCGGATCGCCAGCGAACGCTCGCGCGATGGCGACGCGCTGCTTCAGCCCGCCCGAAAGCTGGCGTGGGCGCATCGGCAGATGGCGGTCGGTCAGTCGGACGGCGGCGAGCAGTTCGGCCAGACGCTGTTCGCGCGCGGGTCCTGATAGGCCGGCCAAGCGGGACAGCGACCGTTCGATCAGGTGGCGCACGGTGTGCGACCGGTTTAGCGCCGAATCCGGGTTCTGGAACACGATCTGCAGCGCCTTCTGATCGGCCCGGCTGCGGCCCCGAGCGTGCCCGGCGACGGGCCGGCCGCTCAGCCGGACCGTACCGCCGGGGTCGGGCGCGGTCAGGCCCAGCAGGAGGCGGGCGAGGGTGGTCTTGCCGCAGCCGGACTCGCCCACCAGTCCGAGCGTTTCTCCCGCGGCTAGGCTGAGCGACACGTCGCGCACTGCGCGGAGGGAAGCTTGCCCGACGCGGTAGGTTTTCGAGATGCTATCGGCTTGCAGAACGGGCGGTTCGCTGGAGCCCTCACTCTGCCCTCTCCCGTAAACAACGGGAGAGGGTTCCAAAGCTCTCTCCCCCGCGCATTGTGGGATAGGGCCAGGGTGAGAGCGCTCAGGGACATCCGTTGCATGATGACAAAGCGCCATCTGCCTATTCCGCCGCACAACTGGAGGCGCAATCGTGCGGCAGACCTCGGTGGCGAACTCGCAGCGTGGGGTGAACACGCAGCCCGCCGCCACGCTGCCCGGCTGCGGCAAAAACCCAGGGATGGTGTCCAGCGGGCCATCCGACTTGCGCCTTCCGGCGGCGGGAAGGCAGCGGATCAGCCGCATGGTGTAGGGGTGCATCGGCCCGGCCAGCAAGTCTGCCCCGCTGCCTTCCTCGACTAAGCTGCCGGCGTACAGAACGCCGACGCGGTCGCATATGCGCTCGATAATCGCCAGGTTGTGGCTGATGAACAGGATGGATGTGTCGAATTCCTGCTTCAGCGCCGCGATCAAATCCAGCACCTCGGCTTCGACGGTGGCGTCCAGCCCGGTCGTGGGCTCGTCGAGCACCAGCAGCGCCGGGTTCTTGGCGAGCGCCATGGCGATCACCACGCGCTGCTGCATGCCCCCGGAAAGCTGGTGCGGGTAGGCGCTCATGACGCGCCGGGGAGCTGGAATGCGCACCTTGGCAAGCATCGCCTCCGACCGAGCCAGCGCCTCCGTATGCCCGACGCCGGCGGCCTCATAGGTTTCAGCTAACTGGCGTGCAACCGTCATCGACGGGTTGAGTGCACGACCCGGATCTTGATATACCATAGACACCTTGTGCAGCCGGGTCTGGCGCAACCCGGCGTCGTCCAGCCGGGTGATGTCCTGCCCGTCCACCAGCACGGCGCCGGAGCGGATGAAGCCGTTGCGGGGCAGCGCGCGGAGGGCGGCGAAAGCGGCGGTAGACTTGCCGCAGCCGCTTTCGCCGACCAAGCCGTAGGTCTCGCCGGGCGCGATGGACAGGGAGATGCCGCGGAGTACGATCTGCTCCACCCCGCGGGCGCGATAGCCGACGCACAGATCCCGCAACTCGAGCGCCGCCGTCATTCAAGCGCACCCTGGATGCCGTCCGCGACGAGGTTCACCCCCACGACCAGCGATGCCGTGCCAGCCGCCGCGAACGCGACCGTCCACCAGAAACCGCCGGCGATCATCCCGTAGTTCTCTGAAATGGCGAGGCCCCAATCGGCCGAGGGCGGCTGGATGCCGAAGCCCAGGAAACTCAGCGAGGCGACTGTGAATATCGCGTAGCCGAGCCGCACCGTCGTCTCCACCAGGATCGGCGGCAATACGTTGGGAAGAATCTCCACGAACATGACATGCAGCGCGCCCTCGCCGCGCAGTTCTGCCGCCGCCACGTAATCCAGCGAGCGTTCCGCCAGCACCGCCGAGCGCACCGTGCGGGCGATCAGCGGCGTAAAGATGATGCCGATCACAGCAATGACGGTCACGGACGACGGGCCCAGCGCCACCAGCACCAGCAAGGCCACCACGATCAGCGGCAAGGCCAAGAGCACCTCGATCAGCCGGCCGGTGATAGCGTCGAGCCACCCGCCGGAATACCCGGTCAACAGCCCGACCGTCGTGCCGAGGATGGTCGCGATCAGCGTCGCCAGCGGTGCTACTGACAGGATCGGCCGCGCGCCTACGATCACGCGGGAGAAGATGTCGCGGCCGATCTGGTCGGTGCCGAACCAGTGCGCAGCCGAGGGCGGTGCGAGCGTGTTCAGCAAGTCGTCATGATATGGGTCCATCGGCACCAACCACGGCCCGAACACCCCGCAGACGATCCAGAACAGGACGATAACGGCGCCGACCAGGAATGGCCCAGACCGCAGCACGCGCCTGAAGCGGCTGGGTATTGCAGAGGCGGGTTCGGAGATGGTGACGCTCACCGCAGCCGCGGGTTAAGCAAGGTGTAGAGCATGTCGGCCGCCAGGGTCAGCAGGATTATGATCGCGCCGACTGTAAGTATGCCAGCCTCCAGCATAGGAAAATCCTTGCCGCGCGCTGCTGTCAGGATCAGGCTGCCGATCCCCTGATAGCGAAACAATGACTCCACCACTACCAGGCCGCCGATGAGGTAGCCGCATTGCGTGGCGACGACAGTGATGGTCGGCAGCAGCGCGTTGCGCAGTACGTGTCGAACGATCACAGTGCGTTGCGGCAGACCTTTGAGGATGGCGGTGCGGGTGTAGTCGGCATCAAGCGCCTCTACCGTGCCGGCGCGGGCCATGCGGGCGATGTAGCCAAACAGCACTAGCACAAGCGGCAGTGACGGCATGATCAGGTGCTGCAACTGCACCAGCGCCGGCGTCCCGGGTCGCGTGGTGGCCGATAGCGGCAGCCACCGTAGCCAGACGCCCAGCACTAGAATGAGCGCGATAGATGAGACGAACTCCGGCACGACGGTCAGCGACAGCCCGGCAATGCTGATCGTGCGGTCTTGCCAGCGCCCAGCGCGCATCGCGGCAAATACGCCGGCACCGACCGAGAGCGGCATGACGATCACGAACGCCACCGCCGCCAGTTTGAGTGAGTTTGCCAGCGCATTGCCGATAAACGGCGCCACAGGCGTGCGGAAGACATAAGACTCCCCCATGTCGCCGACAAGGAATTTGGCAATCCAGCTGAGGTATTGCTGCAAGAACGGCAGGTCGGTGCCGAGCTGATGATTGATCGCGGCCACTGCTTCCGGATCGGCCAAGGGCCCCAGAATGGCGCGCCCGACATCACCGGGTAGCAACTGTGCGCCCAGGAACACGACCACACTCAGCAGCGCCACCGTGAGGACGCTGAGGGCCAACCTACGCACGGCACGCTCTAGCATTACGTGATCGTAGCGTTGGCAAGGAAGGTTTGCGAAATCGCGGTCACCGCAACGCCGCTGACGTTGGCAGCCGTCGCGGCCAGGTAGTTGTAGAAATACGAGTAAATAATCGGGGTTTCGTCCAGCAGCAACGTCTGGATCTTGCCGGCGACGTCGCGTTGGGTGGTGAGATCCGTCGTCGCGATATACTGGGCAACCAGGCTGTCATAGCTGGGGTTCTTGAAATGCGCCGCGTTCCATGCGCCGGCGCTGAGCAATGGAGCGCCCAGCAGCACGTTCGGCACGCCGCGATGGCCGTAGTCGGTGATGCCCATTTCCGAATCCAGCCAGTCGGATTCGCCCGGGTGCGCCTTGCCGTAGTAGGCGCTGTCCGCCTCGATCTTGAGGTTGATCTTGATGCCGATCTCGGCCGCAGCGTTCTGGATCAGCACGGCGTAGTCAGGAATTTCCTGCACCCGCTCGGTGGTCAGCGTTGCCTCGAACCCGTTCGGCACGCCGGCGGCGGCCATCAGCGCCTTCGCGGCCGGGATGTCCTTTTTGCGTTGCGGGACCGCCTGGTCGGTGGATGGATAGACAGGGGCGAATGGCGAGTCATTGCCCACCTCCGCGAGCCCGCGGAACAACCCGGCTACGATCGCGGGCCGGTCCAACGTCATCGCAATCGCCTGACGCACCCGCTTGTCGGCGAACTTCGGCACGTCGGTTCGCATATGGACCTGGCGATGCGTCGCCGCGCGAATCTTGATTAGCTTGACGTCGGGATCGTTCAGCATCCCCTGCGCGCCCTGCACCGCCAACTGGCTGATCACGTCCACCTGGCCGCCCTGCAACGCCAGCACCTGCGGCTGCTGGTCGGCATAAAAGGTGAATTCAGTGCGTGCCGGCAGCGCCTTCGGCCCCCAGTAATCCGGGTTGCGCACGAAGCTGGCGCCGACCTTGGCGGTGTATTTGTCAAGCTTGAATGGCCCTGTCCCGATGAAGCTCTTTTCGAAATTGCCGTCGTAATCGGCAGGCAGAATGATCGCGTTGTAGTTGTCGGACGAGACGATATAGGGAAAGTTGCCGTTCGGTGCGTCCAGGTGGAACTCCACCGTCAGGTCATCCACCTTGCGCGCCCCACCCAGCGACAGCACCCCGCGAAAGGCCGACAGCGCGTTGGAGCCGTTCTTCGGGTTGGCCAGACGGTCCATGGTGGCGACCACGTCATCCGCGTTCAGCACATGGCCGTTGTGGAATTTCACGTTGGGCCGCAGTTTGAACGTCCAAACCGTGCCGTCGTCGTTTGGCTTCCACGACAGCGCCAGCACTGGCCGCAGCACCAGATCATTACCATCGACAGCGAGGAACTCCCCCACCTGCATTAGCATGACATTGCCGCCGGAATTGGCGACTGTGACCGGATCGATCGCGCCAGACGGCATTGGCGATGCCACGCGTATGGTGGCGTCCTTGCTTTGCGCACGGGCCTGGTTGATCCCGAACGGGTCGATCGTGCCCAGCAAACCGCCCAGCAGTGGCAGCGCCAGCCCAAACCGGCTGCCCTCCCGCAGCAGCGCCCGCCGGTCGAGCCTGCCCGCCAAGAACTCGTCCACGACGTGGTTCTCGAGCGCGCTGGCTTGGCGGCGAGCCTCATCAAGGAAGCGGGGCGTGCGGCGCATGTCGAAACGTCCTCGGCTGCTACGGTTGGTGCAACAACCGTGCCCAAACTGGCGAGCGGGCGCAACTCGGAGCCTCGATGTCGCTACGTTTGCGTCTTGCCAGTAGCCAGACCAGTCAACGATTCGAGGCAGCCATGGAGCAGGTATGAGCGCTCTACGCCGCCATCGCGGCGTGCTGATCCAAATACTCGTGAGCCTTGTCGCAATACCAATCCACGAACCGCAACACCAGCGACTCAGCCGTCGGCGAATACGGCCCCGGGATGAAGCCTGCGGAACGCACCCCGCGCTGGTTGTTCTCCGCCAATTCGCGGTCCTGCAGATTGGTGCGGTCCCATAGTTCGGTCAGATGCGGAATGGTGTAGTCCACACCTTCCACCGCGTCCTGGCTGACGAGCCATTTTGCGGTGACGACCGTCTCCTCCGGCCCGGTCGGCGTGGCGCTGAACATGAACACGTAGTCGCCCAACGCGTGCGCGAAGCAATGCGGCTCCAGCGCCCAGCGGAGCGAGCCTACGTCGCCGTTGCCGACATGGCCAATGGTGCGACCGACGCAGGGCTGGCCGTCCATGGTGAGTGAACGGGTGCCCTCGTTCAGCGGAAAACGGCCTGCCTCCCACCACTTCCCGCGCACCGGCCCGGTCGGCAGGCCTTGTTCCGCCATGCGCACGCCGAAGGTTTCGTTGATGTGGCGCTGCTCGTCCTCGGTCAGCGACTTGCGGCCGATCGGGAATGTCACCGAAAGTTCCGGATGATTGGACGCGCAATGGTAGCACTCGCGCGCGTTCTCCATCACCAGCTTCCAGTTCGCCTTCTCCACCAGCGTCGCCTCATGCGCGATCTTGCCCAGATGAAGCTGGTGCGGCGCCAGCATCGGTTCGAACGCATCAGCGAACTCGTCGAACGGCGGCGGGCTGTCCCACAGGCTGACATACACCGTGCCCGCGATGGTGCGCAGCGGGATCGGGCGCAGGTTGTGCTCCCCCGGGTCGAAATCCGGCGCCATGCGGGTCGCATTGACCAGATTGCCTTCAAGATCATAGGCCCATTGATGATACGGGCAGACCAGGCGCGGCCGCTTGCCAAGCCCCTCGGCGCAGATTTGCGCGCCACGGTGGCGGCAGGAATTGTGGAACCCGCGCAGCACCCCGTCCCGCCCGCGTACGATGACGACCGGGGAGCGGCCGATGGTGAACGCCATGGTGCAGCCAGGTGACGGCAGCTCCACTTCGAACCCGGCCATAATCCAGGACCGTTGATGGATGGCCGCCAGATCGAACGCGAACACCTCTGGATCGCCGTAGAAATCCTGCGGCAGCGCATGGCCGGGCCGGCGCTGGTCCAACAGGCGGCGGATGCGGTCAAAGTCGATCATTTCAGTCTCTCCAGGCGGCTGCGCAGGCTTAGCATGGAATGGTCGGCCTGCTTCGTGCAAAGCGAGGGACGAACCAGCAACGGAGCGACCATTTTGACCAAAGCTCTCATCGTCGGCGGCGGCATTGCCGGGCTCTCGACCGCCTGGGCGCTGGCCCGGCGCGGCGTCGATGTCGAGTTGTTCGAGCAAGGGCCGCTGCCCAACCCGCGAGCCTCCTCCTACGACGAGCACCGGATCACCCGGCACGCCTATGGGCGCATGGAAGGATACGCGCACCTTATGCCTGAAGCGTTCCGGGTCTGGGACAGCCTGTGGCAGGCGACCGGACGCTCGCATTATGAGCCCTGCGGCGCGGTGTATTTCATGCGCCATGATCCCGGCTGGTACGAAGGCGTCTCCCGCTCGCTGACTGAAATGGGCGTGGGCTTCCGCGACATCCCGCTGGACGAGGTGGAGCGGCGGTTCCCTATGGTCGATCCGGATGGGGTGATCCGCGTCGTCAGCACGGATGGCGCGGGCATGCTGTTCCCGGTCCGCATCCTGACCGATCTGGTGGTGCTGCTCGGCCGCCTGGGTGTGACGTTGCGGGCGGGGATCCACGTGGATGAGGTGGACCCGGAGCGCGGCCGGGTCATGTCCGGTGGCAAAACCTACGAGGGTGACGTGGTGGTCGTGGCGGCGGGCGCGTGGGCGGACCGGCTGGTGCCCGGTCTGCGAGGTGTCGGCGTGCCGTCGCGCCAGGCGGTGCTCTACTTGTCACCGCCGCCGGATTTGGCGGAGGCCTGGGCGAACGCCCCCGTCATGCTGGATTTGCGGCCAAATGGCGGGCTGTACACCCTGCCGCCCCGGCGCGGCACGCGGCTCAAGATCGGGGATCACGTGTTCTCCCGCACCGGCGATCCGGACGGCGACCGCATCGCCAACGATGTCGACCTGGCCCGGCTGTGGCCCGCCGCCCGCGCCACCTATCGCGGCCTGGACCGCTACGCGCTGCTGGAGCCGAAAGCCTGCTTCTACACCGTGACCGAGACGGAGGAATTCCTTGTCCATCCAACCGGCGCGGCCGGCTGGTTGATCAGCGCATGCTCCGGCCACGGCTTCAAGCTTGGATCGCTGATGGGCGAACTGGTTGCCCGTGCCATCACCGGCGAGATGCCGGCGGCCGAGGTGACTGACCTGGCCGGCGGGCGGGTGACGCATCCGCGGTGGCGGG
>CAZZVB010000055.1:5699-8618 GCA_964657445.1 uncultured Burkholderiaceae bacterium | reverse complement strand
CACGCAGGCATCGCGCCATGCGACCCGGCGCCGGATAGACTGGGTCCGGGAACGCCTGCCGACACGCTTCCATGGCCAACGTACAGCGCGGGGCAAAGCTGCATCCCGGCGGCAAGCGCCGGAGATCGGGCGGGCTGCCGGGGATGGCTGCGATATCCTGGTCGGGTGCCTGGTCATGCACCGTGGAGGCGAGCAGCCCAGCGGTGTAGGGATGCGCCGGGTGGCTCAGCACCTCGGAGACCGGGCCTTCCTCAATCACCCGGCCGGCGTACATAACGGCGACGCGGTCGGCGATCTCGGCGGCTACACCCAAATCGTGGGTCACGAAGATGGTGCCCATGCCGAGCTCCTGTTGTAGTCGCCGCAATAGGATCAGCACCTGGATCTGCACCGTCGCATCCAGCGCGGTGGTTGGTTCGTCGGCCAGTAGCAGGCGCGGCCCGCAGGACAGCGCGATGGCGATCATGGCACGCTGGCGCAGCCCGCCGGACAGTTCGTGAGGATAGGCGTCAAACCGGCGTTCGGCAGAGGGGATCTTCACCAAGTCCAGCAGCTCGATCGCGCGGCGGCGGATCTCCGCGCGGCCGCCGCCCTTATGTCGCTGGATCATCTCGGTCAGATGCTGTCCGATGGTGTACACCGGGTCGAGCGCGGTCATTGGTTCCTGGAACACCATCGCAACCGAGCCGCCGCGAAACGATTGCAAGGCGCGGCCTTCAAGGGCCAGCACGTCCTGCCCGCCCAGCGTCACCCGGCCGGCCACGCGGGACCGTTTCGGCGGCAGCAGCCGCATCAGCGCCCGCAACGTGACGGACTTGCCGGAGCCGGACTCGCCCAGCAGGCACAGCACCTCACCGGCGCGTAGGCTAAAGCTCGCGCCGCTGACCGCGTTCACCGTTGCCTCGCGCGACACGAACTGCACGGACAGGTCGTCCACCTTGAGCAGCGGCGTGCCGCCGGCGAAGCTGCCGTCCATCAGGCTGTTCCCGCCCGCGAGTGGCCCGACGCCGGGTTGGTCATGTGGCAGGCGGCAACGTGCGAGGCACGAGTTTGCCACTCGCCGAGCACCGGCATCGTCGCCTCGCAAACCGGCTCGGCCTGCGGGCAGCGGGTGCGGAAACGGCAGCCAGAGGGCGGATTGATCGGGCTCGGCGGATCGCCCACCAGCGGCGGCGTATCCACGCGCCGGGTCGCATCCATCGATAAGCGGGAGCCGAGCAGGGCACGGGTGTAGGGGTGTCGTGCGGCCCCGAACACCTCGGCGGCCGGCCCGAGTTCGACCACTTGGCCGAGATACATCACCAGCACGCGGTCGCTGATGTAGCGGACGACGTTTAGATCGTGGCTGATGAACAAATAGGTCAGGTTCAGCGTCCGCTTCAACTGTCGCAGCAGGTTCAGCACCTGCGCCTCGACCGATTTATCGAGTGCCGAAACCGCCTCGTCCAGGATCACCATGCGCGGGCCGACCGCAAGCGCGCGGGCGATGTTTACTCGTTGCTTTTGCCCTCCCGAGAGTTCGTGCGGGTAACGCGGGCCGAACAGGTCTGGCCTAAGCCCGACTTTCACCAGGATATCCTGCGCGATGCGGCGCGATTCGGGCTTGCTGCGGCCGTTCACCATCGGGCCGAACGCGATACTGTCCTGCACCGGCATCCGAGGATTAAGCGAGGAGTAGCTGTCCTGGAACACCATCTGCACCTGCTTGCGCAGGGCGGCGACGGTGATGCCGCTGGTTTCCCCGACCGCGTCACCGTCGAACACCAGCTCGCCGGTGTCCGGCACCACCAAGTGCAACAGCAGCCGCGCCAGGGTGGATTTGCCGCAGCCGGATTCCCCAACCACGCCAAGCGTCTCGCCCTTGAACAGGGTGAAGGACACGCCGTCCACCGCGCGCACCACGGCGCCCTTGCCCGCGCCCTTCACCCGGAAATGCCGCTGCAGGCCCCGCGCGATCAGCATCGGCTGCGCTGCACCGCCCCGGTCGCGCGAGTCCACGTAGGGCAGGGCTTGCAGCGCGGCGCTCATTCCCGCACGTCCATCGCCGAACGCACGCCGTCGCTGACCAGGTTGAAGCAGATCGACGTGATGAAGATGGCCACACCCGGCAGCGCGCAGCCGATCGGGTCCACATACAACGACTGCCGCAGCGTGCTGAGCATCAGGCCCCAGTCCGGTTCCGGCGGCTGCACGCCGAGGCCGAGGAAAGACAGCCCAGAGGCGAGCAAGATGCTAACGCTGACCAGGCTCGATGCGTAGATGAACACCGGGCCGAGCACATTGCCGAGCACATGGTGGCGCACGATGGTGAACGTGCCGGCGCCGCTGGCCCGGGCGGCCTCGATGTAGTCGAGATTCTTGATCTGCGCCGTCGCTGTCTCCGCGATGCGGCACATGGCGGGGGTGAACACCAGGCTGAGCGAGATAATGCCGTTGACGATGCCGCCGCCCATTGCGCCGGAGATCGCGACCGCCAGCAGGATGGAAGGGAACGCGTAGAACACATCCATCGTGCGCATGATGGCCGCGTTGGCAATCTTGCCGGCGAAGCCGCCGATAAGACCCAGCGTGCCGCCGACGGCAGTGGCAATCAGCACGGGCACTAAGCCCATCATCAGCGAGATACGGCCGCCATAAATCAGCCGGCTCATCATGTCGCGGCCGAGCTCGTCGGTGCCCCACGGATGACCGCGCCAGCCGAACGGCTTGAGCCGACCGATGACGCTCTGCTGGTAAGGGTCGAACGGGGCTATTAGCGGGGCGCAAACCGCGGCCAGCACGATCGCGAGCACAACGGCTCCAAAAACCAACGTCACCGGGTCATGCCCCAGCCGGTAGCCGACCGAACGCCAGTAGCTCCGTACCTTCGTTGCGGGCGCGCCATCGGCATCGGCCGCGAGCGGTAGATTGAGCGCCTGC
>CAZZVB010000055.1:0-5599 GCA_964657445.1 uncultured Burkholderiaceae bacterium | reverse complement strand
ACTGCGGCGCGCGTGGTGCGGGCGATGATGCCGATCGGGATCATGGTCAGCGTAATCACCGGCAGCACCAGAAATTGGGCGTCGCTCCAGTGCCAGAGTGTGAACGCGGCGGACCCGGACTGGCCCATGCCACTGGCGGGTAGGATCATGAACTCGACCGCGAACATGATCACCAGCACCAGGCCGAGCCAATAATTCGGCAGGCTGACGCCGATCACGGCGGCGCCGGTGACGATGCGGTCCATGAAGTGGCCCGGGAAGCAGCCGGCCACCGCGCCCATCGCGAACCCGGTGATGAACGAGATCGGCACCGAGAACAGACCGAGCATGGCCGTGTTCGACAAGGAGCCGAACACCTCTAGCGTCACGGCGCGCTGAGTAGCGATGGAGCGGCCGAAATCGCCGTGCAGCACGTGCCACAGCCAGATCACGTATTGCACGGGTATCGGCCGGTCGAACCCATAAGCATGCTTGACGATAGCGATTGTCTCGGCCGTGGCGTC
The DNA here is from genome assembly GCA_964657445.1 of uncultured Burkholderiaceae bacterium. Taxonomy (GTDB): domain Bacteria; phylum Pseudomonadota; class Alphaproteobacteria; order Acetobacterales; family Acetobacteraceae; genus LMUY01. Next base: position 5,096 of record CAZZVB010000055.1, on the reverse strand, counting down.
TGGCGGCAGCACGGTCTGCAACGGATCGCCGGGCGCGAGATAGACCAGCGAGAAGCAGACCACGCTGACCCCGAGCGCGATCGGGATGGCGAACAGGATGCGGCGGATGACATAGCCGATCATGAAAGGCTGCTCCTACTGCGCCGAGGCAATCACGGCGAAACGCTGATCGGCGTTAGGTCTTGGAACCAGTTTTGCGCCTGGACGAAGCCGTGCACCTTGGGCGACAGGGCGCGCGGGTTGAGGTCGTGCACGACGAAGATCATCAGCGCCTGCTCGGATTCGTATTCGTGCAGCTTGGTCAGCAGCACCATGCGTTTCGCCGGATCGAACTCCTCGAAGATCTGCTTCACCAGGCTATCGGCCTCGGGCGTCCCGAAGTGGCCCCAATTACTGCCGGCCGGCGACCAATAGGCAGTGGCCACCGGCTTGATGATCGCGCTCACCGGGTCGAGCAAGCCGCGCGAGGCATTCATTCCGTCCACGTTCGGATATTTCGGCACGCCGGAGCGGCTGACGTCGAGCAGCGCATTCCAGTCCATGACGTTGAGCGTCACCTGGAACCCGGCGTCCTCCAGTTGCTGCTTCACCAATTCGTTCATCGGCAACGACTGCATCTGGCCCGAGCCTGATGTGGAGATCGCCAGCGTGATCTTGCACGGCAGGCAATTCGCCTCTTTCAGAAGGGCGCGGGCTTTCGCCGCGTCGAACTTGTAGATCACCGGGTGGCCGTAATAGGGCAGGCTGGGCGGAACCTCGGCGTATTCCGGCGTCGCCAGCCCGCCGACGAGGTCCACGACGTCATCACGGTTGATCGCGTAGTTTGCCGCTTGCCGCACGCGCAGGTCGGTAAACGGCCCGCGGGTGAAGTTCAGGATATACGGCCAGTTGTGCGGATAGACGTTGGAGATGATCTGCATGCCGGCGCGCTTCAGCACCGGTATGGCGTCGGGCGCCGGCGCCTCGATGAAGTTCACCTGGCCGGAGAGCAGGGCCGCCGTGCGCGTTGCGGCTTCGGGCATCGGCAGCAGCACCAGCTTGTCCTGCTTGGGCACGCGGGCCTTGTCCCAGTAATCCTTGTTGGGCAGCAGTTCCATCCGCTCATGCGCGGTCATGCTGCTGAACTTGTAAGGGCCTGTGCCGGATGGCTGCGCGGCATAGGCAGTCCAGTCGTTGTGCAGCGCCTCCGCCCGGCAGCGGCTGATCATCAGCACGTAGGACATGTCATAGGGGAACAGCGATTCGACGAACTTCGTGTTGATGGCGACCGTGTGATCGTCGATCTTCTCGATGCTCTCGAAGTTGGTCAGGTAGGCGCGGGACAGCGCGAATTGCTGGGTGAAGAACTGCGGCGCCTTGGTGTCGGCAATCCGGCCAAAATTCCAAACTACGTCATCGGCGTTGAACTCGCAGCCGTCATGCCACTTCACACCCTGCCGGAGCGTGAAGATCCAGCGTTTCTTGTTGTCCGGATCAATGTGCCATTCGGTGGCGAGGCCGGGCTTGATGTCGGATGCCTTGTCGCTCTTCGACAAATCCCAGTCGATCAGTGCGTCATAGAGATTGTAGCCAACGAAGCGGAAGCCTTCGAAGCCCTGGTCCGGGTTGCCTGTGTCGACCGGCAGATCGCCCGCCGTCATTGCCACCGTCAAGACGCCCTCGGAATGGGCACTGATCATTGGCGTCAGCGCGAGAAAGGCCACTGTCGCAATGCGCCGGACCCAACGTTGAAAGCTTGGCATGGATGACCCCCGATGCGGCAAGCGGGTCCGCCAGCGGCGATCCCTTGCAGCGCAGCATAGGTGTGTGATGTTTCGTTGAGCAACCAGAGAAGTAGACTGGCTGCCAAATAATGCACTCGCCTTTTAAACAGGCGACTTTTACGATAGACTGCTTATAAAATTGGCGATTTCATTTAGAATAGCCGTGAGATGACGCCATGCATTGACGCCGGGTCGGCGTCCGGGCCAACCGTCACGGTGGCCGTCATACCGGCGGCGAGATGGATATCGCTCGGTATCTGGTCGATGTGGATGCGCACAGGTATTCGTTGCGCCAAGCGAACCCAAGTGAATACTGGGCTGACCGAAGCCAGGCCCAGCGCGCCGGGGTCGGTGTTGGGCGTGCTGATGCCATGCGCGATGCTGTCCACGTGGCCACGCACCGGCGTTCGATAGCCTAGAAGGGCGATCACTGCCGGGTCGCCGACATGGATGTTCGACAGCTTCGTCTCCTCAAAGTAACCGGCGACCCAGATGCTATCGCTGTCGAGCACGGAGATATTGCGCGTGCCCGTTGTCGCGTAATCGCCTTCCCGAAGCAGAAGGTTGGTTACGTAGCCATTGACAGGCGACAACACCCGGCTGCGGTCCAGATTGACGTGCGCCTGGCTCAACGCCGCCAGCGCGCTGGCATACGCCGCCGCGGCTTCCTCGGCGCTGCTGATGTAGGTTTGCAGCTCTTCTTTCGAGGTGGACAGGGTGGTGAGATCCGCACGCCGCGTCGCTTCGGTCTGTTTGAGCTTGAGGTCCGCCAGCTTGCTGTTGACGTTGGCCTGCGCCGTAGCGAGTGCGATCTGGTAGTCCACCGGGTCGATCTCATACAGCACGTCGCCGCGGTGTACCTGCTGGTTGTCCACTACGTTCAGATGAGTGATCCGGCCTGCCACCTCCGGCGCGATGTTGACGACGTCGGCCAGCACTTGGCCGTCACGGGTCCAGGCGCCGGTGACGTAGTGGTTCCAAATCACCAGCGCCGCAACGGCCGCACCCAACAACAGCGCGCTGGTGACGCCCACGCGGATCGCCCGACGGTTTCGCTGCAGCATTCCCGGGTGTCTCTCCCGGGTGGAGATCGGCAATCTGCCGGTTTCATTGCTTCCGTCCACCTGGCGCCTCTTCGCGCTACAGCAACCCGATCAGGGCGCCGAGGATACAAACAAACAGCCCCATTTCCGCAAGCGGCGGGTTCCACGCCCATCGCAGCAGATGCGCGCGGACGAGCAGCCAACGTAACGGCAGGAACACCGCCAGGCTCGCGGCGAGGTAGGCCAGCAACGGTGGCATGTAGATACCGCCGACATCAAGCTCCCGCCACATCAGACGTTTCCGACGCCGTAATGGCGCAGGGCGCGGCCTTGCTGCCGCAACAACAACGCCGAGCCATACAGGCCCGCCGCGGCATGCAGCGCCCATGGCAGCAAGGCAGGCGCATAAGTTTGCGACAAGATCCGCCTGGCCTCGCTCAGCAGGGCGGCCGGCGTGCAGGGGGGCATCGGCAGCGCAAGCGCTCGCATTCCCGCCTGGGCCCGCCGGAGAGCCGAATCCAACTCGGAGAAGGCTGATAACCGACGCAGGATAGCGAGCCGGCAGGGTTGCGCGCCATCGAGCCAAAGTTGCGCCTGCGCCAGCCGATCCAGCCGCAACACGCGCGAATGGGCGGCGGTGGCCTGCGGCGCGTCGCCGTCCAGCAGGCGTGCGATCTCCCCGGTGATCGCGCTTGCTACCCTCGCCAGCCGCCTGCGCGGCGAGACCGGTAGGATTTGTTCAAACGCGAGCACCATGAACGCCACCGCGGTAAACTGAATCAGCACGTTGTTGGCAAACGCCGACAGGTCGAAGCTCTCGGTGTTGGACGGCGCCACAAGCAGAGTGAGATAGAGCAGCAATCCGCCGCTGAACCGCATGGTGGCGGGATGCCTCACGGCCAGCGCCATGACGAAGGCGAAGGATCCGATCGCAATGGCGAACGGCAGGAAACCAGAGACTTGCGGCATCAGCACGAAACCGATCAGCCACGCCACCATGGCCGCCGGGATCAGGCTGTAGCCCATCGCCATGCCGGCCGACGCCGGGCTCACCTGCATGCCCAGCAACGCCGTGAACGCGGCCTGCTGCACCAACAGACCCGTGGTGTTCGCGTAACCCGAATAGATGCAGAACACGCAGCCGAGCGCCACGGCAATGATCGTGCGCGCGGCGCTGAGTGCGGCGCCCAGATAATCCCGGTGGAACGGCAGGCTGAATGCAGGCACGCTGCCCTCACCGGTTTCCAGCAGGTGCAGGCCGCTTCGGGCTAGCGCCCGCTCCGCCAGCAACTCCCGCGCGCGGTCCAGCAGGGCGGCGCTGAGCGGGTCCGGCGGCAACGTCTCCAGCGGCGGGGACGGCCCGCCGGTCCGGATCGCCGCCGATGTGGCGGCCATGGCCTCCCAAGTCGCCGGGCTGTTCAGCTCCGAGAGCCCGGTGGAGATCGCCCGTGCCGCGGACAGCATGCCGAGCACGCCGACGATCGCCGCTTGCGCCCCGGCGCTGCGCCGGCCGCCATCTGCCACTTCCGCTCCCGCGTAGGTCGCGTCGGTGCGCAACGCAAGGACCGCCGCAGCTTCCTGTGCGGGCAGCGGCTCGTCGGGCAGCGACCGGCCGGACAGGGCCTGCAGCGCCAGCTCGTCGGCTTGCGCCAGCCGTTGGCGCAGCGCAGCCACTAACGTTTCGAACGCCACGGTGTTGGGTAGCAGCGTGTTGACGGCAGCGACGCACACCACGCCGAGCAGGATCGCGGCCACCCTGTTGAGCGTCGCCAGCACGGCCCCATTCGGTGCGTCGATGCCAGTGACGACGATGATCCCGACCGTGTAGCCGCATAGGACGGCGCCGTAGGACCGGAAATCCCGAAGCAACGCCGCGACGAAGGTGCAGGCGCCAAGCCAAAGCGTGAAGGCGGCCAGCAGCATCGTCCGGTCCTGCGGGAAGGCGGCGGCGAACCCCAACGCCGCGATGCCGCCCACGATGGTGCCGAAGACGCGATACTTCGCCTTGGACAGCGCCATGCCCGCCGTGGGCTGCGCCACGATAGCGACGCAAACCCCAGCGCTTGACGCCGAATCGAGCTGCATCGTGAAGGCGATGAAATAGGCCAGCAGCAACGACGCCGTCGTGCGCGTGGCAAAGCCGATCGCGTCCGGCATGAAGCCCGGCAGGATGAACCAGGGCTCGTGATGGGATTGGGAGGTGTCCGACATGGCTTGCCGCCGGAGTAAAGCGGCCCGCCTCAGCCCGGCAAAGCGCAAACTGCCCCGGCAACGGGGCCGCGGGCGACCG
>CAZZVB010000054.1:0-21301 GCA_964657445.1 uncultured Burkholderiaceae bacterium | reverse complement strand
CGGCCAATTTAAGCTGTCCAGAAAGTATCCGCCTCCGCGTCCAGACTCTAACCAGCAGCGGCTTTAAACGCTCTATAAAACACGCCGACCTAAGCGATTGGACACGCAGCCCTTTCCATCGACCGGCTGCCCCTGCGCCGCCAGGGTCGGCACGCGTTGGCGCTGGCATAGCGTTTGCCTCGCTTGGGGCCATCAGGAGCCCCACCGATGCAACTCACCCGCCGGACCGCCCTCGGCGCCGCGCTCACCACCGCGCTGGCCGCCCCTTCGCTGCGCGCCGCCACGCGGCCCGTGCTGCGGGTGGGGATCGGCACGTCGCTCAACCGGCTCGACCCGATGATGACCACCATCGGGGACGAGTACATCTACGACAACCTGGTGTTCAACGGCCTGACCCGCATGGCCGAAGACCTGACCGTCCATCCGGACCTGGCCGAAAGCTGGGAGTTCAGCGCGGACCTGAAATCCTGGACGTTCCATTTGCGCCAGAACGTCAAATTCCATGATGGCAGCGCCCTGGTCGCGGCCGACGTGGTGGCGGTGTTCCGGCGGCTGATGGACCCGGCGACCGGGGCGCCGTCGCGCAGCAACTATGACATGGTCAGCAGCATCGATGCGCCGGACGACCACACCGCGGTGTTCACGCTCAGCGCGCCCTATGGCGGGTTTGCCGACATCATGTCCGACCGGCAGGTGAAGATCGTGCCGCGCGACAAGGTGGCGCAACTGCCCACCAAGCCGGTCGGCACCGGGCCGTTCCGCTTCGTCAGCTACACGCCGGGCGACCGGCTGGTGCTGGAGAAGAACCCCGACTATTTCGAACCCGGCATGCCGAAGCTGGACGGCGTGGAATTGCGCATCATTCCGGAAATGGGCGCCAAAATCGCGGCCCTGCAATCCGGCGAGCTGGACGTGGTGTGGGACCTGCCGCTCGACCAGGTGAAGACGTTGGGCGGCCGCAGCGGCGTCCGCGTGGACAGTGTCGCCAGCGGATCGTGGGACGCCGCGATCATGAACAACCTGATCCCGCCGTTCAACGACCCGCGCGTGCGCCTCGCATTCCAACTCGCGGTGGACAAGGCGGACGTGGTGGACCTGACGCTGTTCGGCCAAGGCGAGCCGACGATCAGCCCGATCCCGCCGACGCACCCGTTCTACGCCGGCACTCTGAAAGCCGCCGGGTCGGACGTCGCCGCCGCGCGCAAGCTTCTGGCGGAGGCGGGGCATGCCAACGGCATCCAGGTGCCGATCATCGTGCCGGTCGGGCGTCCGGTGCGGGAGCGGCTGGGCGTGACCTTGCAGCAACTCGCCAAACCCGCCGGGTTCGACCTGCAGGTACAGCGCGTATCGTTCAGCAGCTTCGATGCGGAGGTATCGGGCAAGGCGCCGCTGTATATCGACGGCTACTTCGCGCGGCCGACGATCGACACCAGCGTGTTTCCATTCCTGCACAGCGGCGGAAGCTGGAATGCGAAGCTGTGGCACTACAGCAACCCGGCGGTCGATGCGGCGCTGACCGCCGCGCGCCTGACCGGGGACCAAGCGGCGCAGCGCACCCACTACGTCGCCATGCAGGACGCGCTGTTCAAAGACCCGGCGGGCTTCTTCGCCTACGTGGTGAACTTCGCCTGCGCCTACGGGCGCGACGTGCAGAACGTGAAGACCCACCCGATGCGGTGGTTCGACCTGCGTGAGGCGACGATGGCCTAACTTGCTAAGGTATCTCCTACGCCGCCTGCTCGGCGTGGCCGGCGTCGTCGCGGCGACGACGGTGCTGATCTTCGCGATCGTGCACCTGCTGCCCGGCAACGTCGCCTATGCGATCCTGGGGGAATACGCGACGCCGTCCGCCGTGGCGGCGCTGCGGGCGAAGCTCGGGCTGAACGATCCGCTCTGGCTGCAATATTGGCACTGGCTGTCGGGGCTGCTGCGCGGCGACCTTGGGCAGTCGCTGACGATGGATCGTCCGGCTGGGCCGGTGATCGCCGATGCGCTGGGGCGGTCCGCAATCCTCGCCGGGTTGGCTTTCTTGCTGTTGGCGACCGGCGGGATCGGCTTGGGCGTGCTGTCGGCGACGCGGTATGGGCGGCCGTCGGACCATGTGCTCACCCTGCTGCAACTGGTGTTCATCGCGGTGCCGGATTTCTTCTGGGCGCTGCTGGCGATCCTGGTGTTCGCCTCCTGGCTCGGCTGGCTGCCGGCGACCGGGTATTCCCCCCTGCCGGACGGGTTCGGCGCCTGGGCGATGCATCTGGTCCTGCCGGTGCTGGTGCTGGCCGCCGGGCTGGTCGCCCACGTGTCCCGCCTGACTCGCGCGGCGATGCTGGAGGCGCTGCGCAGCCGCTACGTGCTGATGGCGCGGGCCAAAGGGCTTTCCGCCAGCCGCGTGCTGTGGCGCCACGCGCTGCCGAACGCGCTGCTGCCGGCGATCACCATCCTCGCGCTGGATTTCGGCCTGCTGATCGGCGGCGTGGTGGTGATCGAGACGGTGTTCGCCTACCCAGGGCTGGGCCGGCTGCTGATCTTCGCCATCGAACACCATGACCTGCCGCTGCTGGAGGCGGGGATGCTGGTGCTGACGACCATCTACGCGCTGGCGAACCTGCTGGCCGACCTCAGCTACGCCGTGCTGAACCCGCGCATCCGCTACACCGGTGCGGCATGAGGCTCAGCCTTATCGCCCTGGCGGCGATCATCGTTGTGGCGGCGATCGGCGCGTTCCATACGCCGTACGATCCCGCCGGGTTCGCGGTGCGGCTGCGGTTCGCCGCACCCTCGCTGGCGCACCCGTTCGGCACCGACGAGTTCGGGCGGGACGTGCTGTCCCGCGTGATGGCGGGGGCGCATCTGTCGCTGCTGATCGGCTTCGGCGCCATGCTGGTCAGCCTGGTGGCGGGTGTGCCGCTCGGGCTGTTCACCGCGTTCAACCGCGGGTGGCCCGGCACGCTGGTGCTGCGCGCGGCGGATCTGCTGCTCTCCTTGCCACCCATCCTGCTCGGCCTGCTGATCCTGGCGGTGACGCCGCCCAGCCTGGGCAAGACCATCATCGCGGTCGGGCTGGTGTACATCCCGATCATGCTGCGCCTAGTGCGCGCCGTTTCGCTCGGGTTGCTGCAGGAAGATTACGTCGAAGCGGCGCGGGCGCGCGGCGAACCCGGCGCCTCCATCCTGTTGCGGGAGATCCTGCCCAATGCCTGGCCGCCCATCATCGTCGAGTGCGGGCTGCGGGTGACATTCGCCATCCTGCTCGGCTCCGCTTTGTCGTTCCTCGGGCTCGGGCCGCAACCGCCGGCAAGCGAATGGGGGCTGATGATCTCCGAAAGCCGGCAGTATCTGGATCAGGCGCCGTGGATCGGGCTGGCGCCCGGTCTGTGCCTGTGCGTGCTGCTGGTGACGGTGAATGTGGTGGGGGAAGGCCTGCGCGCCCGGCTCGACCCGGCGCATGCATAACGCTGCGCTCGACATCGCCGGGCTGTCGGTGGCCTTCCCCACCCGCCGCGGCCGGCTGCACGCGCTGCAGGATGTGGATTTGGCGTTGCCACCGGGCGGCGCGCTGGCGCTGGTAGGGGAGTCCGGGTCGGGCAAATCGACGGTGGTGCTGGCGCTGCTCGGGCTGTTAGGAACAGCCCAAGTCACGGCGAAGCGGCTGGCATTCGGCGGCACGGATTTGCTGACACAAGCGGCAAGGGTGCGCGGCCGGCGGATGGCGGTGGTGTTCCAGGACCCATCCTCCACCCTGAACCCGGCGATGACGATCGGCGCGCAAGTGGGTGAACCGCTGCGCGTGCATGGCGGGCTGCGCCGGGCGGAGGCGCACCAACAGGGCATGGCGCTGCTGTCTGAGGTCGGGCTGCCGCGCCCGGCGGCGCTGATGGCGGCCTATCCGCACCAACTCTCCGGCGGCATGAAGCAACGCGTCGCGATCGCCACGGCGCTGGCGGCAAGGCCCGACCTGCTGCTGCTGGACGAGCCGACGACGGCGCTGGACGTGACGGTGGAGGCGGGCATCCTCGACCTGCTGGCCGATCTGCGCGCGCGGCGGGGGCTATCGCTGCTGCTGGTCAGCCACAACCTCGGCATCGTGGACCGGCTGTGTGACCGTGCCGCCGTGCTCTACGCCGGGCGCCTGGTGGAACTCGGCACGGTCGCAGAGGTGCTGCAGGCGCCGCGCCACCCTTACACGTCGGGCCTGCTGGCCGCCCTGCCCCGGCCAGGCGAGCGCGGCGCGCTATCGCCAATCCCGGGTGGATTGCCCGATCTGGTGAATGTTGGTCTGGGCTGCAATTTCCGTGCGCGTTGTCCTTGGGCGGCGCCTGGTTGCGAGTTGCCGCAAGTGCTGGTGGATGGTGTGCGCTGCCATCGGGCGGTCCAGTTAGCGGGGCATCGCTGGCCCGTGCCGGTGATGCGGCCGTATCGCGGTCCATTGCCGGGTTCGTTGGTCGAGGCCCAGGGGCTGAGCCGCGGGTTCGCATCCGTGCAGGCGGTGGACGGCGTGTCGCTCAGCGTGGCGCCGGGCGAGGTGCTCGGGTTGGTAGGCGAGTCTGGCTCGGGCAAGTCCACGCTGGGCCGCCTACTGCTTCGGCTGATCGCGGCCGATGCCGGCGCGCTGCGGTTCGATGGCATGCCGGTTCCGGACGCGCCGGCCGTCGCGTTCCGGCGGCGCGCGCAGATCATCCTGCAGAACCCCGACACGGCGCTGAACCCGCGCCACACCGTGGGCACGATCCTGCGCCGCCCGCTGGCCAGGTTCGGCCTGGCGAGCGGACAGGCGGAGGTGGTCCGGCTGCTGGACCTGGTTCGGCTGCCGGCAAGCTATGCGTCACGTTATCCGCAGCAACTGTCTGGCGGTGAAAAGCAGCGCGTCGGCGTGGCGCGCGCACTGGCCAGCCGTCCGGACTTCATCGTGTGCGACGAAGCAGTGTCCGCATTGGACGTGTCGGTGCAGGCGGCCGTGCTCAACCTGCTGGCGGATCTGCAGGCGCAGTTTGGGTTGGCCCTGCTGTTCATCAGCCATGACATCAACGTGGTCGGTCACGTGGCGGACCGGGTCGCGGTGATGTACGGCGGTGCGTTGATGGAGGTTGGGCCGGTCGCGCGGGTTCTGCGCGGGCGGGCGCATCCCTACACGCAGGCGCTGCTGTCCGCAGTGCCTGCGATAGGGCAAGCCTCAGCGGACAGGGTAGCGTTGCGGGGCGAGCCGGGTGCAGTGCACGCCGGGCCGGGCTGCCGATTTGCGCTGCGGTGTCACCAGCGGATTGGCCCGGTCTGCGACACACTAGCGCCGCCATGGCGGGAACTAGGAGACGGGCACCGGGTGCACTGCCATCTTCTTGCTGCCTCTCCCGCGACGGGTGGGAGAGGGTTTATGAGTCGAAATGCGGGTTCACCGGCTTAGCCAGCCCCATATGCTCCCGCAACGTCGTCCCCTGGTATTCCCTGCGAAACAACCCGCGCCTCTGCAACTCCGGCACGACCAAGTCCACGAACTTGCGCAGCGAGATCGGCATGGCCGGGTTGGAGATCATGAAGCCGTCGCACGCCTTGCCGCGATACCAGTCCTCCAGCACGTCGGCGACGTGGGTCACGTCGCCCTTCACCACGGGGCTGCCGAAGCCCGGCACGATGCGCTGGTAGGCTTGGCGGATCGTCAGGTTCTCCCGCCGCACCATCGTCAGGATGAAGCTTCGCACGCTGCTGCCGCCGATCACCACGTCCGGCAAGTCCGGCATCGGGCCGTCGATCGGGTAATCCCGCAAATCCTTGGCGACCATCTTGGACAGGAAGTCCACGCCTAAGGCCGGGGAGATCAGTTCCGCCAACTCGCCATGCAATTGGTCCGCCTCGTCGGCGGTTTCGCCGACGAAGATGCTGATGCCGGGGATGAATTTCAGCTCGTCCGGATGGCGGCCATAGCGGGCCATGCGGCCTTTGATATCGGCATAGTCGGCCTGGCAAGACTCCTTGCTGTCGCCGGCGCCGAACATCGCGTCGGCGTGCCGGGCCGCCAGTTCCTTGCCGCGGTCCGACTGGCCCGCCATGAACACCACCGGGCGGCCCTGCGGCGTGCGCGGCACGTTCAGCGGGCCGGCGACCTTGAAGTGCTTGCCTTCATGGTTGGTCATCCGCACCCGCGCCGGGTCGAGGAACTGGCCGCTCGCCTTGTCCTCCAGGAACGCATCGTCCGCCCAACTGTCCCAGAGCGATTTCACCACCTCGATGAATTCCTCCGCCCGGCCATAGCGTTCCTCGCGGCCGACCGGCTCGGAGTGGTTGAAGTTCAGCGCGTCGCCGGCGTTGGACGCGGTGACGAGGTTCCACCCGGCGCGCCCGCCGCTGGCGTGGTCGAGCGAGGCGAACCGGCGGGCGACGAAATACGGCTCGTCGAAGGTGGTGGTTGCGGTGGAGATCAGGCCGAGCCGGCTGGTGTGCATGGCGAGCGCCGTCATCAGCACCACCGGGTCGAACACGCCGGGCCGGGCGGACGGGAAGTTGGCGGCGAACAGCGCCGGCTTGTTCATGTCGCGCACGCCGTTGCCATCGGCCAGGAACACGCCGTCCATCTTCCCTCGCTCGGCAAGCTGTGCCACTTCGATATTCTGCTGCAGGTTCATCACGGTATTCGAATACGCATCCGGGTGGCGCCACCCGCCGAGATGCGCGCCGCCGAGATTGGGGATCGTGAACAAGCTCATCATCGCGCGCGTGCCTCCGGCCGGGTGAGCGGGTGAGGCAAACGGCGTGCCGCAGCTTCTCTAGTGTTTGATAGCGCGGCGGAAGCAATCGGCAGCGTGATCGTTGACGATGCCGACCGCCTGCATCCACGCATAGACGATGGTTGGGCCGACGAACTTGAAGCCGCGCCGCTTCAGCTCCTTCGAGATTTGTTCCGATAGCGGCGTGGTGACGATGCGGGCGGTGCCGTCAGTCACGATCGGCTTGCCGTTGGTGAACGACCAGCAGAACGCGCCGAAATCCTCACCGCGCTCGGCCATTCCACAGTAGATCTGCGCGCCGCGGATCGTCGCCTCGATCTTGGCGCGGGCGCGGATGATGCCAGGGTCCGCCATCAGGCGCCCGATGTCGGCTTCGGTGAAGCAGGCGACGCGGGCCGGGTCGAACCCGGCGAAGGCGGCGCGAAAGGCGGCGCGCTTGCGCAGCACGGTGATCCAGGCCAGCCCAGCCTGGAAGCCCTCCAGCATCAGCATCTCCCATAGCATGCGGGAATCATGCTGCGGCACGCCCCATTCGGCGTCGTGGTAGGCCCGCATCAACGGGTCGGCCTGCGCCCAGGCGCAACGCTGGTGGTCGGGCATGATTGGCCTTCCTGAAGCTGCACGCGTTATAGCGGGTGAGCGGTATTCTGCCCCGGGGACGACCATGGACGTAAACGCAGCCGCCGACACGGCCGACGGCGCGCTGGCTTGGAAGCGCAACCTGTTCGTCTGCGTCTTCGGCTCGTTCACCACGATCGTCGCGATGACGCTGCTGCTGCCGTTCCTCCCGCTTTATGTCGAGCAGTTGGGTGTTACCGATCACGCAGCGATCGTGCAGTGGTCGGGTATCGCCTATGGCGCGACGTTCTTTTCCGCCGCATTCACCGCGCCGCTCTGGGGCCGCTTGGCCGATCGCTACGGCCGCAAGCTGATGCTGATCCGCGCCAGCCTCGGCATGGCGGTGGCGATGTCGTTGATCGGGCTGGCGCACAACGTCTGGCAGTTGGTGGCGCTGCGGCTGCTGGCGGGGCTGCTCGGCGGCTATGCGTCGGGGTCGATGACCCTGGTGGCGGCGCAGACGCCGAAGGCGCGGACCGGCTGGGCGCTGGGCGTCATGTCGTCCGGTATCATGGCGGGCAATCTGGCCGGGCCGCTGATCGGCGGCACCCTGCCGCCGCTGATCGGCATCCGCGCGACCTTCCTGGCCGCGGGCGCAGTGATCTTCGTGACGTTCCTCGTCACCACCTTCCTGATCCGCGAGGCGCCACGGCCGCGCAAGATCCCCGGCCAGAAGGTGCGCGGCGGATGGGCGGTGGTGCCGGACAAGCGGCCGATCATCGCCATGCTGGTCACCGGGTTCCTGCTGATGGTGGCCAACATGTCGATTGAGCCGATCATCACCGTGTACGTGGCGCAGTTCGCGCCGCCGGGCCGCGTGACGTTCGTCGCCGGGCTGGTGATGGCGGCCGCAGCGCTTGGCAGCATCCTGTCGGCGTCGCAACTGGGACGCCTCGCGGACCGGGTTGGGCACTGGACCGTGCTGGTCGCGTCGCTGTCGATCGCAGCGGCGCTGCTGATCCCGCAGGCCTTCGTCACCAGCGAGTGGCAGTTGATCGTGCTTCGCTTCCTGATGGGCCTGGCACTGGGCGGCCTGTTGCCCTGCATCGCCAGCGTAATCCGGCACAGCGCACCCGAAGCGGTGGCCGGCAGCATGCTGGGCCTGTCGATTTCCGCCCAATACGCGGGGCAGGTCATCGGGCCGGTCGCCGGCGGTTTCGTCGGCGGCCACATCGGCATGCGCGCGGTGTTCCTCGGCACGTCGGTCCTGATGGCGGCAGGTGCGGCGGGGAACTACCTCGCCTACCGGGCGCGGCTGCGATCTAGTCGGGCTGCCCCAGCGCGCGGTACATCTCGGTAAGCTGCGCGCTCATCGGCAGACCGAGCCTCTCACCGGTCGGCAGCTTGTCGATCAGCCAGCGGCGGTAACGATTGGCGAGCGTACCGTCGCTGGCCATGCGCTGGAGGCTGGCGCGGACGAGGTCGGCAAATTGCGGATCGTCCCGGCGCAGCACGATCGCGTAGGGTTCGAAGGACAGAAAGTCGCCCACCACGGCAAAGCGCTTGCCGTCCGGATGGCTGGCGATCAGGCCGGAGAGCAGGATGTCGTCGGACGCCACGGCCACGGCTGACCCGGCGGCGAGCTCCGCAAAGGCAGCATTCAATGTGGGGACTTCCACGATCGTCATAGGGGGCGACACGCTGCCGGCCAAACGGTGCATCACCGCAGCGTTGGTGGTGCCTGCCGCGACCGCGACCTTGCGGCCGGCGAGATCGCGATACGTCGAAACCACACCCGGCGCGGCCAGCAGCTTGGTGCCGGCCAGGAAGAACACCGGGGAGAACGCGACGGTCTTGGCACGCTCGGCATTGGCGGTGGTCGAGCCGCATTCCAGGTCCACCGCACCGGATGCGATGCTGGGCAGGCGGGCGTCGGCCGTCAGCGGGACATAGACGATGCGGAGCCCGTTCTCCCAGTTGCCCGCACCGTGTTCGAGCAGGTCGCGGTGCAGCGTGGCAGCGACGTCTGCGGCGATGCCTTGGCAAAGATCGACCGCGAAGCCGACCGGCTCGCCGCCCTGGTTCTTGAACGCAAACGGCGTTGCGTCCGCGCGCACGCCGAGCAGGATCGTGCCGCGTGTCTTGATCGTGGCAAGCGTTCCGGTGAGTACGCCGTCATCTTGAGCACGGGCAGAGGCGCAGCCCAACGCCGCACACAGCACCGCGGCCGCGAGGCGCATCATGCCGGCTGGGCTTCCATCTCCTCGACCATCTCGCGGTCCTCGGCGTCATACACCAGTTGGCCTTCCCACTTGGCGACAACTGCGGTGGCAAGCGAGTTGCCGATGACGTTGGTCGCGGACCGGCCCATGTCGAGGAAGGTGTCGATGCCGAGGATCAGCAGCAGCCCTTCCTCCGGCAGGCTGAACTGGCTTAGCGTGGCGGCGATCACCACCAGGGATGCGCGCGGCACGCCGGCGACACCCTTGCTGGTCAGCATCAACGTCAGCAGCATCGCGATTTGCGTGCCGAGGCTGAGCGGGATGTCGTAGGCCTGCGCGATGAACACCGCGGCGAAGGTGCAGTACATCATCGTGCCGTCGAGATTGAACGAGTAACCAAGCGGCAGCACGAAAGACGAGATCTTGCTCGAGATCGGAAACTTGGCGAGCTGTTCGAGCATCTTCGGGTAGGCAGCTTCCGAACTGGCCGTCGAGAAGGCGAGCAGGAACGGCTCCTGCACCAGCCTCACCAGGCGGAACACCGCCGGGCCGAGCAGGCCGAAGCCGACCAGCACCAGCACGATCCATAGGCAGACCAGGCCGAAATAGAATTCGCCCATGAACTTGGCATAGTTCACCAGGATGCCGAGGCCGTTGGTGGCGATGGTGGCGGCCATGGCGCAGAACACCGCGAGCGGCGCCAGCTTCATCACGTAGCCGGTCACGCGCAGGATGATGTGGGACAGGCCTTCGATCGCCTCCAGCACCAGCTTGGCCTTTTGGCCCATTGCCGCGCACGCGACGCCGAAGAAGATGGAGAATACGACGATCTGCAGGATCTCGTTATCCACCATCGGGCGGATCGCCGAGTCCGGAAAGACGTGCTTGACGAAACCATCCAATGTCATCGCGTGCGCATCGATGCCGGACGCAACACCGCTGACCACCTTGTGCACGCCGTCACCGGGCGCAAAGAGATTGACCAGGATCAACCCGAGGGTGAGCGAGACCAGCGACGCGCTGACGAACCACAGCATCGCCTTGCCGCCCACCCGCCCGACCGCGCCGGCGTCCGACATGTGCCCGATGCCGACCACGAGGGTGGAGAACACCAGCGGCGCGATGATCATCTTGATCAGGCGCAGGAACACCATGCTGCCGATCGAAACGTAGCCGGCGAACAGTTTGTGCGTGGCGGGATCTGCAAACTCCGCGTTGACGAGGCCACCGGCAGCAATGCCAAGCAGCATGGCCACGAGGATGTACATCGTCATCCGGCTCGACTTCATGCGGGCGTCCTCCAAGGTGGCAAGACGTTAAGCTGGGCTGCAATCTTAACGCAACAATCTGCCAAGCCGGCGCAGACGCATGGTGCGCGGCTCACGGTTAGGGGTCCTCAATGCGCAAGCAACCCAACTGCCACCTCCGAAGCCCATTGACGGTATGGGCGCGGCGACAGAACAGGCCGCGTCAAGCGGCCGACGCGCCGCAACCAAGCCTACCTGTCGAGCCGGTACTCGCCTTCCGCTTCCATCCACCGCAGGTGGTGATGATGTTCGGCCAGCCACTCGCGGAGTGCCGCCTGCTCCGGGGAGTGCTCAATCCACTGACTGGTCTCCGCGAGCTCAATCGGTAGCGGGAGCGCACCCCGCATCGCGTGCAGTGGCATCACCAACCCGATCCCCGCGCCGTGATCGGTCGTGAACGGCTTGGTCGGCAGATGATCGAGGATGGTGTCGGCTCCCGACAGATCCCCGGTCAGGAACCGACCAGCTGCGAGCAGCGACACCGTGGCTGGATCTTTGTCTGCCGCCCACTTGACGGACAGGTCCCTGACGTGCCGGCTGAACGCTTGCAGGACGTCGGTGCCGGACGACAACTCGAAGTAGCCGGGAAGATCGGGTTCATTCCCGCCCAGATATTGCAGCACACGGCCGCGCTGCGGGCCGAGGACAGATAGCAAGTGTGCCCGCTCGATCGCATCCATGCTCAGCCTCCCGGCGTAATCCTGTCCGCCGGGCCATCGTTACATCGCATCCCGATTGGCCTCAGCGTTGACTGGGATTGCTGGTAACGATTTAGGAGGTTGGACGGCGCCGCTCCTCCCCAGGAAAGCCACTCTTGCCCGCGGATCACCCGCCCTGTTTATGCTGACGACAGCATATCTGCTTTGGTCGGCGAGCCAAACACGGTTGCTGCAGGCGTCTCTGCTTTTGTAAGCACGCAACGGGTATTAGGTGCGCCCACACCAAGCCGCACTAAACGTCCAGATTCGCCACCTTCAGCGCGTTCCCCACAATGAAGTCCCGCCGCGGCTCCACAACATCGCCCATCAGCGTCGAGAACACTTCCGCCGCGTCCTCCACATCGCCCACGTGCACCTGCAGCAGCGTGCGCACCGACGGGTCCAGCGTGGTCTTCCACAACTGGTCGGGGTTCATCTCACCTAGCCCCTTGAACCGCTGGATCGTCAGACCCTTGCGGCCCTGCTGCAGGATGCGGTCGAACGCGCTCGCCGGGCCGACGACGCTCACCGTGTCGCGGTCCAGCTTCAGCGATGCGGGCTGGGCGAACTTGGCCTGCAACAATCCATGCCGCTCGAACAGCCAGCGGGCCTCCGCACTGCGTAGCGACCCGGCGTCGATGCGGTGCCAGTCAGCGACGCCGCGGACGGTGCGGCGCATGGTCAGGCCGCGTTCGTCGGCATCCACCACCCAGCCGCGCTCATTGGGTGCGGAAATGGCGGCGAGGCGGTCGGCCAGCACCGCACGCTCCCCGATCGTGTTGGCGAAGTCCGAGGTCAGCGCGCCAGCGATGGCGGCCTGTTCCAGCAGCGCGGTGGGCACCGTCGTGGACAGGCGGCGCAGGTTGAGCCAGGCCTCGCGCAGGAACTTGGCTTCAGCCGCCAGCTCATCACCCTGCAGCGCGGCGCCGCCGGTGTAGGTCAGCACCGCTTCAGCCAGCGCCTTGTCGAGCAGGTAGTCCTCCAGCGACGCTTCGTCCTTGATGTAGCGTTCGTCGCGGCCGCGGGTGGCTTTGAACAGCGGCGGCTGCGCGATGTAGAGGAAGCCGCGCTCAATCAGCTCCGGCATCTGGCGGAAGAAGAACGTCAGCAGCAGCGTGCGGATGTGGCTGCCGTCCACGTCGGCGTCCGTCATGATGACGATGCGGTGGTAGCGCAGCTTGCTGATGTCGAAGCCGCCTTGCTCCGGCTCGCCGCGGCCGATCCCGGTGCCGAGTGCGGTGATCAACGTGCCGATCTCGGCCGAGCCGAGCATACGGTCAAACCGCGCGCGCTCCACGTTCAGGATTTTGCCCTTCAGCGGCAGGATGGCCTGGAAGCGGCGGTCCCTGCCCTGCTTGGCGGAACCGCCGGCCGAGTCACCCTCGACGATGAACACCTCGGCCTTCGCCGGGTCACGCTCCTGGCAGTCGGCCAGCTTGCCGGGCAGCGTGCTGATGTCGAGTACGCCTTTGCGCCGGGTCAGCTCGCGGGCCTTGCGGGCGGCCTCCCGCGCGCTGGCGGCGTCCATCACCTTCTGCACGATGCTTTTGGCCTCGCGCGGGTGGGTTTCGAACCAGTGGCTCACCGTGTCCGCCACCGCCGCCTGCACCACCGGCTGCACTTCGGAGCTGACGAGCTTGTCCTTGGTCTGGCTGCTGAACTTCGGGTCGGGCACCTTGACCGACAGCACGGCCGTCATGCCCTCGCGCATGTCCTCACCGACCAGGGCCACGTCCTTCTTGCCCATGCTTTCCGCATACTTGGTCACCACGCGGGTCAGCGCCTGGCGGAACCCGGCAAGGTGACTGCCGCCGTCGCGCTGCGGGATATTGTTGGTGAAGCACAGCATCGTCTCGTGAAAGCTGTCATTCCACTCGAGCGCGAATTCCACGCGGATGCCAACCTGGCTTTCCAAGGTCGTGACGCTGATCGGTTCGGCGATCACCGGGCTCTTGGAACGGTCCAGGTAGCGGACGAATTCGACCAGCCCGCCTTCATAGAAGAAATCGGTTTCCTGCACGGGCGCATGCCGCTCATCGACCAGGCGAATGCGCATGCCGGAGTTCAGGAACGCCAGCTCCCGCATCCGCTTTTCCAGGATGGCATATTCGAACTCCGTCTTGGTGAACGTCGCCGGGCTGGGCTTGAACGTCACTTCGGTGCCGGAATGCTCAGGACTTGGGCCGGTCACCACCAGGGGCGCCACGGCGTCACCGTTCTTGAAGCCGATGAAGTGCTCCAGCCCGTTGCGCCAAATGCGGACGTGCATCCAGTCGGACAGCGCGTTGACCACGGCGGCGCCCACGCCGTGCAGGCCGCCGGACACCTTGTAGCTGTTCTGGTTGAACTTGCCGCCGGCGTGCAGCCGCGTCAGCACCACCTCGGCGGCGGAGACGCCTTCCTCGTGATGGATGTCCGTGGGAATACCGCGCCCGTCGTCGCGCACCGTGACCGAGCCATCGGCATTCAGCGTGAGCGAACACATGGTGGCGAACCCGGCCTGCGCCTCGTCCACCGCGTTGTCGATGATCTCGAACGCCATGTGGTGCAGGCCCGAGCCGTCATCCGTGTCGCCGATATACATGCCGGGGCGCTTGCGCACGGCATCGAGACCCCGCAGCACGGAGATCGAAGCGGCGTCATAGTCGTCGCTGCCAGGCGTGGCATCTGGGTTCGGCGCGGCGGGATCGGACATGCCGTCAGGGGACTCCGTGGGGTCTGGGATCGTCTCGCAATATAGGCACAAACGGGGGGTTTAGACACCCCTAGAAGGGGCGAAGGCCGGGTCCGGCGCCAGTTCGTTGCCCCCCGTGCGCCAGCCTTCCGCGCGGCCATACAGGGGCGCGAAAATGTCCGGGTCGGTGCCGGTGACCAGCACTGTGCTGGGCATCGCGGCGAGCGCTTCCAGCAGGTCGGCGCGCCGTTCGGCATCCAGATGCACGGCCGGTTCGTCCAGCAGCAGCACCGGCGGCGTGCCACGCGCCGTGGCGATCAGCGCGGCGTGGCCCAGGATCACGCCGAGCAGCAGCGCCTTCTGCTGCCCCGTGCTGGCCAGTGCGGCGGCCAGCCCGGTGGCGGCGTCGGTCAGCGCCATATCCGCCCGGTGCGCGCCCAGCCGTGCGGACCCGGCGGCCGCGTCGGTGTTGCGGTTGTCGTGCAGCGCCGCCCGCAGCCAGTCCTCCACCGCCAGCGCCGGTTCGCCGTCCAACCGGTCCGCCACCGGGTCGATCAGCGCCATGCGCGCGGCGGGAAAGCCGCCGGCGGCCCCGGCCGCCAGCGCCGCGTTCAAACGCTCCACCAGCGACCGGCGGGCGGCGGCGGCGGCGATGGCGTGGCGGGCCATGCTGTCCTCCAGCCCGGCGAGCCAGGCCGGATCTGCTCCGCCCTGGCTCAGCAGGCGGTTGCGGCTCGCCATGGCGGTCTCGTAGGCGGCGATCTCGCGCGCATGGCCCGGCTCCAGCGCCCAGACCAGCCGGTCCAGGAAGCGGCGGCGGCCGGATGCGCTTTCCCCGAACAGCCGGTCCATCTGCGGGGTCAGCCAGACGGCAGCGATGCGGGCGGCAATGGCGGCCTGCGAGCGCGGGGCTTCACCATCCAGCCGGAACACGCGCCGCTCCGCCGGGCCGTCCGGCGGGGACCCGGTGCCGATCGCCAGTTCGCTGCCGAACTGGGCCGCGACCGCCCAGCGCCCGGGCCCGGCCTGGCGCGGCAACTCCCCCAGCCGGGCATTGCGCAGGCCTCGGCCGGGCACCAGCAACGACACTGCCTCCAGCAGGTTGGTCTTGCCGCTGCCGTTCGCCCCCGTGATCACGCACAGCCGGTGCGACGGCCGCCAGGACAGCGCGGGATAGTTGCGGAACTCCGTCAGCGTGAGCCGGGTGAGCTGCACGCGTCAGACCACGCTGGTCATCCCGCCATCCACGAACAGCAGGTGGCCGTTCACGAAATCCGCGGCGGGGGCGGACAGGAACACGACCGCGCCGCCCAGCTCGTCCACGTGGCCCCAGCGGCCGGCCGGGGTGCGGGCGCATAGCCAGCCGGAGAACGCCGGGTCATCGACCAGCGGCTGCGTCAGCTCGGTCGCGAAATAGCCCGGCGCGATGCCGTTAATTTGCAGGCCGTGCTTGGCCCAATCGGCGCACATGCCCTTGGTCAGCATCTTCACCGCGCCCTTGGTGGCAGCGTAGGCGCCGGTGCCTGGGCGCCCAAGCTCGCTCATCACGGAGCAGACGTTGACGATCTTGCCGCGGCCGCGCGGGATCATGTGGCGGGCGACCGCCTGGCCGACGTAGAACACGCTGTCGAGATTGGTGCCCATGATCTCCCGCCAGGTCTCGACCGGGTATTCGTGCAGCAGGCCGCGGCGGGCGATGCCGGCGTTGTTGACGAGGATGTCGATCGGGCCATCCGCCTCGATGGCGGCGACGCCGCTGGTCACGGCCGCCGGGTCGGTCACGTCGAAGGCGGCGGTGTGCACGGTGGCGCCGGTGTCGCGCAGCGTGGTGGCGGCGCGGTCCAGCTTGGCCGCGTCGCGCCCGTTCAGCACCACCGCGGCCCCCGCGGCGGCGAGCGCACGGGCGAGCGCCAGACCTATCCCCTGCCCGGAGCCGGTGATCAGCGCCCGCCGGCCGGTCAAATCGAAGGGCGACATGTTGGTATCCTTTCTGACTGATCCCCGTGACATACAGGGTCTCGCGCCAATCGCCACCCGCCGCGGTTCGCGCTAGAAAAGTTAAGAACGCGTCTGGAGCGAACCATGAAGGCGGCCATCATCCACGCAGCGCGCGACCTGCGCATCGGCGACGCCGCCGTCCCGGAGGTGGGGCCCGGCGAGGTGAAGGTGCGCATCCGCGCCGGCGGAATCTGCGGCTCCGACCTGCACTACTACCAGGATGGCGGATTTGGCGCCGTGCGCATCCGCGAGCCGATGATCCTGGGGCATGAGGTCGCTGGCGAGGTGATAGAAACCGGACCCGGCGTCACCCGCGTGCAGCCCGGCGACCGCGTGGCGGTGGACCCGAGCCGGCCGTGCCGTCAGTGCGTGTATTGCCTGGAAGGCAAGCCGCGTCACTGCCTCGACATGCGGTTCTACGGCAGCGCGATGCGGATGCCGCACGTCCAAGGCGGGTTCCGCGAGGTGCTGGTCTGCACGGAGGCGCAAGCGGTCCCGGTTCCGGCCAGCCTCCCGATCGAGCACGCCGCCTTCGCCGAACCGCTGGCGGTATGCCTGCACGCAGTGGCGCAAGCCGGGCCGATGCTGGGCAAGCGCGTGCTGGTGACCGGCACGGGGCCGATCGGCGCACTGTGCATCCTGGCGGCGCGGCAGGCCGGCGCGCGGGAAGTGGTGGCGACCGACCTGGCCGACGCGCCGCTGGCCATTGCCCGGCGGATCGGCGCCGACCACACTGTCAATGTGCGGAGCGCGCCCGAGGGATTGGGGAAGTTCACCGCAAACAAGGGCTATTTCGACGTGGTGCTGGAAGCGTCCGGCAGCGCGGCGGCCTTGGCCTCGGCGCTGACCGTGGCGCGCCCCGCATCGGTCGTCGTGCAGATCGGCATCGGCGGCGACATGACCCTTCCGGTCAACACGCTGACCGCGAAGGAAATCCAACTCCGCGGCAGTTTCCGCTTCGATGTGGAGTTCGAGTGGGCGGTGGGCTTCATCGCGTCCGGTGCGATCAACGTGGCGCCGCTGCTGACGGAGGTGGTTCCGCTCGACGAAGCCGTCCGCGCGTTCGACCTGGCCGCTGACCGCTCACGCGCAATGAAGGTGCAGCTAGCCCTCTAAACACGTCCCGTCATTGAGAGCCGGCGCTTGACGACGCGGCACTGCATGGGAACGTGGGAATAAGTCCGGCACCCTTGGAAGGCCTCACTCCATCTCGCACCCCAGCCTGCGCAGGGCCGCATCCACCCAGCTCCGGTCGCTGCGTCCGGCCTTGATGTCGGCCATCTGCTGCGCCTCCGCCCCGTGCTTGGCCTGCGCGGCGGCGAGCACGGTGTCCACGTGGCCGAACGGCACGCACAAAATCCCGTCGGCGTCGCCGATCACCAGGTCACCCGGCTCGATCACCATGCCGTCGATTGCAATCGCGACGTTGATCTCGCCCGGGCCGTCCTTGTAAGGGCCGCGATGGGTGACGCCGGCCGCGAACACCGGCAACGGCCCCGCCTGCAACGCATCGAGGTCGCGGATGGCGCCGTTGATGACGATGCCGCCGATGCGGCGCTGGATGGCGTGCGCCACCATCAGCTCCCCGATGATAGCGTTGCTGAGGTCGCCGCCGGCATCGACGACCACGATATCGCCGGGCTCGGCAGTGTCGAGCGCCTTGTGCACCATGAGGTTGTCGCCGGCCCGGGTGCGGACGGTGAAGGCCGGGCCGCTCATGCCCCCGCCCGCGTAGATCGGCCGCAACCGGCTGCCGCCCGCCGTCATGCGCGACATGCTGTCGCTGACGTTGGCGACGGGAATGGCGCGAAACGCCTCGATCTGCGCCGGGCTCACCTGGCGGGTCCGGGGCAGGATCCTGAAGCCGATGGTCATGCGTTCCTCCGCTGCGACGATGCGGATGTGATTAGACGAGATCGCCGGGGAACGACACCCGCGAGGTCAGCCTGAAGCGGCTGTAGGACGCTCCGGCCAGATCCGCCGGGTTCTGGTCGCCACCCGAGCACGCAGCTCGCAGATGAAAGCGTGGGCTTGACGCCCTTGCCTGTGCCGGCATCAGCAAACATCAGGGGCGGGAGCTTCGCATCTTATCGGCGAACTCTGCTTTCCATTGCGTCATCGGTTTGAAATCCGGGCGAGACTTGCACATGCGCTCGATCTCGAGGTGCAGACTGGCCGCCGGCTTGTCCAGGTCGATCGGAGTGCTGAATGGCTGTGTGATGTACCAATCCGTGTCGGCAAACATTTC
Organism: uncultured Burkholderiaceae bacterium; assembly: GCA_964657445.1. GTDB lineage: Bacteria > Pseudomonadota > Alphaproteobacteria > Acetobacterales > Acetobacteraceae > LMUY01. The sequence continues at coordinate 2,883 of CAZZVB010000054.1, read as the reverse complement.
GAGGCGGTTGCCTTCCGGATCCCGAAAATACACCGACCATGCGATCCCATGTGTGATGGTCCTCAGCTCCGTTGCGTTACTGTCACGGATGCGCCGAAACACGGTCTGGACTTCTTCAAGCGATCCGATGTTGAAGGAAAGCTGCTGCACCATGTCGGGACCGCCGGGTTGACGTCCTTTGACGAGGACGACCTGATGGTGATCGTCGGCGCTACGGCTGAGGAAAGTGGGGCTGCCGCCATCGCCCACGTCGGTGACGGCGAAACCAAGGACATGCGTGTAAAAGTCCACCATTAAAGGCAGATCAACCACGAACAGACCGACGTGGCCCAATCGCGTGTCGTATGCTGTCGACATTCTCGGCTCCCCTTGTCAGCACGCAGACGTTCGGCGTCACCGGGGTTGGAGGTTCGTCCGCATCTGCAATTCGGCCCCGGTTTTAGCCCGCAATGCTGCCGGCGAGATGTCGTCCGCGATCTCGATCACTTCGAATCCGCGCGGCGTCACCTCAAGCACGGCAAGATTGGTGTAAATGCGTTTTACGGCCGCCGGGGCGGTGAGCGGATACGAGCAACGGCGGACGAGTTTGGCGAGCCCCGCCTTGGTGGTGTGCTCCATGATGACCCAGAGGCGCCGGGCGCCCGCCGCGAGATCCATGGCGCCGCCCACTGCGGGCGCCATGTCGTTTTCGCTCGTCGCCCAATTCGCGATGTCGCCATTCTCCGCCACCTGAAAGGCGCCGAGGACACAAAGGTCGATGTGACCACCGCGGACCATCGCGAAGCTGTCGGCGTGATGACAATAGGAACCGCCCTGGCGCAACGTGACATACTGCTTGCCGGCGTTGACCAGCCAAGGGTCAACCTGCCCCGGCGCAGCGGCCCGGCCCATGCCGAGGACGCCGTTTTCGGAATGGAAGATAACCTCCCGCTCCAGGGGGACGTGCTCCGCGATCATCGTCGGGATGCCGATGCCGAGATTGACATACCAGCCTTCCGGAATGTCCGCCGCGAGGCGGGCAGCCATCTGCTTACGCGTCCAACCTGCGGGCTCAGCGGCTTGCATCGGTGGCTCCCGAACGAACGGACTCTGTAACCGGCGGATCCCCGTAAGGAATATGAACCACGCGATCCACGAAGATACCCGGCGTCACGATCTCTTCCGGATCGAGTTCGCCGAGTTCCACGATATGCTGGGTCTGCACGATCGTACACGCCGCGGCCGTGCACATGATCGGATTGAAGTTACGGCCGGCGCTGCGATAGGTGAGGTTCCCCCACCGGTCCGCTCGCCACGCTTCCACCAACGCCACGTCGCCCTTCAGCGCGTATTCCAGGATCATCTCCTGGCCGCCAATCACCTGGCTTTGTTTCCCACGCGCCAACATCGTTCCGACGCCGGTCGGCGTGAAGAAGGCGCCCACACCCGCGCCTGCCGCACGGATACGCTCGGCTAGCGTGCCCTGTGGCACGATCTCAAGCTCGATCTTTCCCGCGCGGTAGAGTTCCTCGAACACGACTGACCCGGCGCTGCGTGGAAACGAGCAGATGATGCGCCGCACCCGCCCCAATGCGAGAAGCCTCGCAAGCCCGGTGCGTCCATTGCCTGCGTTGTTGGCGACAACCGTAAGGCCGGTGGCGCCAGCCTCGATCAAGCCCTCGATCAATGCCTGGGGTTGGCCAACTGCGCCGAACCCGCCGAGAAGCACCGTGGCGCCGTCCTGCAAGTCAGCCATTGCGTCCGCGATGGAACGGACGATTTTGTCGATCACCCGTGGACCTCGGCGGCTTCGCGGCACAAGAGCGTCCGGAACACCTCGCTTGCGCCGCCCCCTGCCGCCTGTCCGCGCCAGCCGATATGCTGGTCGGGACGAATAAGCAGTTGCTGCCGACCGAGGATGGGGATCAGCCAATCGCCCGTCAGCGTCACGACCTGCAACGGGACGCCCTGGCGCCTGGCGGCGGACACGAGATCAGGGTCGGGTGGTGTCCCCACCGCCACGAGCGTGAACCAAGGGCCTAACCGGTCATGCAGGAACGAGCCATCGTCAAGCACCAGGCTCGGGAGGCGTACCCCTGGCACGGTGCTGGGTTGGTAGCGCCAAGGATCATCAGGCGCTTTCGCAGTCTCATCCGTGCAGATGGCTGGGGAACCGGCATAGGAATATCCCATCTCGATCCCGGTGCTTTCGTTCTCCGCATTGCCGGCTTCGGCAATACGCTCGCCCAACTCCCGCCTCGCAGGCTCGGTCAACTCGGCTGCTTCGTATACGCCGGCTTCTTGATACAGGCGGAAGATGCGGCGGCGGAGCTCCGTATGCGCACGCGATCCTTCCCGGTTCCGCAATCCAACGGGCCGGCGTTCGGCGTCGTAGCTTTCGAGCAACCGGGGGCCTGCAAAGCCATGCAGGACTGCTGCCAGTTTCCATCCGAGATCGGCGGCGTCGCCGATACCCGTGTTCATTCCATAGCCGCCGGACGGAATATACTGGTGCGCCGCATCGCCGGCGAGCAGCACTCGCCCGCTCGAATACCGGTCAGCCACCAGCAGGTGCGGCGACCATCGATTTGCGACCAGGACCCGGTGCTCGATCTCCGTTCCGAGGAAGCGGGTCAGTAGCGCCGAGGGATCGACGTTGGCGAAGTCCCAGTCATCCGGCAACCGGCTGTGCAGCGTCCATAAGTCCCGGTCGTTCTGGGCGATCAGCGTGCCGAGCGGGGATTGGTAGTGCCAGGCGGTGCCCCATCGCTGGAGCACGTCCCGCGCGTCGGACTGAAAGTAGGTCGTGAAGCGCTGCATGATGCGACGCTCACCGCTCATGCCGATGCCAAGGCATTCCCGGACCGCACTGCCCCCACCGTCACAGCCGACCAGATAGCGGCA
>CAZZVB010000053.1:5318-21779 GCA_964657445.1 uncultured Burkholderiaceae bacterium | reverse complement strand
GCCGCGTCGCCAAGCTGGCCAACTGCTTCCCGATGATCCCGCCGGGCGCGGCGCCGGAGCGGCCTGGCGAGGGGCGGCGGCCTGGGGCGGGATGAAGTAGCCTTGCGCCACCGCCGGGCTTGCCCCTGGACCGGCCATCACCAGTAGGGCTGCAACCGCAGCGCTACCCGAAATACGAAACAGCATTGTCGAAATCACCTCAGAATTTGGTGCCGAAGCCGAAGCGGAAGAACTGCGTCTGGTCGTACTTCTGCTTCAACACAGGCTCGGCCAAGTCGATATTGATCAAGCCGAACGGCGTCTTCCACGAAACGCCGACACCGGCGCCGACCCTGGGTACGAGCTCGTTAGCACCCTGAATCGGCTGCCTGATCCCGCCGGCAATGACGTTGTTGTAGTAGTCCCGTGCGAACAGCGGCGAGCTGCTCTGCTTCACCTCCGACAAACCGCCGACGTCCACGAACGCCCGGCCCGACAGCCCGATATCGGCGGAAATTGGCAGCGGAAAGTGCAACTCGGTGGACTGGGTGTAGATGAACTTGCCGCCCAAGCTGTCACTGCCAAACAGGACGCCGCCGTTCAGAACAGACACCGAGTGCGGGCCGGCGCCGCCGGACTGGAAACCACGCAGGTTGTCGCCGCCGAGGAAGAAGCGGTCGATCAACTGCTCCTGTTTGCCAAGCGGCTCGAGGTAGCCGCTGCCGGCCGAGATCGTGACGCCCCAGTCGCTATTGCCGGTGAAGCGGTCGAGCGGCACGAAGTAGGTGCCGTCGATCTTGTTGCGGATGTATTTCGTCGAGCCACCCACACCGGCAAAATCGAGGCCATACCGTACGAAGAAGCCCGAGTGGGGGTCGGTGCGGCTATCACGGTAGTCCAGCGTGACCGTCTGGCCGACCTGCGACAGCAGCGAGCCACCGGCGGAGTTCTGGATGTAAAGGCTGGCGGCGTTGCTGACGTTATAGACGTTTCGATCGACCACCGAGTAGGTCAGCGCCTGCGAAAGATGGTCGTTGATCTGGTAGCCCATCCGCAGCGAGCCGCCGGTCCGGCGCTCGTTGTAGTTCGAGATAGCCTGGTTGTTGTTATCCACCCGGAATATGTCGAACCCGGCGACCAGGTTCTGGTCGAGGAAATACGGGTCGGTCGCGGACAGGTCGATCTCGGTGCGCTTCTGCGCGAGCACGCCGGAGATACCGGCGTCGATGCCGCTGCCGATCAGGTTCTTCTCACGCAAGCCGACACTGAGCAACGCGCCCGCGTCCGTCGAGAAACCGCCGCCGAGGCTGAGTTCGCCCGTCGCCTTCTCATCGACCACCGTGTTGACGATCACCTTGTCCGACGCGCTGCCCGGAGCGGAGGTGATGTTGACCGAGTTGAAATAGCCAAGGTCGTTCAGCCTGGCCCGTGAGCGGCGGACCGCCGCGGCATTGAACGCATCGCCCTCGGCGACCGTCAGCTCGCGCCGCACGACCTTGTCCTCGGTGCGCGTATTGCCGGTGATGTCGATCCGCTCGACATAGACGCGCGGGCCCTCCGACACGTCGAACACCAGGTCCACGGTATGCTTGGCCCGGTCACGTGCGATGCGCGGGCGGACCAGGGCGAAGTTGAAGCCGCGGCCCTGCAGGTAGTCCGACATGGCGGTGACGGATCGCTCGATCGCTTCCCCGTCGTAAGGCTCGCCTTTTTCCTGCTCGACGATGGGCAGCAAGTCATCGCCATTGAGGTTCCGCAGCTTGGATTCGATACTGATCGAGGCGACCTTGTACTGCTCGCCCTCATTCAGCGTGAACGTCACGAAGAAGGACGACCGGTCAGGCGCCAACTCGGCGGTGGCGTTGCGCACCTCGAAATCCGCGTAGCCGTAGCGCAGGTAGAAGCGCCGCAGCAGTTCCTTGTCGTATTCGATACGCGCCGGGTCATACACGTCACTGCTGGACAGGAAACGGTAGAACGCCTGCTGCCGCGAGCTGACGACTTCACGCAGGCGCCCCTCGCCAAACGCCTTGTTGCCGACGAACGTGATGCGGCTGACCAGCGTGGCAGAGCCTTCGGTGATCTCGAACACGACGTCCACCCGGTTTTGATCGAGCCGGATGATCTTCGGTTCCACGGTCGCGCCGAACCGCCCCTTCTTCGCGTAGGCGTCGAGGATCCGCTTACGGTCGTCGGCGGCCATTTCCGGCGTGAACACGGCGCGCGGCCGCAATTGCAGCAAGGGGCGCAGCGTCTCGTCCACGATCTTGTGGTTACCGTCGAACGAGATCTTATCGATGATCGGGTTCTCGGTGACCTTCACCACCAGAACGCTGCCATTGCGCGTGATCGACACATCGTGGAACAGGCCGGTCGCATACAGCGTCTTCAGGCTGCGATCGACGCGTTCCGCATCGTATGCGTCGCCTGGCTGGACGAGCATGTAGGATTGGATGGTCCCTGACTCGATACGCTCGTTACCAGTCACCCGGATGGCGGTGATGGCTGACCCTGGCGCCGCTGGCCGGGCAGCCGGGCTGGCGGCGGGCCGCCGGTGATTGGGTTGCGTTTGGCTCTGTGCATACAGCGGAGTCACGGCCAAACAGGCAGTGGTGAGCAGTAGAAGGCGGATGCGGGACAAAGGCTTCAATCCCCCGGGACGGGCGCTTTTAGGCAGACAATGCCCGGCCGCCAAGGCCATCGCATCACCGACTCGTAATTGGCCGAACCATAGACACCTGACATGCCCGACGCCACCGGAGTTACGCAGACGCGACAATGTAGGCATATGAGACGAACACCGGCCATTTTGGCCGCATTTTCAGCCGATTAGGCCGGCGACCCAACGGAACAGTCCAAAACTCGTCAAGTCGTTCCAGGTGACGAACAAGAAAATGCATGCGATCAGCGCCAGCCCGGCGCGGAAGCCGTAATCCAGCGCCCGCGGCGGCAGGGGCCTGCCGCGCACCGCTTCCACCGCGTAGAACACCAGATGCCCGCCATCCAGGATCGGGATCGGGAACAGGTTGATCAGCCCGAGGTTCACCGACAGCAGCGCGATGAACGACACCAGGCTGCCGATGCCGTGCTGCGCAACCTGACCCGAAAGCTGCGCGATCTTCAGCGGTCCGCCCAGCCCGGCGGTTCCGCGCTGCCCGGTGATGATCTGCCACACGCCGGCAAGCGTCTGCACCGCGACATCCCAGGTGTGCTGAATGCCGTCCACAACGGCGCCGGCAGGGCCGACCGGCCGCAACGCGCCGGCGATGCCGAGTACGCCCAGCTTGCCACCGCCGCCGTCATCCTGGGCGGCCGGGGTCACATCAAGCGATTGCGATGCATCGTTCCGCTGGATCGTCACGTGCAGCGGCTTGCCCGGGCTGCTCGACACGATCCGGACGATGTCCTCGAAATCGCTGATCTTGCGGTTGTCGATCGAGGTTAGCCGATCACCGGCCTGCAGCCCCGCGTGCTCAGCCGCCGACCCGGCGATGACGCTCTGCACCACGGGATCGCCAGGCTCACCCTGGATCCCGAACATGACGCTGAACAGCACGGCCGCCAGCACAAAATTGGCGACCGGCCCGGCCGCGACCACGATGGCGCGCGACAGCACCGTCTTCTCATGGAAGGTCTTGCCCGCGATCCATGCGGCACGGACCTCCTCCGGCACGTCCTGCGGGCGTTCCTGTCCGTGCAGCTTCACGTAGCCGCCGAGCGGCAGCCAGCAAAGCCGCCATTCAGTGCCGCGCTTGTCGGTCCAGCGGAACAGCGCCTGCCCGAAGCCGATCGAAAACGCCTCGACATGGATGCCGCGCCAGCGCGCCGCGAGGTAGTGGCCCATCTCATGGATGAACACCAGCACTCCGAGCACGACCACAAAGGAGAGGATGGTGCGGGCCGCGTCAGGCAGAAACGTCATCGGTGAAACCTCATGCGGCGGGCCGGGCAGATTTGCCGCCAACCAGCTCGGCTGCAATTTGCCGCCCGCTGTGATCGAGCGCCATCACTTCGTCCAACGTGCCGGCTGGCAGCGGACCCATGCGTTCTAGCACAGCCTCGACGATGCCGGCGATCTCCAGAAACCCGATCCGCCGCGCCAGGAACGCTTCGACCGCGATCTCATTGGCAGCGTTGAGAATGGTGGGGGCGCCGCCGCCGGCCCGCAAGGCATCCCGCGCCAGCCGCAACGCGGGGAACCGCACGAGGTCCGGGGCCGCGAAATCCAGCCGCGCCACAGCTGCGAGGTCCAGCCGCGGCGACCCCGTCGGCAAACGCTCCGGCCAGGCCAGCGTATGGGCGATCGGAATGCGCATGTCCGGGCTGCCGAGTTGCGCCAGCACGCTGCCATCGCTGTAGCAGACCAGGCCGTGCACGACCGATTGCGGGTGCACCAGCACCTCCACCTGCGACTCGTCCAGGCTGAACAGGCGCGCCGCTTCGATCAGCTCGAGCCCTTTGTTGAACATGGTGGCCGAATCGATGCTGATCTTGCTGCCCATGGTCCAGGTCGGGTGGCGCAGCGCCGCCTCGGGCGTGGCGGCCCGCATCTCCGCGATGTCGGCCGTGCGGAATGGGCCACCGGACGCGGTCAGGATGATCTTCTCGACCGCGCGGCCATTATTCTCGGCCATCGCCTGGAAGATCGCGTTGTGCTCGGAATCGACCGGCAGCAGCGTGGCGCCGGCGTCGCGCACCGCCTGCAGCATGACCTCTCCGGCGCACACCAGGGCTTCCTTGTTGGCGAAGGCGATCGCGCCGCCGCGCCGGATCGCTGCCAGGGTGGACGGCAGCCCCGCCGCCCCGGTGATCGCCGCCATCGTCCAATCCGCGGGCAACGACGCGGCCTCGGTCACCGCGTCGGCCCCGGCCGCGATGCGAATGTCATGGCCCGCCAGCGCGTCCTTCAGCGCGCCGTATTGCGCCGGGTCGCCGATCACGGCCAGTTCGGCGCAGAGCGCGATCGCCTGCTTGGCCAGCACGGCGGCGTTGCGGCCGCCTGTCAGGCAGCGGACCTGGTAGCGGTCGCGGTGGGCCATCAGCAGATCGACGGTGCTGCAGCCCACGCTGCCGGTGCTGCCAAGAACGGTCACGGTGCGCATCAGCCCGGCATGCCCCAAACATCGATTGCCACGAGGAACCAGAGTGCCGCGACCAGGGCGGCCGCCATCAAGCCATCGATCCGGTCCAGCAAGCCGCCATGGCCCGGGATCAGCCGTCCGGAATCCTTGACGTCGTAGCGCCGCTTGAGCGCGCTCTCACCCAGGTCGCCCAGCTGCGAGGCGACACCGAACACTGCCGTCGGCAGCAGCGCCGCGGGCTGCAAACCGGACGCTATAAACCCACCCGCCATCGCTGCGACCAACCCCCCTACGGCGCCGCTCCAGGTCTTACCCGGTGATATCAGCGGTGCCAAACGCCGTCCGCCGATGAAGCGGCCTGCCGCGTAGGCGCCGATATCGCTGCACCAGACCACGATGAAGACAACGAAGACCACCCGCAGGCTCAATGCGCGCAAATACCAGAGTGCCGCCATCGCGGCGACGGCATAGGCCAGGCCAAGCAGCAGCGGCAGCGGGCGAAAGCGGCACATGGGCGCCCATTCCCACATCACCCCGGCAAAGCCGGCGGCGAGCAGCAGCCCGTATAGCCAGCCGCCCGCCCAGGTGATCAGCAACGCTGCCGGCGCCAGCACCGCCGCCGATAGCACCCGCAGACGAAGATCCGCCCAGCGCTGGCCCGGCCCGGCCTCAGCCAGGGCGCGCCCCGAACCGGCGTTCCCGCCTGGCGAACTCGGCCAGGGCGGCGTCGAACTCGGCTTCGCCGAAATCCGGCCATAGCACGTCGGTGAACACCAGCTCGGCATAGGCCGACTGCCACAGGAGGAAGTTGCTCAACCGGTGCTCGCCGCTGGTGCGGATCAGCAGGTCCGGGTCCGGCATGCCAGCGGTGGACAGCATGCTGGAGAACACCGTCTCATCCAGGCTCGCCGGGTCGAGCGTTCCGTCCCTGACCGCCTCGGCCGCCCGCCGTGCCGCAGCCGCGATTTCCGCCCGCGCGCCGTAGGACAACGCCACGTTCAGGTTCAGCCTGCTGTTGAGCGCGGTCTCCCGCTCGGCGCGCGCCAGGTCGGCGCGGACGTCCGGGTCGAAGCGATGCACGTCGCCGATCACGCGCAGCCGGACACCCTGCGCCTTCAGCTCCGCCAATTCCTGCCGGATGTAGTGGCGCAGGAGGCCCGTGAGATCGAGCACCTCGGATTGCGGCCGGCTCCAGTTCTCGCTGCTGAAGGCGTACAGCGTCAGCCAGTCCACGCGGCGCTTGGTCGCCGCCTCGATGGTGCGGCGGACCGCCTGCGCGCCGGCACGATGCCCCGCTACCCGCGGCAACCCGCGGCCTGCCGCCCAGCGGCCATTGCCGTCCATGATGATGGCCACGTGGGCCGGCAACGACGGATCGCTGATATCGGGGACGATACGGCTGGGCTGGACGTTCACCTGCAAATCCCCGTCTGGTCCGATCAGACCTGTTTGATCTCGCGCTCTTTGTCCACCAGGGACTCGTCGATGCGCTTGATGTACTGATCTGTCAGCTTCTGCACTTCGTCGGACCACGTCTTCGCCTCGTCCTCGCCGAGCTCGTGCTTCTTCTCCGCCGCCTTGATCTGCTCCATCCCGTCCCGCCGGACGCCGCGGACCGCGACGCGCGCACCCTCGCCGTAGCGGCCGGCGGCCTTGGCCAGCTCAACCCGGCGCTCCGCCGTCAGTTGCGGGATCGGCACGCGGACGACCTGGCCATCGGACGCCGGGTTAAGCCCAAGGCCCGAGTCGCGGATCGCACGCTCAACGGCGCCGACCAGCGACTTGTCCCAAACCTGCACGGTGAGCATCCGCGACTCCGGAACGCCGATGGTGCCAACCTGCGTAATCGGCACTTCGGAGCCGTATGCCTCGACCTTCACCGGTTCCAGCAACGCCGGGCTGGCCCGCCCGGTCCGCAATCCGGCAAAGTCACGACGCATCGTCTCCATGGCGCCATCCATGCGGCGCGTCAGGTCGGTCTTCAGCGAAGGTAGGTCGGCAGCCACACGGCACCTCGTTCGGATACGTAATATCTACGACTTTTCGGTGATGGTCGTGAAGCGGCCTTCACCTCGCATCACCTGGGCAAACGCCCCGGCCGCGTGGATGTTGAATACCACGATCGGCAGGCCGTTCTCACGCGCCACGCTGATCGCGGCGGCGTCCATCACCGCGAGGTCGCCGGCGAGCACGTCATGATAGGTGAGTTCTTCGAAACGCTTGGCGTCCGCGTCCTTACGCGGATCGGCGGAATAGACACCGTCCACCTGGGTGCCCTTCAGCAGCATGTCGCAGTCCATCTCCGCCGCGCGCAGCGCCGCTGCCGTGTCGGTGGTGAAGAACGGATTGCCGGTCCCGGCGGCGAAAATCACCACCCTGCCCTTCTCCATGTGCCGGATAGCCCGGCGCCGGATGTATGGCTCACAGACGCTGGCCATCGGGATCGCCGACTGCACGCGCGTTTGGACGCCCACTTTCTCCAGCGCATTCTGCATACCGAGCGCATTCATGACCGTAGCGATCATACCCATGTAGTCGGCCTGTGCACGGTCCATGCCACGCGCCGCTGCGGAAATGCCGCGGAAAATATTGCCGCCGCCAATCACAAGGCAAACCTGCACGCCGAGCGAGACGACGTCCCGCACGTCGGTTGCGATGCGCAGCAAGGTGTCCCCGTCCAAGCCGTATTCCAGCTTGCCCATCAGGGCCTCGCCGGAGACTTTGAGAAGCACCCGTTTATGGGTCATTGCCGTCCTTGGGTGCGGTGGGTGGAGCCGCCGCACCCTAGAGTTCTGCGTGCCGTGTCACAAGATCAGCGACACGGCGCCAGACGGACTAGCACCCGGCAGGCGGGTCGTCAGTGCGCGGTCGCGCCCTCCGCCCCGATGCCGGTCTGCGAGCGGATGAACTGCGCCTCGAACAAGGTCGCCTGCTGCCTCGCCGACGCGCTTTGTGCGTCCAGCAGGGAGACGACCCAGCACGCGAGGAACGCCACCGGCATCGAGAACAGCGCCGGCGCATTGTACGGGAAGATACCCGCCGGATAACCCAGCACATCGTGCCAGATCGACGGGCTCAACACCGTCAGCGTCAGGGCGGTCAGCAGCCCGAGCCAGCCGCCTACGACCGCGCCCTTGGTCGTCAGGCCCTTCCAGTACATCGACAGCAGCAGCACCGGGAAGTTGGAGCTGGCGGCGATCGCGAACGCCAGGCCCACCATGAAGGCCACGTTCACCTTTTCGAAAGCGACGCCGAGCACGATGGCGAGCACGCCCAGGAACACGGTGGCAATTCGCGAGACGCGGACTTCCGAGCCGTCGCTGATCTTGCCGCGGCGGAACACGCTCGCATACAAATCGTGGCTGATAGCGCTGGCGCCGGAGAGCGTCAGGCCCGACACCACGGCCAGGATGGTCGCGAACGCGACGGCGGAGATGAAGCCGAATAACGCGTCGCCGCCGACCGCCCGCGCCAGATGAATGGCCGGCATATTGCCGCCACCCTTGAGCGCCGCCGCCGCCGTGAAGCCGCCGGCCGCGGGATTCGCCGCATATTCCGGATTGGTGCCGACCAGCACGATCGCGCCGAAGCCGATAATGAAGGTCAGTATGTAGAAGTAGCCGATGAACCCGGTGGCGTAGAACACGCTCTTGCGCGCGGCCTTGGCGTCGCGGACGGTGAAGAAGCGCATCAGGATATGCGGCAGCCCGGCGGTGCCGAACATCAAGGCAAGGCCAAGTGAAATGGTGCCAACCGAGCTCGACACGAAGGCGCCGGGCGCCATGATCGCCATGTGCTTCGGGTGCACCGCGACCGCCTTGGCGAACAGGGCGACCGGGCTCCAGTCGAAGGTCTGCAGCACCATGATCGCCATGAACGACGCGCCGCCCAGCAGCATCACCGCCTTGATGATCTGCACCCAGGTCGTGGCCAGCATGCCGCCGAAGGTGACGTAGCAGACCATCAGCACGCCCACGAGCACCACGGCGTACAGGTAGTCGAGCCCGAACAGCAGCTTGATGAGCTGCCCGGCGCCGACCATCTGCGCGATCAGGTAGAACGCCACCACGACGAGCGTGCCGCTGGCCGACAGCACCCGCATCGGCGTGGCGCTCAAGCGGTACGACACTACGTCCGCGAAGGTGTATTTGCCGAGGTTGCGAAGCCGCTCGGCCATCAGGAACATCACGATCGGCCAGCCGACCAGGAAGCCGATCGAATAGATCAGCCCGTCATAGCCGTTGGCATAAACCAGCGCCGCAATGCCCAGGAATGAGGCCGCGGACATGTAGTCGCCGGCGATCGCCAGCCCGTTCTGCAGGCCGGTGATGCCGCCGCCCGCCGCATAGAAATCGGCCGCGGAGTGCGTGCGGCGGGCCGCCCAGTACGTGATGAACAGCGTCAGTGCGACGAAGCCGAGGAACAGCGAAATCGCCACGACGTTCAGCGGCTGCTTTTCCGCCTGCCCCAGGTCGGGGCCGGCGGCATGCGCAGCGACTGCCGTCAGCGCCAGGCAGAACAGGCCGGCTGGAAGCAGCGTTGCCCGGCGGATCATCGCACGCCCTCCGCGAAGCGGGAGCCCAAGGGGATCGTGGCCGAACGCGATTGGCCGACGATTTCCGCGGTCAGCCGGTCAAACTCGGTATTGGCACGCACGACATAAACGCCGGTCAGGACGATTGCCGCCAGGATCACGCCCAGGCCGAGCGGGAATGCGACCGTGAGAGGACCGTCGCCGATTGGGCTGGCGACGATGGAGTGGTCGAAGGCGACCAGGAACATGAAACCGCCGAAGATCAGGAACATGATGATCGCCAGCGTCCAGCTGAAGCTGCTCCGCTTGCGCACCAGTTCCTGAAAAGCGGCACTATTCCTAATCCGAACAAGCTCGGCCTGATCCATCGTCTCTCACTCCCTGCACGCGGCTACTTTCGAGCCGCTGCGCGCTAAATCACTGATCCCGGCTAACGGGTGTGTAAAGATACGTTCACGTTTTCTTTCTCACTTGGCAAGCCCTGCCGATGCAATCGGCTGCGGTGCTTGGGGCGTCAAACGTATTTGAGCATCACGAAGCCAAGCACGGCTGCCACCGCCGTGGCGGCCAGAATGGCCGGCAACTGGCGGTCGATGAAACCACGCGCCCGGTCGCCGAAGAACTTCAGCAGCACGGCCCAAAGCAGGAACCGCGCACCGCGCGTCACCAGGCTCGCGGCGACGAACGTGACAAAGTCGAACTGGGCTGCTCCGGACGCGATCGTGATGATCTTGTAGGGGATCGGCAGCAGCCCCTTGATCAAGATGATCCACAGCCCGACCTCGGCAAAGCGGGCCTGGAACGCGGCATAGGCGGCTTCGTAATGATACAGGCGAAGCAGCGGTTGCGCGACCTGTGCGAACAGCGCGTAGCCAATATAGTAGCCAAGAATGCCCCCGGTGACGCTGCCGACGGTGCAGATCACGGCGTAGCGAATCGCCCGGTCCGGCCGGCTCAGCGCCATCGGGATCAGCAGCGCGTCGGGCGGCACCGGAAAGAAGCTGCTTTCGGCGAAGGCCACCGCGAACAGCCACAGGGGCGCAGCCGGACTCGCGGAGAGCAGCAGGATCCGCTGGTACATCGTTCGGAGCATGACGCAGGCCATGCCACGCCGCCGGGCCACGTTCAATGTTCATCGCCACGGCGACATGGCTCCCTCCCTCATCCCACTGCAGCGAATTATGGTGCATCGCAGAAAAGGGAGTGCCCGTGATGACCGAGAAGCCTGCCGCAATCGTGGCCGCCGATGCCCCGGCTCGAACCAAGCCGAGCAACTACCCCGAGCCGTTCGCCTCGCTTATGGCAGGCCGGGTCAAGCGTCCTCTGGGAGACTTGTTCGGCCTCAAAAGCTTTGGGGTGAACCTAACCCGCCTGCCGCCAGGTGCGGTGTCCGCGCTGCATCATCAGCACTCCCGTCAGGACGAGTTCATTTACGTGGTCGAGGGCGAGCCAACCCTGTTCACCGATGCAGGCAAGACGCAGCTTCACCCCGGCATGGTTGCGGGCTTCGCAGCGGGTGGAACGGCGCACCACTTAGAGAATCGCACGGACCAAGACTGCGTGATCCTGGAAGTGGGCGACCGCGCGCATGGTGACGAGGTGAGTTATCCGGTGGACGACATCCAGGCCAGGATGGGCACGGATGGAAAGTGGCAGTTCACCCATAAAGACGGCGTGCCATACTGATTGGGCCGGCACCGCCGCCGGGTCAGGCGACCGCCATTTCCCCGAGATAGGCTTCGCGGATCACCGGGTTGACCCGCATTTCCGCGGCTGTGCCGGACAGCACCACCTGCCCTGTCTGCAGCACGTAGGCACGGTGGGCGATCTGCAGCGCCATGTTGGCATTCTGCTCCACCATGAAGATCGTCATGCCCTGGCGGTTGATCGTCTGGATGATCTCGAACGTCTGCTCCACGAACAGCGGCGACAGGCCCATCGACGGCTCGTCCATGCAGATCAGCCGCGGGCGCGCCATCAGGGCACGGCCGATCGCCACCATCTGCTGCTCGCCGCCCGACAGCGTGCCGGCCTGCTGGGTGCGGCGTTCCTTCACGCGCGGGAACAGGCCGTACACACGCTCAAGGTCCTGCTCGAACTCGGGGCCTTTCTTGCGGGTGTAGGCGCCCATCTCCAGGTTTTCATAGACCGTCATGCGCGGGAACAGCCGCCGCGCTTCCAGCACCGGCGCCAGCCCGCGCACCACCCGCTGCGCCACCGACAGCCGCTCGATCGGCTTCCCGTCGAACAGCACGCTGCCGGTGGTCGGGCGGACGATCCCCATGATCGTCTTCATCGTGGTGGATTTGCCGCATGCGTTGCCGCCGAGCAGGCAGACGATCTCCCCGGCCTTGATGTCGTAGTTCACGTCCTTCAGCACGTGAAGGTCGCCGTAATGGGTGTTGACGTTGCGGAATTCCAGCAGCGACCCGCCGAAGTCAGGGGGCATCGACATGTCAGGCAACAGGTGCGGCCTCCACGGCGGTGTGGCTGCGGCCGAGATAGGCGTCGAGCACCTGCTCGTTCCGCCGCACCTCGTCCGGCAACCCTTCGGTCAGCTTCTCGCCGTGATCCAGCACCACCACGCGGTCCGCCAGCCGCACCACCACGTCGAGCTTGTGCTCGATGACGAGGATGCTGAGGCCGAGGCTGTGCAACTGCTTCAGTTGTTCGGCCAGTTCCAGCGTCTCCGCCGGGTTCATGCCTGCGGTCGGCTCGTCCAGCATCAGCAGCCGCGGCCCGGACGCCAGCGCCCGCGCGATCTCGACCCGGCGGCGATTGGCGTAGGACAGGCCTGAAACCGGCTGGTCCACCCGCGGCACCAGGCGGTTGCCGAACAGCGACAGGATCTCCATCACCCGGTCCTTCGCCTCACGCTCCTCCCGGCCGGTCATCGGCGGCCGGATGATGGCGCGCAATGCCCCGGTGTGCAGCCGGCTGTGGGCGCCCACCAGCACGTTGTCCATGACCGAGAGGTTCGGAAACAGGCGGATGTTCTGGAACGTGCGCGCCATCCCGGCCTGCAGGATCTTGTGCGAGGGCTGCCCGGTCAGATCCACGCCGCCGAACACGATCTTGCCTGCCGCCGGCGGAGTGAGCCCGGTGATGACGTTGAATAGCGTGGACTTGCCGGATCCGTTGGGCCCGATCACGGCCAGCACGCCGCCATCCGGGATCACCAGGCTCATGTTGTTCAGCGCCACCAGGCCGCCGAACCGCACGGTCACGCCCTGCACCTCCAGCAGCGGCTTGCCGCGCTGTTCCGGCGGCGTGATGCCGGGCAGCGCGAAGTTCGTCACCCGCTCCACCACGGCATGCTGCTGCTCAAACGTCAGCGCCGCGGCCCGGCGGTGTGCGGGAATCAGACCCTCGCGCCGGAACAGCATCATCAGCACGAGGATGATGCCGAAGATCAGCTCGATCGATTGCGTCAGGTCCACGCGTTGCAGCATCGCGCTGCCGACCAGCTCGCCGAGCGAGTGCAGCCACCCCGTCATGTCCTGCAGGAACCAGGATTGCAGCAGTTGCAGGATCATCGCGCCGAGCACGACGCCCCAGACACTGCCCATGCCGCCCAGGACGACCATCACCAGGATCATCACCGAAACCGGGAAGCCGAACATTTCCGGCGTCGCGGTCTGCAGCTTGGCGACATAGAACGTGCCGGTCATGCCGGCGAAGGACGCACCGATCGCGAAGGCGAGCAGCTTGAAGCGCACCAGATTGACGCCCATCGCGCCGGCCGCGATCTCATCATCGCGGATCGCCATCCAGGCCCGCCCGACCCGGCTGTCGCGCAGCCGGATGCTGATGAAGATCAGCGCGGCCACCATGGCAACGATCACGTAATAATACGGCGTCGCGTCCACGCCGAAGCTGGTGCCGCCAAGGCTCGGCGGCGCCACGCCGTTCAAGCCCATCGCGCCGTTGGTCAGGCCCGTCCAGTTGCGCGCGACGATCGGCACGATCTCCCCGAAGCCGAGCGTCACGATGGCCAGGTAGTCGCCGCGCAGCCGCAAGGTCGGCGCGCCAAAGGCGATGCCGCACACCGCAGCCAGCGCGCCGGCCAGCGGAATGGCCAACCAGAACGACAGCGTCGTATGAACCACGTCGGCAGTGCCCGGGCCCGGCATGCGGGCGACAAGGCCGAGCCAGGCGATCGGCTCCCAAAAGCTGCTCCATTCCGGCTGGAGCTGGAATGACGACAGGACGCCGTAGCAATAGGCGCCGATCGCGAAGAACGCCGCGTAGCCAAGGTCCAGCAGCCCGGCGAAGCCGACGACCACGTTGAGCCCGAGCGCCAGCGCCGCATACGACATCGCGTTGGCAGCCGAATCGATGTCGGCATCGTCGCCGTTGATCAGCGGAAACAGAAGCGCCCCGAGCGCCACTGCCGATGTGGCCACGGCGCGCAGCCGAGCCGGCGGGATACGGGCGAACGGCTTGCGCAAGGCGCCCGAGATTGAAGTTGCCACCGACATCAGGACTTGTTCGGCGCCATGCGCCCCAGCAACCCGGCCGGGCGGAACACCAGCACCAGGACCAGGAGCGAGAAGATGATCACGTCGGTCCATCGCACCGACACCACCTGCCCGCTCAATGTCTCAATCAGGCCGATGATCATGCCGCCCAGCATGGCGCCGGGAACGTTCCCGATCCCGCCCAGAACGGCCGCGGTGAAGGCCCGCAGTCCGCCGCTGTACCCGATCGAGAAGTTGGTGAAGTTGTAATACATCCCGAAGATCATGCCGCTCGCCCCCGCCAAGGCGGAGCCAACGAAGAACGCGGTCATGATCACCCGGTCCACGTCCACACCCATCATGCGGGCAGCTTCCGGGTCCTGCGCCGTGGCGCGCATCGCCTTGCCCATCTTGCTGCGCCGCGTGAAGATCCACAGCCCGGCCATCAGGATCACGGCGATAATCCAGATCAGCACCTCGCGCAGCCGCAGCGTCGCCCCGCCGATTGCAACCGTCAGCGGGGGCAGCGGGTTCGGATAGTTCTTGGAATCGGCGCCCAGGAACAGCAGCACCAGATTGAACAGGATGTACGACACGCCGATCGTCGTGATCATCGCCGACGGTCCCTTCAACCCACGCAAGGGGCGCAGCGACACACGCTCAATAACCACGCCGAGCAATCCCGACCCGATCATCGTCACGATCAGCGCCGTCAGCAGCACCCCAGCCAGCGGCCAGCCCGACATGATGGTCGTCTGGCCTTGCAGGCCGAAGCCCTCCAGCACGTAGAGCGCGATGAAGGATCCCACCATGAAGACGTTGAAGTGGGAGAAGTTGATCAGTTCCAAGATCCCATAAACCAGCGTGAACCCCAGCGCGATCAATGCATACATCGCGCCAAGGCTCACGCCGTTGATGGTTTGCTGAACCAGCAGGTCGAAGGGCGTCACGGTTTTGGCTCAGCTCGCAGGTTCGATTACGACGTCGGCGCCACGCCGATGTACTTGAATTGGGCGCTGACATCGTCGAGTGGAGCGCTGTCGTCCTTCTGGCATTGGAAGACGCTGACGACCTTGCTCTCGATATCGCCATTCGCGTCGAAGCTCACCGGGCCCTGCAAGGTGGTGAACTTGCCGGTCTGCAGCGCGTCACGCACCACGTCGCGCGTGATCGGCTTGCCGGCGGCGGCGAGCTTCTCCATCGCCTGGATGATGCACTGCGCGGCGTCGTACGAGGTGATGGTGTAGTCGTCCGGCGCATAGCCGTACTTGGCCCGGAACGTCTTGATCCAGGACGCAAGCTTGGTGTCGCCCACCAGATGCGGGGACGCGATGGTGGCATACCAGCCCTGGATCGATGGGAAGCCGGCGCCCTTCAGCAGGTCGGAGCCATACAGGCCGTCACCGCCGCCCTTCTTGAGGTCGGGCAGGATCTCGTAGCTCTGCTTGATCAGCTTCACGCCCGCCGTGCCGACGCCGCCGAAATAGAGGCTGTCCGCGTTCATGGACTTGATCTTGGTCAGGATGCTCGAATAGTCGGCGTTCTTGGGGTCGAGCTGGTCGCGGCCGAGCACCTTGACGCCCTTTTCGGCGATCCGCTTCTGGAACGCGTCCGCCAGGCCGACGCCATACGCGCCCTGGTCGTCGAGGATGTAGATCGCCTTCACGCCCAGCTTCTCGGCGAAGAAGTCCGCCATGTTGGGTCCCTGGAAAGCGTCGGTGGTGACGGTGCGGAAGTAGATCGCCTTGCCTGCGGGCCGGTACTGCGCGGCGAACTTCGGATCGGTCAGGTCCGGGTTGGTCGAGGACGGGGTGATGATCGCCAGGTTGCCCTGGCTCAGGATCGGCGCCATCGCCTTGCCGGCGCCGCTCATCTGCGGGCCGACAGCGGCCACCACCGTCTTGTCGGAGACGAACTTGCGGGCGTTGGTCGCGGCCTGCGCCGGGTCATACTGGCCCGCGGTGGCGGTGGCGTCGTCCAGCACCATCGGCGTGATCTTGTAGCCCTTCACCGTGCCCTTGGCGTTGGCTTCCTCGATCGCCATCAGCGCGCCGTCGCGCATGTGCGTCGCACTGTCGGCGTCACCGCCGGTGAGGGAGAAGTTGATCCCGATCTGGACTGTCTTGTCGGCCGCGAAAGCCTTGCCCGCAAACGAGGTGGCGATGGCGGTGCCAGCGAGAAGCTGGGCCGCGGAACGGCGGGTAATCATTGCAGAACACTCCTGGAGACATGAGGTTGTCACATGTTCGGTATGCGAGAGTGAAACAGCTTAAGCCGCCGCGCCAGTGCCAAAGGGCCACGGAGCCCGAAATTGTCGGGCTTGACCCTGTCTGGCGATCGTGTCTCGGGAACCCCATCCGCCGATCGGGCGGATCAACGCCGTCTCGCAAAGGCCACGAGCATGAAG
>CAZZVB010000053.1:0-5218 GCA_964657445.1 uncultured Burkholderiaceae bacterium | reverse complement strand
CCCATCCGCCGATCGGGCGGATCAACGCCGTCTCGCAAAGGCCACGAGCATGAAGCGTCATGACGACCGGAGCTGAATGCCATCTCAACTATGCCGAGTCGGAAGGGCCTTCCGATGGCTTTGTCGTCAGGCAGGCAAGCCTTGTCGAGCGGACTATTTGGGTCAGCACGTTCGGTGAGGGCATAAACACGGGGCCGTGGCACGCATGGATGAACGGCACGCTCGGCCCGCAAGGGTTTGAGAAATGCGACGAGGTGGTCAAGGGGGCCGTCCGGAGCCGCAAGGGGAGCCTGGACTGATGCGTGCTACCTTGATGGCTCTGGGGTGTATTTGTGCCCTGATCGGCTCAGCCGCCCTGCACCCCTCGGCAGCGGCCCGATTCGTTGTCGCCGAGGCAAAAGCTTCAACGGAGTATCAACCCGCCATCGAGCTACTCGACCTCGAAGCCCCTCAGACTCGGGTGGATCAGGTGAAGCTCAGGGAGGCCATCAGCGCTTTCGCCGCGCGATACGGCTTTCATCCCGGACGGCCGTGGCATGTGGGTGTATTCGAGACCTTCCAAGGCTCCGGGACGGTGGTCCTTGCCATTCAGAGCGATCTGCCCCGCCTCTCGGTACGGCTATGGAAAGACTTCGACGATGCAGCCAGCTATGCGGATCAGGTCGCGGCCTTGCGCGCCGCCCTCGATCCGTTGGGCTTCGAGAACGCCCGCTAGTCCGGTGAGCTAAGCCTCGGCACCCGGCACTACTTCGCCACGAACAGCGTGGTTGCCAGTCGCGGCTGCTGGGCCGGATTTACATCGGCGCGGATGCTCCCGGGGGGCGCGCGGACATACCCGGTCCGGCCGGACGTGCCGCGGCGGGCAGCCGCGGCAAAGCCGGAGCCGCCGGGTCCGAAACCACCGGCAGCCAGCGTTCGCCCCATGCCGCAAACGACTCCAGCACCCCCTGAAGATCGGCGCCCTGGTCAGTCAGCATATAGGATTGGTGCGCGCCCGTGACCGGGCAAACCTGCAAAACGCCATTTTCCACCAGCTTCTTCAGCCGCGCGGACAGGATGTTCTTCGCCAGGCCAAGATTGCGCTGGATCTGGCTGAAGCGATGCGCTCCGAGAAAGATTTCCCTGACGATCAGCAACGACCACCAATCGCCGACGGCCACAATCGACCGCGCTATCGGGCATGACGCCCCAGCAAGGCTGTGCAACCTCATCGTCTCTTCCCTCGCCCCTGTTTTTCAGAGCTGAAAGGAGCATGGCAGCATTTGCCGCTGTTGCAACAGTGCGGACCGCTGTAGGGGCCACCGCAATGCTCCGCCCCTGTAACGAGTTGGTAACCGCAGCCGCTGGAACCGCGAGTTCGGGCCGATTGCAGCTATTCGCGGCGGCCTTGGCTGATGCCGCTTCCGAAAGGGTCAATATCTCCGTATCATACCCGGGCCGAGCTATTGCCGGGCGATTGAAAGTGCACGATGACTGCCCGCATCCTTATCGTTGACGACGTTCCGGCCAACACGAAGCTGCTGACCGCCAAGCTTGTAGCCGAGTATTACCAAGTCGAAACGGCGCATGATGGCTTCGAGGCGCTTCGGCTCGCCCATTCCTGGCAGCCTGACCTTATACTGCTGGACGTGATGATGCCGGGCATGGACGGTTATCAAACCTGCCGGCGGCTGAAGTCGGACACCCTGACAGTCCATATTCCCGTGGTGATGGTGACCGCCCTGGGCGACACCTGCGAGCGGCTGCAAGGGCTCGAGGTCGGGGCCGACGATTTCCTGACCAAGCCCTTGCACTATGAGACGCTGCTCGCCCGCGTTCGTGGCCTGGTGCGGCTGAAGCGGCTTTTGGACGAGTGGCGCGTCCGCGGTGAAACGGCCATGGCGCTCGGCCTTTCCAGCAATCCGCGGCCGGATTTCTCCGTGGTCGGCGCCCGCGCGCTGATCGTCGATGATTGGGATCTCGGCGCCCTCAACGCCCAGGAAGCGCTGTCGCGCGAAGGCATCGTGCCCGCGCGGGCACGGTCGGAGGCGGAAGCGTTGGCGATGTCGGGCACGGTCAGCTTCGACCTGATCGTGCTCAGCCTTTCCATGGCAGGCAACGACCCGCTGCGCCTCGCCTCCAGGCTGCGGGCGGAGCGTTCGACGATGGAAATCCCGCTGCTGCTGATCGCCGAGCCGGAGCAACATGACCGGCTCATGCGCGGCTTCGACATGGGCGCAAATGACTGGGTGCTGCGCCCGGTGGACGAGAACGAACTGCGGGTGCGGGCGCGCAATCAGATCCGGCGTAAGTTCTACCAGGACCGCCTGCGCGCCGACCTCGGCCAAGCCCTCGAACTGGCGCTGACCGATCCGCTGACCGGCCTCTATAACCATCGTTACCTGATGCGCCATCTCGGCAGCCTGATCGCTGCCGGGCAGCCGGCGGGCCTCGCCGTGCTGATGATCGATATCGACCACTTCAAAAGCGTCAATGACCGCTGGGGCCACGCCGCAGGCGACCAGGTGCTGAAGCAGGTTGCCGAGACGCTGCGCAGCCGGACCCGCGTGTTCGACAGCCTGGCGCGCTATGGCGGCGAGGAATTCGTTGTGGTGATGGCAGGCGCATCCGCCGCGGACGCCGTGCGCGCGGCCGAGCGGCTGCGGGTCGCGATCCAGGGCGTGGAGTTCACGCCGGACGCCGATGGGCCGCATCGGCTGACCGTGAGCATCGGCCTGTCGCGCAGCAGCCGGCCCGACATGACGTCCGAGAAGCTGCTGGGCGCCGCCGACCGCGCGCTCTACCGGGCCAAGCACCAGGGCCGCAACCGCGTCGAGATCGAACTCACGGAGGAGTAGGCCGCTCGCGCCCGTTACCACCCGCTTAATCCCCCTGCGCGACAATGCGCCGCAGTGTTGGAGCGGTGCGGTGACTCGACAGCTCAAGGATGGCGTGGAACTCCGCCGCGGCGACAATAGTGAGCGGTTTGTCGCGTTCGCCTTCGCCGCCGCCGATCTGGTGGCGGAGGTGGATTTCAGCGGTAAGATCACCTACGCGGCGGGCGCCTACCGCAGCAAGATGGGCGCCCCGCCGGATGCCTGGATCGGCCGTTCCCTGCGCGACCTGGTGACCCCGGCGGACCATGACGCGCTCGATACGGCGTTGATGATCCTGACGGAACGCGGACGTTTGCTGCCCTGGACCGTGCGGCTATCCAACAAGCCGCGCACCGAAGTCGCGCTGGCGGGGCTGCGGCTGGAGTCCGCCTCGCGCCCTGCCCGGCTCTGCGTGACATTTGCCCTGCCTCCCGCGCCGCTCGGCGGCGTGCTGCAGGCCAGTTCCGCCTCCGGGTTGGCCCGCGCCACCGAGGCGCGCCAGCGCTCCGGCATCTCGTGCGAACTCGGGTTGCTGGAGGTTGAGGGCTCCAGCGGGGACGTCGTTGGCCCGGCACTGGAAGTCCTCGCCCCCAATGCCCTGACCAGTGAGATCGCCCCGGGGCGCTTCGGCCTGCTCGGCCCGGAAGGCACCGCATCGGGTTTGGTGGACGTGGCGGCCGCGTTGGAGGCGCTGCTGCGGGACCAGGGTGTCACCGCCAGCGTGTCGTCGCACGCTCTGCCGCTCGCGCCGGATGGGTTGACCCGGCCGCAAGCGGCGCGCGCGCTGCGGCAGGCGCTGGACGCCTTCGCCAAGGGCGGCGTTGACGGGATGGAGGCGGCCGGGTTCGGCAAAGGCCTCGCCGGTTACGTGCAGGGAACCATGAAGCACGCCGGGGCCATGCGGCGCGCCATCAAGGAGCAGCGGTTCGCCTTGCTGTTCCAGCCTATCGTCAGCCTGCAGGACCGTGAGCCCCACCACATGGAAGCGCTGCTGCGGCCCGAGCCGGTTCCGGGCTGCCCGGCGGACTCCCCGCAGGATTTCGTCCTGCTGGCAGAAACGATCGGCTTGGCCACCGAGCTTGATCTCGCGGTCGCGGCCATGGCGTGCGAGGCCGCCACGCGGGCGGATCTGCCGATCGCTTTCAACCTTTCCGGCCAGTCGATGCAGGACCCGGTGTTCCGGGACCGGCTGGTCGCGACCCTGATCCGAAGCCCGGCGCGCAAGGCCAACCGCCTCGTGGTCGAGATGACGGAGACCGCGCAACTGGAAAACGTGGAGGAAGCGGTGCGGACCGCGCAGCTTCTGCGCGAGATGGGCATCCCGTTCTGCCTGGACGATTTCGGCGCCGGCGGGGCGGATGTGCGCGTGCTGCGCGCCATGCCGGCCGACATCGTCAAGCTGGACGGGTCCTACATCCCCGGCATCATCAGCGATGGCCGCGAGCGCGCCTTCATGACCGGAATGATCGAAATCGCCCGCGCTGCCGGGGCCGCCGTGGTCGCCGAGCGCGTCGAGACCGAAGCCGAAGCTGAAGTGCTGAAATCGCTGTCGGTGGATTACGGTCAGGGTTGGCTATTCGGCAGGCCAGCCGAGCTGCCAGTCCACGACCCCATCGTCATCCCTGGCAAACGCAAAGGCGACAGCAGCGGACTTTGGGGCTAGCCAGTTGTCCGGTGGGAAGCGCAGCGAGGGCCCGCAATCCCGAGCTTAGCGAAGCAGCCTACTTGATCTTCGCTTCCTTGAACGCGACGTGCTTGCGCGCAACCGGGTCATACTTCTTGAGCTCAAGCTTGCCGGTCGCGGAGCGCGCGTTCTTCTTCGTCACGTAGAAATACCCGGTGTCGGCTGTGGACACGAGGCGGATTTGGACGGTGTTGGACTTGGCCATTGAACTTCTCTGCAAACAGGCGGGCGCGCCGGAGGCGGGAAAATGCGCATGCCAACGCGCCGGGTCAAGCCTGGTGAGCCGGGCGGCGCGCGATCAATGCCGTGGATTCCACGATTTCGGTCACAAGCCCGTCTGTCGCGACCTGATCCACGATCGTCTCGATCTGCTCGCGCAGGCGGGCCGCGCCGTCGTCTCCGAGCCGCGCCCGTGTCGAACTCGACATCGACAGCGCGCGATCCACCAGGGAAGCCGCCGGCGTCCGGCGCTGCTCGATGACGCCGACCCGGTGCAGATCGCGGAATGCCGATGCGATCAGGAATGCCTCATGCCGCACCCAGCCCGGCTGCCGCCACGCCGCCCGCTTGCCGCTGCCGAGTGCGCCGACCTGGGCGGCCTCGTAGCTCTCGCGCCAGCCATTGACCGGAACATCCACGTGATCCACCCGGAACAGCACGACAGCGCCGCCGGGTTCGA
>CAZZVB010000052.1:3436-22216 GCA_964657445.1 uncultured Burkholderiaceae bacterium | reverse complement strand
GCGTGGCAATGTTGTAGGGCAAATTCGCCACGACGACTCGTGGGCCGGCAGTCAGACCCGCCAGGTCCGTGGCAAGCGCATCGGCGGCCATGATGCGCAGGCGGGGATGGCCGGCCGCAAGCTCTTCGATCGCCGCAACGGCCCTCGGGTCCACCTCGACAGCCGTGATGTCGGCCGCCGGGCTGTCCAGCAACGCGCGCGTCAGTCCACCGGGACCTGGGCCGACCTCGATAACGTGCCGCCCGTCCAGATTGCCGGCGAGGGCGGCGATGCGGGCCGTCAGGTGCAAGTCCAGCAGGAAGTGCTGGCCCAGCGAACGCCGGGCATCGAGCCCGTGCCGGGCGATAACCTCGCGAAGCTTATCCTCGGCGAAATGACCGGCAGGCGGCGGCTTCACCCCCTGATGTCGATGATCGCCCGGCGGCGCAACTCACGCACCAGTTGGCGTGACACCAGTTCTACGCGTTCACTCAACAGCCGGTTGGCCACGTCGGTCTTGCTGCTCTCGGCAAGGTTCTTCTGCTCGCGCGAGCAGATCATCAGCACGCCGATCCCGTCGTTGGACACCAATGGGCGGCTCGCCTGGTCGGGCTGCAGGCCGGTCAGCAGCGTCCGCATTGGCCCGCTCAGGCCTTCGAGCCGCACCGGGCCCGGATCGGCGGGGCGGCCGCTGCCGCTCGCCTTCGCGGCGGCATCCATGCCTTCGCAGTCATGCACCGTCTTGCCCAGGTTCTGCGCGGTGGCGAGTTGTTTCTTCTGCTGATCGTTCGGATTTGCCGGGTCCAGCGGCGTGGTGAACGGCAGGAACACCTGGCGGATGGACAGGATGGTCGCCATGTCGTTGCCGATTTCACGCTTTCCATGCAGCGTGACGATATCGACGCCGCCGGGGACCAGGATCGGATTGCTGACGGCGCCGTCCGGCATCTCCTTCAGCACCGCGGCGACCGGCGGGTCGAAATGGTTGGCGCGCACCCAGCCCAGATCGCCGCCCTGCAGCGCCGTCTGGCTTTGGCTGAACTGGGCGGCGACGACCGAGAACGGCGCCCCGGCGCGAAGCTGGCCGATCACGGTATCGGCAAAACGCTGGGTTTCGGCGGTCTTGGTCGGGTCTTCGATCGGCAGGAAAATCTCTGCCACATGATATTCGGCCTGCCCGGTCTGGGCTTTTTGGATCGCCTGCTCGGCTGCGATATCGGCGTCGGTGATCTCCGCCCGGCTGCCGAGTTCCTCCCGCAGAACCCGGGTCCAGCCGAGCTGAACGCGGGTCTGGTCATAGAGCGTGCGGAGTGCCACGCCCTCTGCGCCCAGCTTGGCCTTCAAGGCGCCGGGCTGCATCCCGTTGCGCTGCTCGATCCCATTGACGGCGTCGGCAATTTCCTTATCGGTGACGACGATCTTGCGCCGCTGCTCCTCCTGCAGGCGCAACCGGTCGTCGATCAGTTGCCGGGTGACTTGCGGCCGCAGCCGGTTGAGCACATCCGATGTGACGGGCAGCCCGGTCGAGAGTGCGAACAGACGCCCGCGCGCTGTCACGTCCGCGGCGCTGATGACGTCCCCGTTGACGACGGCGACGATTGCCTCGGTCTGGCCGCCGTCGCTGACGGTCGTCGCGCCTGGCGCACCCGGCCGGCCCGCCGCGGATGGGCCGGTGCTCGCCGCGAGGGCGTAGGTCGCCAATCCAGCGGAAAGCAGGCCCGTGTAGGCAAGGAGGCGCATGTCGATCGTCCTGTCTCTAGCTGCCGTGGACCCCGAACGCTCCGATCGTCTTGAGAGTGACCGTGAACAGGATGGTGGTGCCACCTTTGTCGTTATTGATCGATGTATAGCGCTGATAGAAGTTGACGTCGAATATGAAACACTCGTCCTCATAAGTGCCGTGCGTGCCGACGGAGGTCATCTTGGACAACTTCACGTCGCGGCGGGCATAGCCGGATAGCTTCCACGGCCCGAATTGGGTTGAAAGACCGGCCGTAACTTCGTTGCGCGGCGTGAAGTAGCTCGAAGGATAGCCGGTCGGCTGCACGGATTGCGGCGATTGGTCATACAAGAAGTAAGGGTTCGTCGCCGAATACAGATAACCCGCCGAGGCCCGCAACAACGGCACCCCCGCCGACGCGATCGCGTCAACGAAGCGGATGTCGCCATTATGCGGATCCACCCTGGTGCGCCCGGTCAGATCGAACCACGTGGCTGGCGTGATGGTCGCGCGGGCCACCACATCCGATAGCCGGCTGTTCAGGCCGGAGAGTGGGGGCACGCTGTTGTCGGTATGGTTCTTGAACGACTCGCCCACGAGGGTGTCGATGTTGGTCCCGCCGACGATCCAGTTCGTGTGGATGGCAGCATTCACGCGAAGCCCGCCCTCGAACCGGTCATACCCGCCGAAGCGGTTGATCGAGAACAGGTTTGCGTCGCTGAATTCGAAGTCTAGCCCGTCCTCGTTCGGGATCTTGCCGCCAAGGAAGGATGGCGCGTTCGGTGCGGCCACCAGCTGAACGATCGGCTCGACGATCTGGGTTCCGGTCGAGCCGCCATCGCGCATGAACGGCCACCGCATCTCGGCGGCGACGGTCGGCTGGGCGTGTTCGGTATTCTCGGCCGAGATGTTGCCATAGGTCGGCTGCTGGTTGATCTGATCGGCATTGTAGAACGCCGCGTCGAGGTGAACGGTGACCTTGTACTGCTCACCCAGACTGCCGCTGAATGGCCGCTGCCAGTCGAGGCTTGCCGCGGCCCGGCGCGTTCCGGTGCCTTCGCCGCGATAGACGTCGAAATCGGTGGTGTCGAACCGGATCCGCCCACCCAGCGCATCGGGCTCGCTGAAGTAGCGGTACTCGTAGCGCGGGAGCACATAGGGGATCTTGGTCTGATTGATCGACGTCGCCAGCCCCTCGTACCCGATCGTGTCGAGCTTGGTGTAGGAGCCGACGCCGAACCCCTCGATGAAGGCGTTGCTGGTCAGCACGCTATTGTAGTTCGGCACCTGGAAGTCTGTGAGGTAGGTGGCCGAGCTCGCGTAGTTGATGTTGAAACCGTAACGGAACGTGTCGTCCCAGGTGAACGTCGCGCGGCTGAACAGGAACCCTTCGGGGTTTCCGCGGTCGATCGCGCCGCCGCCGAACGCCTCGATCATGCCGTCATTGAAGCGGCGCCGGTAATCCGCCGTCAGTTCGGCGCCCGACTGGGTGGTGATCTTCGGCGTGATGGTGACGTCCTGCTGGGGATCGATCGACCAGTAGTACGGCGTGGCGACGAACGCGCCGATATGGCTGCTCTCCCCGATCGACGGCACGAGGAAGCCGCTCGCGCGCTTCACCGAGGGATCGGGATGGGAGAAATACGGCAGGTAGCCGACGGGAATGCCGAACATGTCCAGCGTCGCGTCGGTGTATTCGATCCGGTGGTTCTCGGTATCCTGGGTCGCCGTGAAGGCGCGGAGCTGCCAGAGCGGCGGCTTGGCCGGATCGGTCTTGCAGAGGTCGCATGCGGTGTACACCGCCCGGGTCATCTCGTTCACCTG
This sequence comes from uncultured Burkholderiaceae bacterium, assembly GCA_964657445.1. GTDB lineage: Bacteria > Pseudomonadota > Alphaproteobacteria > Acetobacterales > Acetobacteraceae > LMUY01. The sequence continues at coordinate 18,693 of CAZZVB010000052.1, read as the reverse complement.
ACCGTCGGTTCGGCGCGCGCCGTTTGCCACGAGCTTGCCATTCTGCGCCAGGACGGTGCGCATCCCCTTCAGGACCGCCTCACGCATGCCTTGCGTCAGTTCGGCATAGTCCGAGAACAGCACCTGTCCGTCCGGTTCGACCAGGACGACGTTGCCGCTGGCGGCCGCGACGTTGGTGTTGCGGTCAAACGTCACCTTGTCGGCGCGCAGCACGTGGTCGTTCTGCCAAGCCTCGACATGGCCGGTCGCCGTGACGATGCCGGAGGTGCGGTCGTAGTTGAAATCGTCCGCGGTGAAGGCGACCGGCTGTTTGTTGTCGATCGGTGTGGTTTGCTTGTTGCCCACCACACTGGAGAGCTGCGCACCGGCCCCGCGAGGCAATGCGGCGGCCGCAACGCTCAAGGCTGCTACGGCCCAATATCGCGAATGCATCAGCCGTCCTCGAGATGGAGCAGCAGCGCCACGGCGAGCATGAGGCCAGCCGCCGCCGGCGCCCAAGCGGCCAGCATGGCGGGCAGCGCGCCCGACTGGCCGAATTCCTCGGCGACCTTGGAGACGACGAACAGCAGGAACCCGGCGGATACGCCGCTGCCGATCATCTGCGCCACGCCGCCGCGCCGGGTCTGACGCATCGAAAACCCGGCCGAAACCAGCGCCATGGTGCCGGCCAGGAGCGGCAGGGACAGCAGGGTCTGGAAATGCAGGCGATGACGGATGGCGGAGAAGCCCGACCGCTCCAGCAATGCGATGAAGCCGGGAAGCGCCCAGACCGACAGCGTGTCCGGCGAGGCGAAGCTTTCCTGGACGCGATCGACGGTCAGGTTCGTCGGCAACTCCATCGTGCCGACCTGCTCCGGCATATGGTCCGGCTTGATCGTCCGCGCGTTGTGCAACAACCACAGGCGGTCGCCGAGCGTGGCGTCGGTCGCCTCTACCCGCAGCAACAGGCGATCGTCCGAGCTGAGCCGGAACACGCTGACGCCGGTCGCGGCCAGCACATTGTCATGAAGGGTGACGGACTGTGCGTGAAGGATGGCCACGCCGGCCGGGTCGAGTTCGTGGTCCGACTGGCGCAGCCAGAGCTGCCCGCCGGCCAGGGCGAGGGGACCGCCCGAAGTGCGCAGGTAGCTGTTGTCGAGGTTCTCCGCACGGGCAAGCATCACGGATGACAGCGGGCTGATGATCGCCGTCGCCCCCGCGCCCAGCAACAGGGCACACGCCACCGGGGCCGCCAAGAACTGCCATGCGGACACGCCAGCCGCGCGGGCCACGATCAGTTCGGAGGATCGGGTCAGCCGCCAGAACGCGACGATGCCGCCCAGCAGCACCGCAAACGGCAAGATCTGCATGGCGATGTAGGGCAGGCGCAGCGCCGCAATCTGCAGCACCAGCCCGAACGTGGCATCTGGCTTGGTCGCCGCCCGGCGCAGCAGCTCGATGAAGTCGAACAGCGACACCAGCCCCGACAGCGCCGCCAGCATCGCGACGACCGCACCCATGAAGACCCGCGCGACGTAGAGCGACAAAGTCGCGGCGACGATCATGCCTCGCGGGCCATCACGCGCAGCATCGCCGGCAGCCTGAACCTCTCGTGGCCGAACAGCATCCAGGCGCACACCACACCCGGTCCGACAGCAGCCACCCAGACCAGCGGCAAAAGGACGACAATCCGGGCGGCCAGGTTGGCAACGGCAAGCTGCAGCGCCAGCAAGGCAACGACGCAGATCACGGCGACAAGCGGGCGGAGGATATTGGCATGGCGCTGGAACGCGCCCGACAGCACCGACAGCAGAGCGACGAGCGCGAACGACATCGCCGTCCATGGCGCCGACAGCCGGCGCTGTGCTTCGACATAGAATTTCCCGGCGTCGCGGGCATTCAGGGCCGACGATTCGGGATGGTTGAGTTCATCGAGCGACATCTCCGTCACGTCACGGTACCGGGTTTCCTCGGCCTTGCTGTTTTGCGTCAAGTCCACGGAATTACGGGCGAAGGTCAGGACGTTCAATCGACCCGTCTGCCGGTCCACTTCCTCGCGGGAGCCGTCTTCCAGCAGCACCGCCGGGCCGTTCGCCCCTTCGATCAGGCGCCCGCGCTCGGCCAGGATGGTGGCGCGGCTGTTCTTCTGCCGCGCATCTTCGACCAGGATGCCGCGCAACGTGCCGTCCACGTCGCGGGAGCGGATATAGACGGTCATGTCGTCCGACACCTGCGTGAACACGCCTTCTTCGAGCAGGAACGCGGCCAGGCGGTTGCGAATTTCAAACTGGTATTCCCGGAAGGCGGAGAAGCTCTGGGGCACGATCCAGACGTTGAGCACGTAACACGCGATCATCACGAACCCGGCCAGCGACAGCGCAGGCCGCGCCAGCGCGATCGGCGACATGCCTGCGGAGCGCATGACCGTCAGCTCCCGGTCGCCGGACAGGCGGCCATAGACGAACTGCACCACGACGAACGTCGTGATGGGCAGGATCACGGCGACGAAGTTCGGGATCAGCAGGCCGGTCAACTGTAGGAACACCCACAGGGATAGCCCGCGGTTGACCACGAGCTCGACGAACCGCAGCGACTGGGTCAGCCAGATGAGCGCCACCAGCGCCGCGGTGCTCGCGACCAGGGCGAGCGCCAACTGGCGAAAGATGTAGCGGTCAAGGCGGTTGACGATCGGGCGCGGCATGGCTGCGGTGGAGAGATCCTGGAAGGGGAGGCGTGCGGCGCACCATAACCCTCCAGCCGCTCCGGTTAAAAGCGCTGACCGGGCAAGGATACAATCTGGCACGGGAGTGTGGCCTATGGCGGCCGGCGCGGCGCGCGGTAGGCTGCACCCCGAACAGGGAGGGCAAGCCAGTGGCCAAGTTCGTCGATCTATCGGTGCCGATCGAGACCACCGACTGGGCCGACCCGCCGGGCACCGGCCCGACCGTCACCTACACAGCCCATGACAAGCCTGAGCGCATGCTGGCCTTCTTCCCCGGGCTGCGCCGCGACCAGCTTCCGGGCGGCGAGGGCTGGGCGATGGAGCGGGTCGAACTCTCGACCCACAACGGCACCCATGTGGATGCGCCCTACCACTATCATTCCACCATGGATGGCGGGCAGCGGGCGATCACCATCGACGAAATCCCGCTCGACTGGTGCTTCGGACCCGGCGTGAAGCTGGATTTCCGGTCACTGCCGGACGGCCATGTGGTGAGCGCCGCCGAACTGGAAGCCGAGTTCGCCCGCATCGGCCATCCGGTGCAGCCAGGCGACATCGTGCTCGTCAACACATCAGCGGGCCTTGCCTACGGACAGCCTGACTACGTCAGCCGGGGCTGCGGCATGGGGCGCGAGGCGACGCTGTGGCTCACCGGGCGCGGCGTAAGGGTGTGCGGCACCGATGGCTGGAGCTGGGATGCCCCGTTCGTCCACACCGCCAAGCGCTGGGCCCAGACCGGCGACCCGGCGATCATCTGGGAGGGTCACCGCGCCGGCATGGTCCGCGGCTACTGCCAGATCGAAAAGCTGCACAACCTCGAGTCGCTGCCGCCGGACGGGTTCAAGGTGTCCTGCTTCCCGGTGAAGGTGAAGGCGGGCAGCGCGGGGTGGTGCCGGGCGGTCGCCATCTTCGAGTAGCCCGCCGCCATGGCCTCGCCCACGCGGGGGGCCACATGGCCCCGAGCATCACTCGATGTGCACCACCACCCCCGGCACCGGAGCGCGCCGGGGCAGGAAGAATGCCAACGCGCACGTCAAACCCATCAACCCGGCGTTGCACGACAGCGACACCGCTAGCGCCCGCTCATAGTCCGAGGGCTGAGTGCCGGCGCCGAGCACGGTGAAATAGAGCCCCATGATCACCGCAACGCCGAGTGCGAAGGCGACCTGCTGCACCATGGTGAACACGCCGGACGCGGCGCCGGCTTCCTGCGGCGGAATACGGCTGCTGCCGACGACCGAGGTGACCAGCGTCGGCAATGCCAAGCCCTGGCCGCAGCCGTACCAGACCAGCACGGGCCATAGCACATACAGGTTGATCGGCGTCCCGTGCGCGGTCACCGCCAGCGCCACCACGGCCAGCAACCCGGTGCCCTGCAGGGCGGTACCCAGGCTGATCGTCAGCGGCCCGATCCGCCGCGACACCCGCGAGGACAGCAGCGACGCGCCGACGAAGCCCAGGCCGAACGCAACGAACACCAGCCCGGTGGCGAGCGGGCCGTAGCCGAAGCCCTGTTGCAGGAAGATCGTGATGCCCATGAAGAACGCGGCAAGGCCGGAGAAGAACGTGACCGCCATCGTGAGCCCGAGCGAGAACGCCGGGTCACGGAACAGCCGCAGGTTCACCAGCGGCGACCGTCCGCGGCTCTGCACCAGCCACTCGTAAAGCAGGAAGGCGGCCATGGCCGGGATGGACAGCAGCAGCGATCCGATCGTCCAGGCCGGCCAGCCCAGGCCCTGGCCCTCCACCAGCGGATAGATCAGCAGCAACAAGGCCAGCGTCGCCAGCAGAATGCCGCCGATATCGAGGGTTGGCCGGCCCTCCGCCTTGGAGTCGCGCAGCGTGCCGCGGGCAAAGAACAATGCCACGATCCCGACCGGGACATTGACCAGGAAGATCGGCCGCCAGCCCAGGCCAAGCAGGTCGGCCTGCACCAGCGCGCCGCCGATCAGTTGCGCCAGGATGGACGCCAGTCCGAGCGTGGTGCCGAAATAGCCGATCGCGCGCGCCCGTTCGCTGGCCGGGAAGGTCACCCGGATGATCGCCAGCACCTGCGGGTTCATCAGCGCTGCCGTCAGCCCTTGCAGCACGCGCGCCGCGATCAGCACCGCCGGGCTGGTCGCCAGGCCGCAGAGCGCGGAGGCGATGGTGAAGCCGACCATGCCGGCCATGAACAGCCGCTTGCGCCCATAGAGGTCGCCCAGGCGGCCGCCCGTGATCAGCAGGATGGCGAAGGCCAGCCCGTAACCGGCGACCACGAGTTCCAGGTCGGCCGGCCGTGCGCCCAGTTCGGTGTGCATGGCCGGCAGGGCGACGTTGACGACGAAGAAGTCGAAGGCCGGCAGGAAGGCGCCCGTCAAAAGCACGATCAGCGCGGTCCAGCGTCGAGGGTCCGGCTGTTCCTCGATGAACACCGGTTCCGGCGACGGCCCGGTCACATCGTTCACGGCAGGATTTTGCCGGGATTCATCAGCCCCGCCGGGTCGAGCGCCGCCTTGATCCGCCGCATCGCCTCCAGCTCCGCGCCGCCCCGCCAGCCCGGCATCATGTACGGCTTGAGCTGCCCGACGCCGTGCTCCGCAGAGAACGAGCCGTCCAGTTCCTGCACGATAGCCCCGACAGCATCCATGATCTCATGATCGCGGGCGAGGAATGCCGCGCCGTCCATGCCCACCGGCTGTTCGAAATTGAAGTGGATGTTGCCGTCGCCGATGTGCCCGAACGCGACGCAGCGCACGCCGGGGATCAGCTTGGCGACCGCCTCCTCGCCACGCCGCAGCAGTTCCGGCACGCGCGAGACGGGAACCGACACGTCGTTCTTGACCGAGGCGCCCTCGCGCTTCTGCGCCTCCGCGTGCTCCTCGCGCAGTTTCCAGATCGCCAGGCGCTGGGCGTCGCTGGCGGCGATCGCGGCGTCGCTCACCTCATCCGCCTCCATCGCGGCCTCCAGCACCGCTTCGATGTTGCCTCGCAGGTCGGAGCCTTGGCGTGGCGTGGCGATCTCGACCAGCGCGTAGTGGGTTGCGGGCGCGATCGGCAGCGTGCTGCCGGGGATGTGGCGGATCACCAGGTCCATCCCGGCGCCGCCCATGTATTCGAACGCCTGCAACGCCGCCGGATCGTGCCGCTGGAACCGCGCGAACAGCGCCAGGATCGCGTCCAGGGAGGGTGCCGCGCAGAGCGCTACCTCGCGCTGGGCCGTGCGCGGCGCCAGTTTCAGCACGGCCGCGGTGATGAAGCCCAGCGTGCCCTCCGAGCCCACCAGCAACTGGCGCAGGCAATAACCGGTATTGTCCTTGCGGAGGCGGCGCAGCCCGTTCCAGATCGTGCCGTCCGGCAGCACCGCTTCCAGCCCCAGCACCAGGTCGCGCGCGTTGCCGTAGCGCACCGTATTGTTGCCGCCCGCGTTGGTGGCGAGCACGCCGCCGATCTGCGCCGTGCCTTCGGACGAGATGGACAGCGGCAGCATGCACCCGGCGTCGGACGCTGCATCCTGGGCGGCTTTGAGCGTCACCCCGGCCTCCAGCGTCAGCGTCATATCGACCGGGTCGATGGCGCGGACCTGGTTCAGCCGCGCGAAGCTGACGACCACCTGTCCCGCCGCGCTCGGCACGCCGCCGCCGACCATGCTCGTGTTGCCGCCCTGCGGAACCATGGCGAGCCCTGATGCCACGCAAATCCGCACCGCTTCCGCCAGTTCGTGCGTATTCGCCGGCCGGATCACCGCCCTGGGAGGATGGTTGTAAAGCCGCCGCCAATCCTGCCCGGCCGCCGCGAGGTCGCTTTCGTCGGTCAGCAAGCCGCGGTCGCCCAACAGATCATGCAGGCTGGCGGGCAGGGGCGAGGCGAGCGGCGTATCGGGCATGGGGAGGCTCCTGGCAGTCGAACAGGTGGGACAGTTCGGCGCTCACCACAACACCGGGCTGCGACAGACAGCTATGCCGCCGGGCCTGAAACGTCACGGGGCTCATGCCGTTTATGGGCTGACAGGAGGGCCAACATGGCTGCATTTTCGGGACTCGCCTCGCGCGCCGCTTTCATCGCGGCATGCCTCATCCCACTAGGCGGGTGCGGGCTGGTTGCGGCGCCCTGCCGCGTGGGCTCGGCCGCGCTGAAGATCGTGCCGCTCGTGGGTGACGTTGCGGCCGCCCCGACAGATGGTTGCGCCGACGTGATCGATCCCACGCCCACCAAAAGCTGACGTTCCGCCTTTCGCTTGAGATGTGCTACGCGATGGGCTTCAGAGTATCACGGCGTGTCTGACAGTGGGCACGGCTAGATCGTACGAGCCGCATGCCTCCTTTGGACGAGACGTATCAAGGCGATGTCGCGGCGGTCAGCCGCATAGAGGCTGTGCCCACGATTCTGGACATCGTATGCCGCACGACGGGAATGGGGTTTGCCGCCATCGCCCGTGTGACCGAAGGACGGTGGATTGCCTGTAGTCTGAAAGACGAGATCGCTTTCGGCCTGCAGCCCGGCGGCGAGCTGCAAGTCGAGACGACGATCTGCCACGAAATCCGCGACCACGGTGAGCCGGTGATCATCGATGATGTCACAGAGGATGCGGTCTTCTGCAATCATCCCACGCCGGCGCTGTATGGTTTCAGAAGCTACATATCCGTGCCGATCGTCCGCCGTGACGGGACATTCTTCGGCACCCTTTGCGCGATCGATCCCCAACCGCGAAAGCTCCGAAATGCCGAGACGATCGGCTCGTTCAAGCTGTTTGCCGAACTGATCGCCTTCCACCTTGATGCCCAGACGCAAATAGAGACGACGCAGGCGACGCTGTTCCGGGAACGTGAGATATCGGAACTGCGTGAGCAGTTCATCGCCGTTCTTGGCCACGATTTGCGCAACCCGCTCGCAGCCGTCGCAGCAGGACTACGCGCGCTGGTGCAACGGCCAGAACGGGCGAGCGAGCTGGCCGGGCACATCCAGCGCAGCATCCAGCGCATGTCGGGCTTGATCGACAACCTGATGGACTTCGCCAGGGGGCGCCTTGGCGGTGGCTTGACGTTGCAACGGGAAGCCGAGGCGGCTCTTGGCCCTGTGTTGACGGACGTCGTCGAAGAGTTCCGCTCGACTCACCCCGCGCGGGTTATCGAACTCGCGGCTTCGCTGCCGCAGGGGATCAGGTGCGACGGCCTGCGCATGGCGCAACTCCTGTCGAACCTTGTCGGTAATGCCCTGACGCATGGCGCGGCCGACAAGCCGGTGCGGGTTGAAGCGTCCTGTGCTGCCGGCGAACTCGTGCTCTCGGTCATCAATGCGGGCGATCCGATTCCGGCCGCAGCGTTGAAGACGCTTTTTCATCCGTTCGTACGTGCGGCTGTGCGGCCGAACCAGGACGGGCTGGGGCTTGGCCTCTACATCGCCGCCGAGATTGCCCGGGCCCACGGCGGAACGATCGAAGTCAGTTCCGACCATGCGCAGACGCGCTTCACCTTTCGGATGCCGGTCGTCGCTTAGGATCAGCCTATCTCCAGGACGACCTTCCCGACGCTGCCCCGGCCCGCCAAGGTTGCCAGCGCTTGCTTTGCGTCGGCCAGCGCAAAGCGGTCCCTTACCAGCGGGCTGATCTTGCCCTCGCGATAGAGCTGCAGGAGTGCGCCGTGGGTGCGCGATCGCAGTGCCGGATCGGCTGCGACGGCCGCGCCCCAGAATACGCCTACGGCCGAGGCTTCCTTCAGCAGCAAACGGTTGGCGGCAAGTGCCGGGATCGGACCGGCGGCGAACCCCACCACCAGGTAGCGGCCATGCCACGCCAGGCAGCGCACGCTGCGTTCCCCGACGTCGCCGCCGACCGGATCGAAGATCACATCCGCCCAGCGCCCTTTGGTGGCGGAGCGGACGGCCTCGACCCAATCCTCGGCCGCGTAGTCGATGGCAAGCTCAGCCCCGAGCGTGCGCGCGAGCGCCGTTTTCTCGGCGCCTCCAGCGGTGGCCAGGACCCGGCAGCCATGGGCCGCAGCGAGCTGGACGGTGGCGGACCCGACGCCACCGGCTGCGGCATGGACCAGCACCGTCTCGCCGGGTTGCAGCAGGGCGCGGTTGTGCAGCGCATGCCAGGCCGTGCCGTACACCACCCCGAACAGGGAAACCGCTTCTGCGGCGGGGATGTCGTCCGGGATGGGGTCGGCGGTGGCGGCGACCATCTGCTCCGCATAGGCGCCCTGGCCGCTGGCAACGACCCGCGTGCCCACGGCGAGCGGAGCGTCCTCACCTGCGGACAGGATGCGCCCGACCGCTTCGACACCCGGCGTGAACGGCAAGGGCGGCTTGGTTTGATACATTCCGCGCAGCATCAGCGAGTCGAGGAAGTTCAGTCCGGCCGCCTCGACCGCGATGACATACTGGTTTGGGCCGGGCTTCGGCTCCGGCACGTCGGCAAGGCGCATGCTGCCCTCGGACGTAATGGCATCGACCATCCAGGCTTTCATGCGTGTCTCCCCCTCGTGTCATTGAGCCGCCGCTTGCCGCGGCTTTGCAGGCGGACGCCCGTTTGAACCCGCCTGGTATTCAGTAAGGGGTCATCCGCTGCTTCTGGTCTTTCCTGGGCCTGGCGCGCTCGCGTGCGGCGGACATGCCGGCCGGGAGCAGCCCGGCCAGCACCACGGCACGGAGGCGCGCGATCATTGCAGGCCCTGTATCTCCGCCAACAGGAAATCGCGGAAGACCGCGACCCGCTTCGAATTCCGCAACTCCTCCGGATAGACGAAATACACGTCCACCTTCGGCGGCTTCAGATCGGGCAGGACGGATTGCAGGCCGTCCACCTCCTCGCTCATCCAGGTCGGCAAGGCGGCGATGCCGACGCCGCCGCGCACCGCCATGGCCATGGCGTGCAGCGAGTTCACTTCCAGCACCGCGCGCCGCGGCTGGCCGACCCGGCGGCCCGCCATGGCCAGCCAGTTCATGTCGGCGAACGGTGGCCGGTAGTCCCCGAACAGGATCAGCGCGTGATCGTCCAGTTCCTCCGGCCGGGTCGGCGTCCCGTGCTTGGCGAGGTATTCCTTCGAGGCGACGATGGTCCAGCGGATCGTCATCAGCGATCGCTGCACCAGGTCGGGCTGCTTGGGCGTGTGCATCCGGATCGCGACGTCCGCCTCGCGCATCGCCAGGTCGAGGTCCGAGTCGTCCAGCAGCAGCGTCATCGTTACTTCGGGATAGGCCGCCAGGAAGCCGTTGACGCGCGACGCCAGCCAGTGTGAGCCGAAGCCGACCGTAGTGGTGACCTTCAACCGCCCGGTCGGCTTCTCCTTGCTTTCGGTGAGCAGCGCTTCGGTCATCGCCAGCTTGGCGAACACGTCCCGCACCGTCCGGTTCAGGCTCTCGCCCTGTTCGGTCAGGATCAGGCCGCGGGCGTGGCGATGAAACAGCGACACCTGGAGGTTTTCTTCGAGGGCCGAAATCTGACGGCTTACCGCGGACTGGCTCAGGTTCAGCGTGTCTCCGGCGTGGGTGAAGCTTCCGGCCTCCGCCACTGCGTGGAACACCCGCAGCTTGTCCCAGTCCATCGTTGGTCCTTTTCCGTGATTCGCAGCCATAACGACGAGACTAACAGTCTCAGCCCGCATGTCTCGCCCGAATCCGGCAATTTTCAGTCCCAGGCGCCGATCATTTCGTCCGTTTGTGCCTCGCGCGCCCGCAAGGCGGGCAATGGCGAGTGTTCGGCGAGGTATTTCTCGGCTTCCAGCGCCGCCATGCAGCCCATTCCCGCTGCCGTGACGGCTTGGCGGTAGCGCGGGTCGGCCACATCGCCCGCGGCGAACACGCCGGGAATGTTGGTGGCGGTGGACCACGGGGCGATTCGCACATAGCCCGCCGGGTCGAGATCGAGTTGTCCGCGCACCAAAGCCGTGGCGGGATCATGCCCGATCGCGATGAACACGCCTTCCACCGCAATGTCCTGCACGGCGCCGGCGCGGTCCCGCACCCTCACGCCCTGCACCATCTTGGGCGCGTTGGAGCCGAGGATTTCCTCCACGGCGCTGTTCCAGACCACGCGCACCTTCGGGTTGGCGAACAGCCGGTCCTGCAGGATGCGTTCGGCGCGGAAGCTGTCGCGCCGGTGGATCACGGTCACCGAGGCCGCGTGGTGAGTGAGGTAGAGCGCCTCCTCCACGGCGGTATTGCCGCCGCCGATCACGGCCACGTCCTTGCCGCGGAAGAAGAAGCCGTCGCAGGTGGCGCAGGCCGAGACGCCGGCCCCGCTGAAATGCTTTTCCGACGGAAGCCCCAGCCAGCGGGCCTGGGCGCCCGTGGCCAGCACCAGGGTGTCGCCTGTGTAGGTGTCGCCGCTATCGGCCTCCGCCCGGAACGGACGGGCCGACAGGTCGAGGCGGGTGATGACGTCATCCACCAGTCTCGTGCCGACGTGGCGGGCCTGCGCCGTCATCTGCTCCATCAGCCAGGGGCCTTGCACCGCCTCGGCGAAGCCGGGGTAGTTCTCGACCTCCGTGGTGATGGTCAGTTGCCCGCCCGGCTGCAGGCCCTGCACCAGCAGAGGCTCCATGCTGGCACGCGCGGCGTAGATCGCGGCCGTGTAGCCGGCCGGCCCGCCGCCGATGATCAGCACGCGGCTGTGGATGGTCTGTGGCATCGAAGTGCTCCCAACGGGTGCCACGATATCTGCGCAGGGCCGGTGTTCTGCAAGCAGCCCCTTGCCCGGCGGGCTCTTTGGAATAATGTTGCGCCGAAACGCCCTCTACCGAAACGACAAGGCGATAGCGCCGCGCATGCGACATACACCCGCAGACATCCCGGACCTGGATGCCGTTGACCGCCGGATTCTGACCGAGTTGCAGGATGACGGACGCATGACCAACGTGGAGTTGGCGCGCCGTGCCGACATCTCCGCCCCGCCATGCCTGCGCCGGGTGCGGCGGCTGGAGGAGGCGGGGATCATTCGCGGCTACCACGCCGATACCGACCCGGCAAAACTGGGCTGGCCGATCGAATTCTTCGCCATCGTCGGTCTGGAGAGCCAAAAGGAGGCTGTGCTGACCGCCTTTGAGGGCCTGGTGGCGGATTGGCCGGAGGTGCGCGCCTGCCACATGATCCGCGGCGGCGGCGACTTCCTGCTCCGGCTGGTGGCCCGCGACACACCGCACGAGAACCGGCTGACCCAGGCACTCACCGGGCTCGACTCGGTGGCGCGGGTGCAGACGCTGCAAACCATCCGCACGAGCCGCAATCTGGCGGGTGTGCCGATCTGAACGGCATGACGGGCGCCGTGCCGGTCACCTCGCCCGATTCAGATCGTATCCGCATGGCCAGGCGACGCCCCGCGGTGACGATCGCCGTGGCGATCGCATCGTTGGTGCTGCTGACGGCGCTTCGCTTCGTCGTCGCAGCCGCGACGCCGCTGTCGCCGGACGAGGCCTATTACTGGGCTTGGTCGCGTGCGCTTGCGCCGGGCTACCTCGATCACCCGCCGATGGTGGCGCTCTGGATCAGGCTCGGCACGGATTGGGCCGGGCAGGGCGCCCTCGGCATAAGGCTGCTCGGGCCGCTCTCGACGGCGCTGGGATCGGTGCTGCTCGCATTGGCGGCCGAGGATTTGTTCCCGGGGCAGCGGCTCGGGATCAAGTCGGCCGTGCTGTTGAATGCCACGCTGCTGCTCGGCGCCGGCGCAGTCACCATGACGCCCGACACGCCGCTGCTGTTCTTCTGGACTGCGGCGCTATGGGCGCTGGCGCGGCTGAACGCGACCCGGCGCCCCGCCTGGTGGCTGGTCGTCGGCCTGTTCGCGGGCGCGGCGCTGGACAGCAAATACACCGCGGCCCTGCTCGGCCTCGGGATCGCCGTTTGGGTGTTCTTCCGGGCCGATGGCCGGCAGTGGCTGAAGACGCCCTGGCTCTGGGCCGGCGGCGCGCTGGCCGGGCTCTGTTTTGCGCCGGTGCTCTGGTGGAACGCGGCGCATGGCTGGGCGAGCTTTGCCAAACAGGGCGGGCGCACCGGCGACTGGCGTCCCGCGCAGGCGCTGGGCCATCTGGCCGAGTTGATCGGCGGCCAGATCGGGCTCGCGACACCCGGCGTCGCCATCCTGTGCGCCGCCGGGGTGGCGATTGCGGCATGGCGATGGAAGCGCGGCAGCGGCCCGGCCTTGCTCGCGGCGCTCACCGTTCCGGGCGCCATGGTGTTCTTGCAGCACGCTCTGGGGGACCGGGTGCAGGCAAACTGGCCGGCCATTCTGTATCCGGCAGGCTGCATCGCCGCGGCGGCCTTCGCGGGACGCTACTGGCGGCCGGCGGCGGCACTCGGGTTTGCCATGACCGGGCTGGTCTATCTGCAAGCCGCCACCGCCATCTTCCCGCTGCCCCGCAGCGTGGACCCGACGCTGATACGCCTGGGCGGATGGGATACGCTCGGCCGGCAACTGGCCGATTTGCACCCTGGTTTCGTGGCGGCTGACAATTACGGCGTCGCTTCGGTCCTGGCGCATGAGCTTCCTGGCCCGGTGGTCGGGGCGGAGCCGCGCTGGACGCTGTTCCACCTGCCGGCTGCCCCGATCGCCGGGCAGCCGGGGATCCTGATCCGCAGCGACCGTCGCAGCGGGCCGCCCGACGCCTCGCCCTGGCTGTCGATGACCCCGGCCGGCACGCTGACCCGCAGCCGCAACGGCATCGTGGCCGAACAATACGACCTCTTTCGCGTCGTCGCGCGGGAGGACATGGTGCGGCTGCCCAGCCGCTGAGGAGCTTCTCGCGTGTACATTCCGACCTACGAGGACGTGCTCGCCGCCCACGCCCGGATCACCGGGCGCATCGTGCGCACCCCCATGCTGCGCAACCCGCTGCTGGACGAACGCACCGGCGCCACCGTCCTGATCAAGCCCGAGCCGTTGCAGCGCACCGGCTCGTTCAAGTTCCGCGGCGCGACCAATGCGACGCTGAAGCTGAGCCAGGCGCAGCGCGACGCCGGGCTGGTGACGCACTCGTCGGGCAACCATGGCCAGGCGGTGGCGTGCGCCGCGGCTGGCGCCGGCGCTAAGGCGACCGTGTTCATGCCGGCCGACGCGCCCGCCATCAAGGTCGAGAGCACGCGCCGCTGGGGCGCCGAGATCATCCAGTACGACCGCGTCCGCGATAACCGGGAGGCGCTGGCCCACGCCTATGCCGAGCGGACCGGCGCCTCGCTGCTGCCGCCGTTCGACCACCCGGACGTCATCGCCGGGCAGGGCACGCTGGCGCTCGAACTGGCGGATGACGCGCGCGACGCCGGCTTGACGCTGGATGCGCTGCTGGTCTGCACCGGTGGCGGCGGCCTGATCGGCGGCTGTGCGCTGGCGATGTCGGGCGCTTCGCCGGGCACGAAGGTGATCGCAGTCGAGCCGGAAGGCTGGGACGACACCGGGCGTTCACTGGCCGAGGGGCATCGCGTCGCGAACGCGCCCGGCGGTTCGATGCTATGCGACGCGCTTCTGGCGCCAACGCCGGGCGAACTGACCTTCGCCGTCAACCAGGCCCATCTGTCCGGCGCCGTCGCTGTCAGCGATGCCGAGGTGCTGGCTGCCATGGCGTTCGCGTTCAATCACCTCAAGCTGGTCGTCGAGCCGGGCGGCGCTGTGGCCTTGGCCGCGATCCTATCGGGACGTTACGCCGCCCGGGGCCAGGTGGTCGGAATCGTGATCAGCGGCGGCAACGTGGACCCGGCGGTCTTTTCGCAGGCGCTTGCGGCATAAGGCTCTTCATCGCTGATTTCTGTTGTTCCCGAATTGGGAACGTGCTTTAGTGTGAGATGCAGATCATTGCACGGCGGACACTTAGGGTGTTCTGGGACGCACATCCACAGTCCGAATCCCCTCTGCGGACATGGTTTGCACTGGTGACTCAGGCGACCTGGCTTGGGCCAGCGGATGTCCGTGCGATGTTCAACAGCGTGGATTTCGTGGGCGACAATCGAGTGATCTTCGATATTGGGGGTAATAAATATCGATTGGTGGCTCACGTCTCGTATGCCTACAGGCGAGTGCTCGTGAAGTTTATCGGCACGCACGCACAATATGATCGTATCAACCCGGAGATCGTATGATGGATATCCGACCCATTGAGACTGAGGCCGACTACGATCTGGCGCTTGCAGACGTGGAAAAGTATTTCCAAAACGAACCGGCCATTGGCACGGCCGAAGCTGCTCGCTTCAACGTGCTTTCAGCATTGATTGCCGCTTACGAGGACAGTCATTGGCCCATCGAAGCGCCGAGCGCGATCGAGGGCATTCGGGCCGCCATGGACATGATGGGACACTCCCAAGCGGATCTCGCAGCTTTGCTGGGCAGCCGTTCGCGCGCGTCCGAACTGCTGAACGAGGTGAGGCCTCTCACTATGGAACAAGCCCGAACGCTGAGAAGTGCGTGGGGTATTCCGGCCGAAATCTTGCTCAAGCCAAGCCGTCAAGCGGCGTAGCTACTGGCCTCGCCGGCTAAGGAACGCCAGACGTTCGAACAGATGCACGTCCTGCTCGTTCTTCAGCAGCGCGCCGTGCAAGGGTGGGATCACGACGTGGGCCTCGCGGGTGCGGAGCGCCTCTGCCGGCATGTCCTCGA
>CAZZVB010000052.1:0-3336 GCA_964657445.1 uncultured Burkholderiaceae bacterium | reverse complement strand
GGGATCACGACGTGGGCCTCGCGGGTGCGGAGCGCCTCTGCCGGCATGTCCTCGATCATCAGCAGCTTCAGCCAATCCAGTAGCTCGCTGGTCGCCGGTTTCTTCTTCAATCCGGGCACGTCGCGGATCTGGAAGAACACGTTCAGCGCTTCC
The DNA here is from genome assembly GCA_964657445.1 of uncultured Burkholderiaceae bacterium. GTDB lineage: Bacteria > Pseudomonadota > Alphaproteobacteria > Acetobacterales > Acetobacteraceae > LMUY01. Next base: position 3,183 of record CAZZVB010000052.1, on the reverse strand, counting down.
CGCGCCAAATCCTTGCGGATGCCGGGGTAATGCGCCTCGACGATCTGGTCCATCGTCGCGCGGTCCGGAAAGCGGATGTAGTGAAAGAAGCAGCGGCGCAGGAACGCGTCCGGCAGTTCCTTCTCGTTGTTTGAGGTGATGATCACCACCGGTCGGTGCTTGGCCGCGATCGTGCGCTGCGTCTCGTACACGTAGAACTGCATGCGATCGAGTTCGAGCAGCAGGTCGTTGGGGAACTCGATGTCGGCCTTGTCGATCTCGTCGATCAGCACGACGGCGGGCTCGTCCGCCTCGAACGCGTCCCACAGCTTCCCGCGGACGATGTAGTTGCCGATATCCTGCACCCGGGCATCGCCCAACTGGCTGTCCCGCAGGCGGGAGACAGCGTCGTATTCGTAGAGCCCCTGCTGCGCCTTGGTGGTGGACTTGATGTGCCACTCGATCAGGTCGCGGCCGAATGCCCCAGCGACCTCATGCGCCAGCACCGTCTTTCCGGTGCCGGGTTCGCCCTTGATCAGCAACGGCCGCTGCAGCGCCACGGCGGCGTTCACCGCCACCTCCAGGTCGCGGGAGGCGATATAGCGGTCGGTGCTCTTGAAACGGTCCACGGGCAACTCCTCTACGACACTTCCTGCACCAGCTTGCGGCGCACCGCCACGGCAAACCCCTGGTAATCGGCACAGGTCAGCGCGAAGGCGCCGGGGCCGCCGATGACCTCCTCGGTATAGCTTTGCAGTAAATCCGGCTCCTCGTGCAGCACGCAAAGCCCGTTGATCATGACGCCGCTGGCGGCCAGCCGGTCCCGGATCGGACCCGGCGGCGTGCCGGCATTGCTGCGGCCATCGCCAGCGACGTCGATGACACGCCGGGTCACCGTCGCGGGCAGGGCGCCGAGCAACGACTCGCACGCCAGCAGCGCCTCCCCGATGGCCGTCTCGCCGGCCGGCACCGCGCGCGGCACGTTGGCGATCGCCTGCGCGAAGGCGGCCAGTTCCGCCGGCGTGCTGACGCGGGTCCACTCGATCATCACCTCATGCGCGCCAGCGCCCGACCACAGCAGCACCGACAACAGGCTGGCGCCCAGTGGCCCGCCGGTCAGCGCCGTGGTGACGTCCGGGTCGCCGAACGCTGCACCCAAGCCCCCGGCGATGAGGTTGAACTCCTCGAAGGTGACGCTGGCCGACCCGTCGAGCGCGATCACGAGGGCCAGGTCGGCCGGATCCACGAAGGCCGGGTCAGACGACGGCCAGGCGCTCGCGCCTGACCTGCACCGTCAGATCGTCGAGGGCGCGTGCGACCCGGTCGAGCATCTGGTCGATCTCCGCCTCGGTAATAATCAGCGGCGGGCTGAACGCGATGCTGTCGTTGGGCAGGCCGCGGCATATCACGCCGTGATGCTCGCCGAGCTTGGCCATGCGCGCTGCCATCTTGAGCGCCGGGTCGAAGTTCTGCTTCGCGTCCTTGTCCGCCACCAGTTCCATGGCGGCGATCATGCCGATGCCGCGCACTTCGCCGATCAGCTCATGCCCCGCGAACCGCCGCCGCAGTTCGGATTGCATGTGCGGGCCGACCTCGCGCACGCGGTTCACGATGTCCATCTCGTCGTAGATCTTCAGCGTTTCGATCGCGACGGCGGCCGGCACCGGGTGGCCGGAATAGGTGTAGCCGTGGCCGAAGGTGCCGATCCGGTGACTCTCGGCGGCGATCGGCTGGAACACCTTGTCGCTGACCAGCGTGGCGGAAATCGGCAGGTAGCTGGCGGACAGCGCCTTGGCGCAGGTCACGATGTCCGGTTGCAGGTTGAAGGTCTGCGTGCCCCAGTAATTGCCGGTGCGTCCGAACCCGCAGATCACCTCGTCGGCGACCAGCAGGATGTCGTGTTTCTGCAGCACGGCGCAGATCTTCTCGAAATAGGTCGCCGGCGGAATGATGACGCCGCCCGCGCCCATCACCGGTTCGGCGAACATCGCCGCGATGGTGTCGGCGCCCTCGGCGAGGATCAGTGTCTCGAGTTCCTCGGCGCAGCGCGTGGCGAATGCCTCCTCGCTCTCGCCTTGCAGGCCATTGTGGTAGAAGTGCGGGGTCATCGTGTGGATGAAGCCGGGCAGCGGCAGGTCGAACGAGCGGTGGTTGTTCGGCAGCCCGGTCAGCGACGCCGCGGCCAGCGTGATGCCGTGATAGCCCTTCAGCCGGCCCAGGATCTTCTTCTTCGCCGGGCGGCCGAGCGCGTTGTTGTAATACCAGGCCATCTTGATGGCGGTGTCGTTCGCCTCGGACCCGGAATTGGAGAAGATCACCCTGGCATTGTCCAGCGGGGCGCGAGCGGTCAGCATCTCCGACAGTTCGATCAACGGGCCGTGCGACTTCGCCGTGAACGAGTGATAGAAGGGCAGGGTGCGCATCTGGTCATACGCCGCCTTGGCCAGCCGTTCGTTGTCGAAGCCCAGCGCGGCGCACCACAGCCCGGCGACGCTCTCGATATATTCCTTGCCGTCTTCGTCCCACACGCGCACGCCCTTGCCGTGGGTGATGATCATCGGGCCGCTTTCCTGATGCGCCACCAGGTCCGTGTACGGATGCAGGGTGTGGGCTATGTCGCGGGCTGCGGCTGAATTCGGGCGGACGGACATCGCAGGCACTCCTCGGGAGATCGCTGAGCCTAGGCGTCGCGGACGGAGGGGGGAACCCCCACGCTTCCTGACGCTGGGAATAGACGATAGGAACAGGCGTCGGACATGGAATTGGTAAGTATGCGTGGTTTGACTTCGGCTGCTCTTGCAATGGTCTGCGTGGTGGCGGTCGCGGCGGACGCGTCGGCCCAGTCGCGCCGCAATGACGACGAGAAGCTGCCGCCCTCTGTCCCGCCGGCCATCCCGAGCTTGCCGCCGTCGCGCGGCATCGCCGGCCGGCGGCTCGATCCGGGCGCCATCCTTTGCACGACCGAACAGGATCTGGCGAACCGTGCCGCCGTGAACGCACGCCGCGAGAACGGCGACGCCGACCCGGGGGATCCGCTGGCCGGGTGCCGCATCATCAGCCAGCCATACGGCGTCGATGTTGTCGCCCGGCACGGGCTGGGCCGTGTGCAGGTCAAGCTGAAACCGAGCGGCCAGGTCGGCTGGACGGACGCCTATCTGCCTTAGCCGCTACCGCGCAGGCATGGCGCGGAGCGCCTCGCGCAGA
>CAZZVB010000051.1:0-22477 GCA_964657445.1 uncultured Burkholderiaceae bacterium | reverse complement strand
GTCAAGGACGCCGCCAATATATCCCTTCCTCATCAGATTTACTTGTCAATGAACACCCTCTTTTCAGAGGCACCGGCGAGTAGCGCCGTCGGTGGAGCGGGTATCTAGTGGGCGAAGCTGAACGTGTCAACGCGATGACAGCATTTATTGGTAGGACGCCTGGGATGCAGCTATGCGCAGCTCGATGCTTGTCAAAGATGACGAGCCGATCTTCCAAGAAAGCGACCCTTACCTCGACCCTCTCCCGCGAAGAGCGGGAGAGGGAGATGACCCGATAGGCAGGGTTTAAGCGGCTGCGGCCAGCCGGCCGTTGATGATCAGGCCGTCGCGGTCGGAGCTGACTTGGACGGTTTCGCCATCGTGGATCGTGCCTTCCAGCAGCAGGCCGGCCAACGGATTTTGCAACGTGCGCTGGATCACCCGCTTCAGCGGCCGGGCACCGTACACCGGGTCATAACCAGCCTCGCCCAGCCACAGCGTCGCACGCTCATCCAACTGTAGCGTGATGTGCCTGGGCGTCAGCAGCGCCTGTAGCCGCTCCAACTGGATGCGCACGATCGCCGCCATGTCGCCGCGGGCCAGACGGTTGAACTGCACGATCTCATCCAGCCGGTTCAGGAACTCCGGCCGGAAGTGCTCGCGCACCGCCTTCATGACCTGCGCCTTCACCAGCTCGGTCGTCTCGCCGTCCGGCTGCAACGCCATCAGGTCGCTGCCGAGGTTGGAGGTCAGCACGATGATGGTGTTGCGGAAATCCACCGTGCGGCCCTGGCCGTCCGTCAGCCGCCCGTCGTCGAGCACCTGCAGCAGCACGTTGAAGACGTCCTCGTGCGCCTTCTCGACCTCGTCGAACAGGATCACCTGGTAGGGCCTGCGACGGACCGCCTCGGTCAGCACGCCGCCTTCGTCGTAGCCGATGTAACCCGGCGGTGCGCCGATCAGGCGGGAGACGGAGTGCTTCTCCATGAACTCGCTCATGTCGATGCGCACCATCGCCCGGTCGTCGTCGAACAGGAACGACGCGAGAGCCTTGGTCAGCTCCGTCTTGCCGACGCCGGTCGGGCCGAGGAACAGGAACGAGCCGATGGGGCGGTTCGGGTCCTGTAGCCCGGCGCGGGCGCGGCGCACGGCGTTGGCGACGGCCTTGAGAGCGTCCTCCTGCCCTACGACACGGTGGCGCAGTTCGTCCTCCATGCGCATCAGCTTTGACCGTTCGCCCTCGAGCATCCGTTCCATCGGAACGCCGGTCCAGCGGCTGACCACGCCGGCGATCTGGTCCTCGGTCACGGCCTCGTTCACCAGCTTACCGTCGGCTTGGCTCTCGGCGATCTGCCGCTCCAGCGACGGGATGACGCCGTAGGTGAGTTCAGACGCGCGGGCCAGGTCGCCCCGGCGCTGCGCCACCTCTACCTCGCTGCGTGCGGTGTCGAGTTGCTCCTTCAGCTTCTGCGCGCTGAGCAACTGGTCCTTCTCGGCGTGCCAGGCGGCCGTCATCGCATCGGACCGCTCCTCGATCTCCGCCAGTTCGTGCTCGAGCTTCTCCAGGCGTTCCTTGGATGCCTGGTCCTCCTCGCGCTTCAGCGCCTCACGCTCGATCTTGAGCTGCAACAACCGGCGGTCGAGTTCGTCCAGCGCTTCCGGCTTGCTGTCCACCTGCATGCGCAGACGGCTGGCGGCCTCGTCCATCAGGTCGATCGCCTTGTCCGGTAGGAAGCGGTCGGCGATGTAGCGGTTGGACAACGTCGCGGCGGCCACCAGCGCGCCGTCGGTGATGCGCACGCCGTGATGGAGTTCGTACTTCTCCTTGATGCCGCGCAGGATGCTGATCGTGTCCTCGACCGACGGCTCGCCCACGAATACCGGCTGGAAACGCCGGGCCAGGGCGGCGTCCTTCTCGACGTGCTTGCGGTATTCGTCCAGCGTGGTGGCGCCGATGCAGTGCAGCGCGCCGCGAGCCAACTCGGGCTTCAGCAGGTTGGACGCGTCCATCGCGCCGTCCGCCTTCCCGGCGCCGACCAGCGTGTGCATCTCGTCGATGAACAGGATGACCTCGCCGTTGGCTGACTCGATCTCCTTCAGGACGGCCTTCAGACGCTCCTCGAACTCGCCGCGGTATTTCGCGCCGGCGACCAGCGCGCCGAGGTCGAGCGCCATGACCCGCTTGTTGCGGAGCGATTCCGGCACGTCGCCGTTGACGATGCGAAGGGCCAAGCCCTCAACGATGGCGGTCTTGCCGACGCCGGGTTCGCCGATCAGGACCGGATTGTTCTTGGTGCGGCGTGCCAGCACCTGGATCGCGCGGCGGATTTCCTCGTCGCGGCCGATCACCGGGTCGAGCTTGCCTTCACGCGCGATCGCGGTGACGTCGCGGGCGTATTTCTTCAGCGCGTCGAAGCTTTCCTCGGCGTTGGCGCTGGTGACCTTACGGCCCTTGCGGATGTCGGCGATCGCCTTGTCCAGCGCCTGTGGCGTGGCGCCCGCCTGGCGCAGAGCGCGGCCACCGGGTCCGTCGGCCGCCGCAAGGCTCTGTAGCAGACGGTCCTGCGCCACGTATTCGTCGCCGGCCTTGACGGCATCCCGCTCGGCCGCGTCCAGCACGCGCACCAGCTCGGGCGTGGCTTGCGGCTGCCCGGCGCCGCCGCCCTGAACGCGCGGATTGCGCGCGACTTCGGCATCGACGGCCAGCTGGGCCGCCTTCGGATCGCCGCCGGCCGCGCGGATCAGGCCGGACGCGGCGCCTTCCTCATCATCCAGAAGCGCCTTGATCAAGTGCTCGGGCGTGAGTCGCTGGTGGTATTCGCGCAGCGCGATGGTGGAGGCGGCTTGCAGGAAGCCCCGCGCCCGTTCGGTGAATTTCTCGATATTCATACTGTGTCCCTTTCAACTAGGCGACAGAAGTGGAGCCGGCGCGCCCCTCATCAGGCGACGCGCCATCGCTCCGATATTTGGTAAACCGCGCCGCGTGTCTCAAGACATTGACGCAGGTCAACAACCTCCGCCGACGCAAAAAGTATTAGCCGACGGAGACTTCGACGTTGACGTCCATGCTGCTGAAGGCGCCGCGCGGCCCAAGAAAGCTGCCCGCGATCGGCACGGCCTGTTGCGGGGTGCGCGCGACGCTGACGCGGATGAGGTTGCGGCCCGCCACCCAGCCGTTGGTCGGATCGAATTCCACCCACCCGGCGCCCGGCAGATACACCTCGACCCAGGCATGCGTCGCCCCGCCGCCGACCACGGGTTCGCTGCTCGCGACCAGCCGCTCGTCATACAGGTAGCCGCTGACGAAACGGGCGGCCAAGCCTAGCGACCGGACAGCCTCCATCATGAACAAGGCATAGTCCCGGCATGCGCCGGAGCGTTTCGCGAGAGTTACGAGGGGGTCGTTCGTGCCCTCGGCGGTGCGGCCCTCATAGGTGAACTCCGCCCGGATCGCGCGGGTGATCGCGGTCAGCAGCTCCATCGTCCCCGTTGGGCCGCCGGCCACCAGGAAGTTGTGCGCCCATTGGTCCACCAGCCGCTCCGGATCGTCGTAATGCCGCTCGATCAGCCGGGCCAGATCTGGCACCTCGGCCGAGGTGTAGGCGAACGGGAATACCTCGGCGCGGGGATCCAGCGGCAGCTCGGTGCGGGTGGGATAGTGGTGCAAATCCAGCGTGGAGATGATGCGCAGGGTTTCGGTCTGGCGATCAGGATCGAAGGTCAGATAGCTTACCGAGTTGCCGAACACGTCATGCGCCCACCGCGTCGCCATGGGAGGCGGCGAGACCGACAGCTTGGTTTCGAGCAGCCGCAGATCATGGCTGTCGCGTGGACGCAGCATGAGGCGGTGAGCGAGCAGGCTCACCGGCACTTCATAGCGGTATTCGGTTTCGTGACGGACGCGGACGCGAGGCACTCAGGTCATCCCTGATGGGGAGCAGTGATCCCCGGAGGGATCGTAACGCCGAAAGAACGCTGTGGAAGGCGGCTGGTTCTAGAACACGGTCCGGCCAGGCCGCATGCGCTGCACGAAAGCATCACCCCGGCGGCGGATGCGACCAATGCGGCCGACGCCGGCGAGACGCCGGTCCAGAAACGCCAGTGTCGCCTCATCGTCCCAGCTATCGTCGCGCAACCAGTAGAGCAGGGTCGCGCCATACACCCCCGACAGGATCGCACGCTTGGAGTACCAGTTCCAATCCGCACTTCGGTCCCCGGCGGCGTGCCAGATTGCGTCAACGGTCCGGGCAACTGTGCGTGCCGTCGCGACCGGATCGGTTGCGAGGACGGCCAGGCCGCGGCGCACCGCATCCTTTTGATCGCGGCTGGCTGCAAGCCGCGCGGCGATCACGGTTCGGACCCGGTCGGGCACCTTGCCCGTATCGACCACCGGCATCCTGCGGTCCGCCAGGTCGATCCAGCTTTCCACCATGTCCACGGGACCGCCGGGAAACAGCAGGTCGGCGTCCGGCCCGGCGGCCTGCTTCAGCGCGGCGATGGTCCACCCGGGAAACGGCATCTGCGCCACCAGCGCATCGAGGGCCGCGTCGCGCTCCGGGGATCGCTCGGGCGCGATCATAGGCCGGCCCTTGCCAGCTCCTCAGCGAAGCCGAACAGGCGGAAATCGTTCATGCGCATGGGGTAGAGGATCCCGTCGAGGTGGTCGTATTCATGCTGCACCACGCCGGCATGGAAGCCGCCGACTTCGGCACTGACGGGGTTGCCGTCGCAGTCCACGCCACTGTAGCGCACCCGCGCCCAGCGCGGCACCGCCGCGCGCATGCCGGGGATGGAGAGGCAGCCCTCCCACCGGAGCACGCGGTCCTCCCCGACCGGCTCGACCGTCGGGTTGATGACGACAGTGTTGCCGACCGGGGTGTCGCCCGGCGCATCGCTGGCGCGGTTGGGCTGCACGCGAAAGACGAACAGGCGCAACGGCACATAGACCTGCGGCGCCGCGAGCCCGGCGCCGGGTGCGTCCTCCATGGTCTCCATCATATCGGCCACGAGGCGGCGGATCTCCGGCGCGCCGGGATCGGCCACGGGTTCGGCCCGTTGCAGGAGCACGGGGTGACCCATGCGGGCAATTTTCAGAATGGCCATGTCAACCCTCGCTTACTGCCGCTAGATTGGTCCGGCGAAAGGCTTTGGCGAGAGGCAGGGGCTGTGCTATAGCGCCCGCCTCCGCGGTTTCACAGCCGTTCGGAACCCTTTATCACGCCCTGAAACGGGGTGTAGCGACAGGAGAAGGCGCCGAGTGCAGGTTTTAGTCCGTGACAACAATGTCGATCAAGCGCTCAAGGCGCTCAAGAAGAAGATGCAGCGGGAAGGAATCTTCCGCGAGATGAAGCTGCGCCGCCATTTCGAGAAGCCGTCCGAGCGCCGCGCTCGTGAGGCTGCCGAGGCCGTCCGCCGCGCCCGCAAGATGGAGCGCAAGCGGCTGGAACGCGAAGGCTTCTAGTCTCTTAGGACGTCGGTGCGGAGCAGCCTTCGGCCGGCAACTGCTGGCCGGGCTCGACCGACACATTGAAGCTCGACACCGCAAGCACTCTCGGGCCCTGGCTGATCGTGAAGGTCCAGGTGCCCGGCGTGAGCGACCAAGACTCCTCCAACGTATATCCGACATAGGTCCAGCGATCGGCAGACACGCTGCTGACATTGATCTCGGTCGTACCGGATTGGCCGTCGGGGCGCGTCCAGAGCGGATGGTCAAGCCGGACCACCACCGGGACATTCGCCCCAGGCGGCAAGTTGACGGCCCGGAACTCCAGCCCGAACTGCCGGCAATAGACGCCGTCCACGTCCGGGCCGAGATGGATGAACTTCGGATCCAGCACCGGCGTCGTGCCGGCCACGTTTCCGGGCCGGGGCGGCTCGCTGGGGCCGGCCTCCGGCGCGGATACTTCGCCGCTGCGGCCCACCCGCAGAAGGAGTTGATCGGCCAAAGCCGGGCGGCATAGCGCTACGAGGAGCAGGGCGGCCGCGATGGTGGGCCGTTTCAATCCGAGGTCTGACATTGCCTCCCAGCATGCCGCAAAAACGCATCCCGCGCATCCTCGGACAGCGGGTGTTTACTGCAGGAAGCCCCATCGTTCGACAGCGGGCTCGGCGCTCGCCCATTTCCAGCCTTGCTGCTGCTGGCAAATATCGACCGAGTACCAGGACGCTGGCTTCTTGCCCTCCTCGACCGAGAACAGCACCTGCTTGCACGGCGCCAGCGGGTTGTCGATCGTCCGCACGACTTGCAACTCGCCGTGTTCGTTGCCGATCGGCACGCTATGGCGAACTTGCCACGGGCCTGTGCCGCCAACCGCCATCGCTCCCGCGGTCTGCGCAATGGCGTCTTGCTCGCCTTGGTGCCAGTGCCGGGTCACAACCTTGACGACATAGTCGGACCCTGCTGCCACGCCCACGCCCACGCCGAAGCCCACTGCCGGATTGGCGGTCGCACCACCCGCCGCGGCCCCGGCGATGACGCCGACGATGTTGCCTGTCGAACTGCAGCCGCCCAGTATGAGGAGCAGCAGCAAGCCGCCCAACCTCACTGCAGCGAGCCCCACCGCTCCGTGGCCGGTTCGGCGGAGGCCCATTTCCACATGCCGCCGTCTTCGCACACCGTAGCGGTGTAGAAGGCCCGGTGCGGCTGATGGTCCTCCGTCGTGTCCACGGAAAACACGATCTCCTTGCAGGCGATGGCGGGGCCGACGACAGCACGGACGACGGCGACCTGGCCGTGCTCGTCCGCCTCAATCGGCAGATCGTGCGATACGCTCCAGGGACCAGCGGCACCGGCGGCCAGATTGCCGGCCGCTTCGGCGATGCGATCCTGCTCATAGCGGTGGAACACCCGCTCCTCATACTGCAGGCCCGCCGTCGCCGCGGCCGCGACGCCGAGCCCGATGCCGGTCGCGACGGTGGCGCTGTGCGTGATCGAACTCGCGACACCAGCGCCGGCAATGCCAGCGGCCTCCTGCGTGCCGCCTGTCAACAGCGAAGAACAGCCCGAAAGGGCCAGCAAACCCGCGAGGGCGGCGAGACTCGGCCAGACTCGGATGGCCGTGAGCGGTGCGGTCATAAACCGTCCACTATGCAAGAACGATCCGCCGGTCCACCGTTACCGAGGTTTAATCCTCATACGCAAGGAATGGATTGATGCTGAAGGCACTGATCTTGGCTGTGATGCTGATGGCCGGCACGGCCACCGCCTGGGCTGCTGCGTCTCCCTACGATGGGCTCTTCCTGCGGAGCGAGGCGCGCGGCAGCAGCTATGAGCTGGCGATCGCGCAACTCGCACAAGCGCGGTCCCGGCGGCCGGATGTCCAGGCTTACGCCATGACCGTGGTCAACGACCATGAAGCCTACAGCAGCGCCTTGCAGGATCTCGCCCGATCGAAGGGCGTGTCCCTGCCGTCCGGAATGACAGCCGCCAATCGCGCGAAGCTGGATCACCTCAGCACGCTCAAGGGGGCGGCGTTCGACAGCGCCTTCATCCAGGAAGCGCAGCGCATCAACAGCATTGATCGCCGGGACTTCCGGCGGGAGGCCAGCCGCACGGCCGACCCGGACATCAGCGCTTTCGTGACCCGCTTCCTGGCGGTCGAACAGACGCACGAGGACGGCGCCAAGGCGCTGGCTCGTCACGCTGTCGCGTCGAACATGCCCGTCATCAAGCCACCGGCCGCGGGTGCGGGGATGCCGGTGATCCAACCGCCTGAGGGCGGGCGCACACCGGTCATTACGCCTCCCGCGCCCGCCGCCCGATAGGTCAGCCAGTCAGCGCGCGCGCCTGTGCGAGAGTGAGCGGCGCGCGCATCGCATCGGACAGGATAGCGGCGGCGCGGTCGCGGCCGCAGATGAGCGCCGCCTGGACGATGCCATTCGCGAGATACCAGGCGGTGAAGTCGAACTCCTCCACGTCGCCGTCATATTCGACACGGTCCCAGCCGGACGCGTGGCCAAGGGAATGCAGGCGTTTGCCGGCCTGAGCGCTCCAGAAGAACGGGACGCCCTCATAATGGACGTCCTGGCCGAGCATGCCGAGTGCTGCGACCCGGCCGTGCTGCTGCGCCAGCCGCCAGTGCTCGATGCGCGGCCAGCCGGCCGGCGAGGCGATGTCGCCGGCGGCCCACAGCGCATCACAGACCCGTAGCCCTCGGTCGGTCACCACGCCGCCATCGTTGGCCCGCGGCAAATCCGGGCCGTACTCCAGCACGGGTTGCACGCCCAGCCCGGCGACCACCAGCTCCGCTGGCAAACGCTCGCCGGAAGCCAGCACCACCGCGTCATGCTCCACCCGCTCCAGCTTGGCGCCGAGGCGAAAGGAGACGCCCTTGCTCTCGTGCAGGCTGCGCATCGCCGCGCCGACGCGGTCGCCGAAGAGCGAGGCGAATGGCAGGGCGTCCTGCCCGATGACAGTGACGTCCATCTCGCGCTCGGCCAGATCGGAGGCGACTTCCATTCCGATGAAGCTGGTGCCCAGCACGACGGCGCTGCCGCCTGGCCGGACGTTGGCCAGGATGGCGTCCACGTCCGCCAGGTTGCGCAAGGTGCGAACACGGCCAGCGCCGGGGCCGGGGACGCTGGGCGGCTTCGGCGCCGCGCCGGTCGCGAGCAGGGCCGCGTCGTAGCCGATCGCCTCGCCGGTCGAGAGGGTGATGCGCCGCGCCGCCGGGTCGATCCGCTCGACGCGAGCTTGGGTCCGTTCCAGCGCCAGGTCCTGCATTTGCCCGGGGCTGAGCAACGGCAAGGTCGAGCGATCGAAGCCGGCAGACGAGATCGCCATCTTGCTGAGCTGCGTGCGGTCGAGCGGTTCGGCCGGGTCCGGGCCGATCATGCGGATGCGCCCGCCGAACCCGGTGTTGCGCAAGGTGATGGCAGCCATCGCGCCGGCCGCGCCGGTGCCGGCGATGACGAAGACCCGGTGATCGGCAGCCTTCACAGGCGGTTCGGCAGGCGAAGGCGTGAGGTCCACCAGCACGGCGTCGCCTTCGAGGCGCACCGGGAAACGCTGCAGGCCTTCCATGGCAACCGGCTCCAGCAAGGCGCCGGTCCGGGCGTCGAACGCACCCATGTGCCAGGGGCAGATGATGCGGCCGCGGCATAGCGCGCCCTCTGCGAGCGGCGCCTTGGCGTGCGGGCAGGTGCCCTGGAAGGCGCGGACGCCGTCCTCGTCGCGCACAAGCAGCAGCTTGGTGCCGAGAACCTCCACGCCGGTCATGCCCTGCGGCAAGGTGGAATAGGCCGCCGCCTTCGTTTCTGCCATCGGATGCTCCTCTGCGCCACCGAAGCCCTGGGGAGCCGGTGCGGTTGCACCCTGCCAAGGTCAGCGGTCGGTGAGGCGCAGTTCGATGCGGCGGTTCTTGGTGTAGGCTTCGGGGGTGTCGTAGCCGTCCAGAGGCTGGTACTCCGCGAAGCCCGTCGCAGCGACGTGGTTAGCCGGGACGCCTTGGTCGATCAGCAACTTGACCACGTTGATGGCGCGCTGCGACGACAGCTCCCAATTCGAGGCGAAGGGCGATCCGCGCGGGATCGGCTGGCGGTCGGCATGGCCATCCACGCGCAGGATCCAGGACAGGTCAGGCGGGATTTCCCCGGCGATCTGCTTGATGGTGCCGGCCAGCGCGCGGATTTCTTCCTGGCCCGCCGGCAGCAGATCGGCGCTGCCGGTGGGGAACAACACTTCCGACTGGAACACGAAGCGGTCGCCGACCACCTGGATGCCCGGCCGGTTCGCCAGCACATCGCGCAGGCGCCCGAAGAACTCGCTGCGGTAGCGCTGCAGCTCCTCCACTTTGGACGCCAGCGCGGCGTTCAGCTTGGAGCCGAGATTGGCGATCTGGACGTCCTTGGCCTTGTCGCTCTGCTCCGACAGGTCGAGGGCCGCGGACACCTGGGCCACCTGGGCGCGTAATTGCGCCATTTGCTGGTTCAGCAGCGCGATCTGCGCGCGGGCCGAGTCCGACAGCTTCTGCTCGTCCGCCAACTGCGCGGCGACGGCGGCGCGGGCCTGCTCATCCGTCAGCGATTTTGCAGCCGCGCTGCGGGCCTGCGCCTCCAGTTCGTCACGCAGGGCCGACAATGCGCGGACCTGATCCGTCAGCTTGGCGACATCGGCCAGCCGCGCCTCGATCGTGGCCTTGTCCACCGTGACGGTCTTGTCCAGCTCCGCCTTCGCGTCGGCGAGTTGCCGGCGGGCGGCGGCGAGTTGTGCTGCCGTCAAGGCTGCGTCCTGCCCGGCGGCATCGGTGCGAGCCGCGGCGTCGGCCAGTTGCTTCTGCAATTGCTCGTTGCGCGCCGCCGCGGACTGGGACTGCGCCGCCGAGTCAGCGAGCTGGGCATTGAGGCGGGCGCGTTCCGCCAGGAGTGCGTCCCGCTGCGTGCCGGCCTGCGCCAACTGCGACTGGAGTGAGTTCACCTGTGCGCTGAGCTGGTCGCGTGTGCTGGTGGCGGCGCCGAGGTCACGCGTCAGCCCGGCCAGGGCCGATTGCAGGTCACCGCTGCGGCCCTTCTCCAACGACAGCATGTCGGTCAGTTCGGCCATCTGGCGGTTCAGCCGGTCGAGCGCGCGGTCTTTGCCGGAGAGTGCCACCGACAGGAACGCTTGCGCCAGCACGAACACCAGCAGCACGAAGATGATGACCATGAGCAGCGTGGACAGCGCGTCCACGTAGCCCGGCCAGGGATTGAGCGCGTCCCCGCTGCCACCTCGCCGCCGGAGGCTCACTGCGGCTGGCCTGCCAGCCCGGCGATCGTGCGGGTCAGCACGCGCAGGTCGTTGCGGAGTTCGGACGTGCTCTGCGCGCGGCCGCGTTCCATCTCGCCGACCAGGCGGCCCAACGCGCTTTCGATGTTTCGCAAATGGCCGCGGGCGGCTTCGTCACCGCTACGGTCGCCCAGCCGCTGCAACGCCGGACCGAGGGCGGCCTGCGTTTCGGCGATGCGCAGCATGAGTTGCTGGTTGCTGCGCAGCGTGTCCGAGAGCTGCCCGATGCGTTCGTTGAGCGAGGTGATCGCCTCGTTCGCCTGCACCCGGCCGTCCTCGCCGCGCACCAGGATGCGCTGCAAATTCTCCATGTTCTCGGCCGTCTGCTCCAGCAGGGCCTGGACATAGACCGGCACCGACGCCTCACCCTCGCCGCCGAGCACGCCGGACGACAGCCGGGTCAGGCCGGCCAGCCACTCCTCGAGTTCGTTGAAGAAGCGGTTCTGCGCTTGCCCCGCCGTGAGATCGAGGAAACCCAGCACCAGCGCGCCGGCGAGGCCGAACATGGAGGAGGAGAACGCCGTGCCCATGCCCTGCAACGGCCTGGCCAGCCCGCTTTTGAGCTGGTCGAACAGCGCATTGATGTCACCAGACCCGACCGACATGCCGTTGATCACCGCCGCGACCGCGCCCACTGTCAGCAGCAGGCCCCAGAACGTGCCGAGCAGGCCGAGGAAGATCAGCAGCCCGGTCATGTAGCGCGACAGCTCGCGGCTTTCGTCGAGCCGGCTCGCCAGGCTATCGAGCAGCGACCGCATGGCCGGCGCGGATAACGTCAGTCTCTCGGATCCGGGTTTTCCAGCTGCCGACCGGGCAGACAGCATCGACGCCATGGGCGCCAGCAGCACCGGCGGCGGCAGCCCGGCCAGGCGGGCGCGGGATTGCTGGAACGTCTCCGCCCAGCGCACCTCCGGGGTCAGCCGCACCACCTGGCGCAGGTTCCAGCCGATGCCGAGCAGCAGCACGAGCAGGATCAGCGAATTCAGCAGCGGGTTGGTTTCGAACGCGACCAGCAACGCGCCGGACAGCACCGCCGCCACTACGATCACTGCGACGAGAAACAGCAGCATGCGGATAAGGTAGTTGGCGGGCCGGGTCATCTCAGGGTGGCTTCGGCAGGGGTGGTGCGGCGGCCGGTGGAGGGGCTGCCTTGGGCGGCGGCGCAACCCCGGCCCGCACGACGTCCACATGGTCAGCCGGCCCGTCCGACGGCGTCGCCCCGAGCGCGCGGGGATAGATGCGGGTGGATTCGATGCCTTGGCTGATCAGCACCGCGCGGGCCGCAAGCGCGCGCGACAGGGAGAGGCGGCGGGGCGTGGAGGGGTCATCAGGCATGCCGGCTGCGTAGGCATAGATGTTCAGGCTGATCGCAGGGTCGGCCTTGATCTGGTCGGCCAGGGTGCGGATCGCCGCCTCGGTCGTGGGGTTCAGGTCGGACTTGCCGTCGCCAAAGGTGATGCGGATGCCACCCTCCACCTTTGTGACCTCCCCCACCGCATCGGGCAGGACCGGAACGGGCGGGGGCGGCGCAGCCGGACGCGGCGGCGCTTGGACGACGGGCGGCAAGGACGCTGGCGCGGGCGCCGCCGGGGGGATGATGGCGGGTATGGGATGCGCCGGCAGCGGCTTTTGTGGCTTGCCATTGTGCTGCGCGGGCGGCGCAGCCTGGCTGGTCCTGGCCGGTGGCCGTGCCGGCGCGGTGCGATGGGCCGGCGCGCGCGACTTCTGCTTGGCAGCAGCCGCGGGCGACGACGGGGTCAAGTGGTCTAACGCGCCCTGATCGACACTCACCTGCGCGATTGCAACGCCGGGGAGAGCAACGGCCAGTAAACTAGCCAGCGCCCACCCAGCTCTGCGCATCGTGACAGCGGCCGGCATCGCCGGGTCAGGCCGCGCGGGCCGCAGCGACACCCTCGGCTACGATCTCGAGCAGCTTGGGGTGCAAATGCGGGTTGGCGGCCACCAGGTCTATTCCGGCGGGATTCATGACCAGTTCGAGCCCGCTGGTGTCGGTCGCATAGCCGCCCGCCTCACGAACGATAAGCGACCCGGCGGCGACGTCCCACGGCTTCGGGCCGAGCTCCCAATAACCGTCGTAGCGGCCGGCCGCGACCCAGGCGAGGTCCAGCGCGGCGGCGCCGAACCGGCGGATGCCGGCCACCAGCGGCATCAGCGTGCCGAGCGTTCGGGCGAAGGCCAGGCGCCGTCCGGGCGGGACGGCTGCGAACGGGATGCCCGTGGCGAACAGCGCGTCCTTGATCTCCCGCCGCCCGGATACCCGCAGCCGGCGCTCGTTGAGGAAGGCGCCGACGCCCTTCTCGGCCCAGAACATCTCATCGTTGACGGGATTGTAGATGCAGCCGGCGACGATCTCCCCGCCGGTTTCGGTGCGCTTTTCCAGCGCAACGCTGATGCACCAATGCGGCACGCCGTGCAGGTAGTTGGTGGTGCCGTCCAGCGGATCGACGATCCAGCGCCAGGACCAGTTGGCGCTGCCCACCATGCCGCCCTCTTCCAGCATGAAGGCGTAGCCGGGGCGGGCACGCTCCAGTTCGGCACGAATGGTCTGTTCGGAGCGCAGATCGGCCTGGCTGACGAAGTCGCCCGGCCCTTTGACGCTGACCTGCAACTGCTCGACCTCGGCGAAGTCGCGGACCAGACGCTTGGACGCCTTTTGCACGGCGTTCTGCATCACGGTCATATGCGGGGAGAGTTGGAGGGCCATCAGCCCTTCGCGCGCTCCACGTAGCTGCCGTCCTCGGTCTTGACGACGATCCGCTCACCGGACTCGATGAATGGCGGCACCAGCGTCTTGACCCCGTTGGACAGCTTGGCCGGCTTGTAGGAACTGGCGGCGGTCTGCCCCTTCACCACCGGATCGGCTTCTTCGACGGTCAGGATCACGGTCGCCGGCAGGTGGATGCCGACCGGGTCGCCCTCGACCGTGTCCACTTCCACCTTCATGTTGTCTTGCAGGAAGGCCACCTGCTCGCCCAGGATTTCGGCCGGGATCATCGCCTGCTCATAGGTTTCCGGGTCCATCAGGACGAGGTTGTCACCGTCCGTATAGGAATAGGTGTAGTCCTTGGTGTCCGTCATCAGCCGCTCGACCGTGTCGGCGGTGCGCCACCGCTCGTTCGTCTTGTTGCCGGTCTTCATGTTGCGCATCTCGACCTGGATGAACGCGCCACCCTTGCCCGGCGTGATGATCTGTTGCTTGAGCACGGTCCAGCGGTTGCCTTCGTGCTCGATCACCTGGCCGGCGCGGATCAGGTTGGCCTGCTGCTTCATGGTCTCTCGGGGCTCTCGGGCGAAATGAGGGGAGCGCGGAGGTCTAAACCCTGGCGTCCGGTGCGGCAAGCGCATGAACATGGCCGTCCGGGTCGCGCACGCTGTCGCGCGCCAGGTAGTCAGGCCCGATCGGCACTTTGCCGAAGCCGCCGGGGATGTCCAGCACGTAGGTCGGCCAGGCCAGGCCAGTGACCCGGCCGCGCAATGATGCGAGCAGCGCCTGGCCTTCCGCGATCGGCACGTGGAAGCGCGCCGTGCCCGGCGCCGGGTCGAGCTGGTGCAGGTAGTACGGCTTGATCCGGGCGGCGAGCATGGCGCGGAACAGCGCTTCGAGCGCGTCCGCACTGTCGTTGACGCCCCGCAACAACACGGATTGGCCTAGCAACGGGACGCCGGCGCGGCCCAAATCCTTCAGGGCGGCCACCGCATCCGGCGTAAATTCGCGTGCATGGTTGGCGTGAACCACCAGCCAAAGCGGCTTCTCCGTCACCAGCACCGGGACCAGCGACCGCAGCCGGGCTGGGTCCGCGACCGGCACGCGGGTGTGGATGCGCAGTGTCTCGACATGCGGGATGCCGTCCAGCGCGGCCAGCAACTCGCCGAGCCGGCGCGGCGAGAGCAGCAACGGGTCGCCGCCCGTGAGAATGACTTCGCGAATGGCCGGGTGGGCCCGCAGCCAGTCGAGAGCGGTCGCGAGTTGCGCGTCTGTGAGCACGCCGCCATCAGGGCCGACATGCTCCCGCCGGAAGCAGAAGCGGCAATAGACCGGGCAGACCAGCAGCGGCTTCAGCAACGCGCGGTCGGCGTAGCGGTGCACGATGCCAGGCACGGGGGACAGCGCATCGTCGCCGATCGGATCGGCGTTCTCATGCGGCGCAGTCGTCAGCTCGTCGCCGCTGGGGATGAACTGGCGGCCTATAGGATCGTCCGGGTGTTCGATGAGCACGGAAAGCGCGGGCGGGATGGCGACGGCGTAGCGTTCGCCGACAGCGTCCAACAACGAACGGTCGCTGGCCGGCGCGAACCCGGCGGCGATCAGCGACGCTGCATCGCGCAAAGTGCTAGGAAAGGAGCCGTCCGGCATGATGGCCCGGCGTGTAGTCCTGGAGGGCCCGGTGCCGCAACCCGATTGGCTTGTTGCCCGCCTGCCCTTCCTGCAGCGGCGCGCCCTGCTGACCCGGGCGACGCGGGCGTTCTTCGAAGCGCGCGGCTACACCGAGGTGGAAACGCCCTACGCCGTCCCGGTGCCGGGCGAAGAGGTGCACCTGCGCGCCTTCCGCACCGAACGGATCGACCCATACGGCGGCCGCACCCCGCTCTGGCTGCACACCAGCCCGGAATTGGCCATGAAGCGGCTGCTTGCGGCCGGCGCTGGGCCGATCTTCCAGCTCGCCCGCGTCTGGCGCAACGAGGAGGGCAGCGACACCCACGCGCCCGAGTTCACCATGCTGGAGTGGTACCGGCCCGGCGCATCGCTGGCCGGGCTGATGGATGAGGTGGAAGCCTACTTGCGCGCCGTGTTGCCGCCGGTGGTGCGGTGTCGTGGCGTCGAAACCGCGCTCGCCTCGTTCGAACGCCTCACCATGGCCGAGGCGTTCAAGCGACATGCCGGCGCCGACGTGCTGGCTTCGGCCGGCGATGCCGCCGCGCTGGCGCACCAGTCCGGCGCACGGCTTCGCGATGGCGAGAGTTGGGAGGATCTGTTCTTCCGCCTATTGCTGGAACGGATCGAACCAAAGCTCGGCCGCGGATCGCCCACGTTCCTGACGCATTGGCCCGCCGAACAGGCCGCGCTGGCGCGCCGTGATCCCTCAGACTCACGTGCCGCGCTCCGTTTCGAACTATTCCTGTGCGGTATGGAGCTGGCGAACGCCTTTGAGGAACTGACGGACGCGGCGGAGCAGCGCGCCCGCTTCAACGCGGACCGCGCGCGGCGGGAGGCGCTCTACGGCGCTGAATGGGGTTTGGACGAAGACTTTCTCGCAGCGCTGGAGACGGGAATGCCGAATGGCAGCGGCATCGCGCTCGGCTTCGACAGGCTGGCGATGATCGCGTCGGGCGCGGAGCGGATGGAGGACGTGCTCTGGCTTGATCGATCGTAGGGGAGCAGATCGCGCACAACGGCTACAGGCCTGCGCGGCTGCAACGGCCCCCTGCCCCATGGGCCAGGGGGCCGCCGGCGGCTTGCGCCGGTTAGCCCGGGGAGTTCATCCGGATCATCGACCAAGTGCGGGCGGTCTGCTCCGACTGGGCCGTGTGAGCCTGCGGCATCGAATTGGGCCCTTCGAGCGCCGGGTTCTCGGTGCTGGAGATCGTCTGCCGAGTGTAGGAGCCGGCGGGACCGGTGGTCACCGCGACCGAGGGATTCTGCAGGCCCGGAAAGTTAGGGCCGCTGCCTTCACCTTCCGCATAGGCGGCAAGCGGAGCAAGGCTAAGAGTAAGAGCGGTAATCAGCAGGAGCTTCTTCATAGTGCCTTCTTTTCAATCGCGGAGTTCGCGTGACAGCGATATGGACTGCTCATGCCGCTCCGCCTCGACTCCCGCTCTGATGGTTGTCATGCCGAAGGCGCATGAATGGCGGCGGAGATCAGTCCCCAGCGCTTAGCTAGGTAGCGCGTGGCGGGCTCGTCAGGTGTCCTGCTGGACCGGCGCATCCAGGATCAGCGCGGAGATGAGGTGGTCTTTGTCCAGCAATTGGTCGCCCATCCGGCGCATGACGGCACGCTGCAGCGCCAAGGCAGCCGCCGGGTGCTCGCCTTCGAGTTGCTGCATCGCCGCCCGGTTGAAGCGCAGAACCCGGCACGGCTCGTCCGCCGTCACGGTGGCCGTGCGTGGCAGCCCAAGGCAGAAGCCGATCTCACCCACCATGCAGCCGTGGCGGAAACTGCGCACCCGCATCGGCGCCCGCCCGTTGAACTGCACGGTCACGCTCAAGCGGCCGGTTTCCAGGAACAGCAAGTCCCGCGACTGCTCGCCCTGGCGCATCAGCACCGTTCCGGCCGCGACGTCTTCGACCTGCAGCAAGGCCAGAAATGCCGCCGCGTCCGCCGGCTCAGCGAATTCGGCCCGCAGCAGCTCCGTGGACGGCAGCGAGGGCGCGCGCAGCAGCGGGGCCAGGATCTGTTCCTCGCACCACTCCAAGCCGGCATCGAGGGTTTGCGCCACATACACATGCGCGCCGGGCAGGTTGGACAGTTCGGCCAGCCGGCTTGCCACCTTTGGCGGCATCGACGTGAAGGTGAGCGTGATGCGGCGCGATGCCGCGACGCGCTGCAGGCGTTCGAAGTTGGCTAGGGCGGAACCGTCAATGGCGTCCACCCTGGCGAAATCCAGGATCAGGAACCGCAGTCTCCCCGATAGCAGCGCGGGGTCCCGCTTCACCTCGTCCACAATGCGGCTCGCGGTGCCGAAAAAGATGAAGCCTTGCAGGTGCAGCACCAGGACCGTGCTGGCGTTTTCACCCAATGCTGCCCGTTCGGTGGCGCTCCGCTCGACCCGGCTGCGGGCCGCCTCGCCATCGTACCGGGCACGGATCGGCGATTGCCGGCTGTAGATCACGGCGAAGGTGATGCAGCCGAGCAGCAGGCCTGCAAAAGCGGCGGCGATCAGCCCGAACTGCACGGCAATGGCGAGTGTGACGAGAACGGTGATCCATTCCGGCCAGGACAGCCGTTTCTTGGAGTAGATGATCCACTGCCGCAGCAGGCCGGCGCCGGAGAACACCAGCAGCCCGCCCAGGATCGGCCGCGGGAGGAAACCGAGCAGCTCCGGCCAAACCAGCGGCAAGACGCCTGCCAGGCCGGCAAGCATACAGGCCCGCCTGCCGCGCACGCCCATCCGGAACATCAGCAGACTGCGGCTGATGCTGGTGATGCCCGAAACCCCGCCGGCGACCCCGCACAGCAGGGCGGCAAGTCCGTTCGCCTTGAGATCGCGGTCGGTGTCGATGTCGCGCTCGGTGGCGGCCTCGACTCCGTTGAGGTTGAGCAGCAGGTAGATAGCCGCGACCGGCACCAACGCCAGAAGATCGGGCGCCTGCCGGCCAAGCACGCCCCAATCCACCTCGGACAAGGACGCCACCGTCCAGGGCAGGCTGACGGTCAAGTCCGAGGGCACCGCCACAAGCCAGCCCGCGCCGCGCTGCTCACCGAGAGTCCAGCCGAGCGCCCGGAACGTTCCGTGGTGCAGCGCCGTCGCTGCGAGGATCATGGCTGGCAGCGCGGCCGGGTGCCTGATCCGTGGAACAGCCAGCACCAGCGCCGTGCCAAACGCCACCGCCGCCAGCAACTTCAGGGACGACGCCGGGTCTTCCAGTAGCCCCGGCGTGACGGCTTGGCCGATGGCGACCCGTGCGCCGCCCGCGGCCAGCGCCCATCCGCTGGCCGCGAGCAGCCCGGCCATGACCTGGTAGGGCACGAACCGTACGATCCGGCCGCCGCGTGACTGGCCGATCAACAGGAAGGCCAGTCCGGTCGCAGCGGTGGTCAACGCGAGCGTGACGACGAGAGTCCGCCCGAGCGACAGAGAAGTCGCGGTGGACATGTCCGCCACGATGCGGGCCATGATGGCTGCCACG
This sequence comes from uncultured Burkholderiaceae bacterium, assembly GCA_964657445.1. GTDB lineage: Bacteria > Pseudomonadota > Alphaproteobacteria > Acetobacterales > Acetobacteraceae > LMUY01. The sequence goes on along the minus strand of CAZZVB010000051.1, from coordinate 3,869 downwards.
ATCGCGATGAGCGAGCCATCCACCGTGATGACCGTGAAGGGCAGCGTGCTGAACGCCGCCCCGGCGACTGCCATGACAATGCTGGACACCAGCATCACAGCGACGCCCTGCGCCTGCACGGATGGCGGCGTGCCGGCAAACAGCATGCTGCTGTAGGACAGGGAGAAGGTGATGGATAGGAACGCGCACACGGCTGCCGCGGACACGTCCGTGATCAGTCCGGAGCCGGGAGTCCTGCGCCGGCGAAATCGGCCGGTCGCGTGGACGGCCGGCGGTACGGCCTGCTGAACATTCACCGCCTGGGCCTCTCGTGTGTCGGGCCTTCGGGACGGTCGTGCATCGTTGTATGATCGAAGCAAACCCGGACATTTGGGGCAACCCACTTCCTGAGCCTTGCCGGCGCCCTTGCAACATCGGGGGAAGCGGCCGACCGTCTGTCCGCCAGCCCGGGAGCGTTTCCGGGCCGCGCCATGCGGAGCCGACCATGCCTCAGCCGAACCACGTCATGGACCTTACCGAGCCGTCCGAGGACACGCTGCCCGAAGACCTGCGCCCCTATTTCGCGAAATGCCGGGACAAGCTCGGCTTCGTGCCGAACGTGTTGCGCGCCTGGCTGCTGCGGCCGGACAAGCTGCGCACCTTCATCGCCAGTTATGACCAGTTGATGCTCGCGCCATCCGGCCTGTCGAAGCTGGAGCGGGAGATGATCGCGGTCGCGGTATCGGCCGCCAACCGCTGCTACTACTGCCTGGTCGCGCACGGCGCCGCGGTGCGCAAGCTGTCCGGCGATCCGCAGCTCGGCGAGATGATGGCGTTCAACTACCGCGTAGCGACGTTGTCGGACCGGCAGCGCACCATGCTCGACTTCGCCGTGCTGCTGACCGAGGCGCCGCACGAAGTCACCGCCGACGACCGGCAGGCGCTGCGCGACGAAGGCTTTACGGACGAGGACATCTTCGACATCGCGGAGACGGCGGCATTCTTCAACTACACCAACCGCGTGGCGCACGCCGTGGACATGATGCCGAACCCCGAATACCACGACATCGGACGCAACAGGGGTTAGCAGGCGCATGGCCAGCCGGGATGCAGCAGTCGCACGGGCCTTGGCCGGGTTTGACGATGGCGGGTTCAAGCAGCGTCTGACCGATCTGGTCGCGATCCGCTCCACCTCGCAGGACCCGGGGCATGAGGCCGACCTGCACGCCTATCTCACCGAAGCGATCCAGCCCTGGCTGGAACGGCTGGGCTTCACAGTGCAGATCCATCCCAACCCGGCGGAGGGGTTCGGCCCGATCCTGACGGCGGAGCGGATGGAGGCATCGGGCCCGACCGTGCTGACCTACGGGCATGGGGACACGGTGCGCGGCCTGGCGGACCAATGGCGCGCCGGGCTCGACCCCTGGACGCTGACCGAGGAAGGCGACCGCTGGTACGGCCGCGGCTCCGCCGACAACAAAGGCCAGCACGCGATCAACCTGCACGCGCTGGAGGCGGTGCTGGCGGAGCGCGGCGGCACGCTCGGGTTCAGCGTCAAGATGGTGCTGGAAACGTCGGAGGAACGCGGGTCGCAGGGGCTGCGGGAGTTCATCGCGGCGCATGCGGAGGCGCTGAGGGCTGACGTGCTGATTGCCTCGGACGGGCCGCGCGTCGCGTCCGACATCGCCACCATCTCCACCGGCACACGCGGGACGTTCCACTTCGACCTGGTGATGGATGTGCGCCCGGGCGGCGTGCATTCCGGCAACTGGGGCGGCATGACGACCGACCCGGCGATCGTTCTGGCCCACGCCCTGTCCGCCATCGCGGACCGGCACGGCCGCATCCTGGTGAAGGGCTGGCTGCCGCCGCACGGCATGCCCAACTCGGTCCGTCACGCCCTGGCCGGGCTGGAGCTGCGGGCGGAGGGCGAGGCGGCCACGATCGACAAGGGCTGGGGCGAGCCCGGACTGTCCTCGGCCGAGAAAATCTATGGCTGGACCAGCTTCATCGTGCTGGCGATGGTGTCCGGGCGTCCGGAGAACCCGGTCAATGCGGTGGCCCCGAATGCGCGAGCGCATTGCCAGCTTCGCTACACCGTGGATTGCGACACCGCCGCGTTCGAGCCGGCACTGCGCGCGCATCTGGACGAGGCCGGCTTCCCCGAGATCAAGATCGAGAACGCCCGCACCCGCATGCCCGCCAGCCGGACCGATCCGTCCGACCCGTGGGTGCAACGCGCCGCGGCCAGCCTGGAACGCACGCTCGGGCGCAAGCCGCAATTGATCCCGAACAGTGGCGGCGGGCTGCCCGGCGACGTGTTCATCGACCACCTCGGCGTGCCCCTGGTTTGGATTCCGCACAGCTACAATGGCTGCAAGCAGCACGGGCCCGACGAGCACCTGCTGATGGGGCCGGCGCGGGAAGGCATCGCGGCGTTCGCCGGATTGTGGTGGGATATCGGCGAGGGCTGACGGCGGCTCCCGCATTCGCTGCGCGTGTGCGGGCTACACGGGTGAGGAAACAAGAATGGCAAACACATCAGCGCTGGAACAGGCGGCGATCCGCCGGGTCAGCTTGCGCCTGATCCCTTTCCTGATGGTCTGCTACTTCGTTGCCTTCGTGGACCGGGTGAACCTTGGCTTTGCGGGCCATGACCTCAGCCATGACCTGCATTTGTCGCCGACCGTGTTCGGCTTCGGCGCCGGGCTGTTCTTCCTGGCGTATTTCATCTTCGAAGTGCCCAGCAACCTGCTGCTGGAGAAGTTCGGCGCCCGGCGATGGATCGCGCGCATCATGGTCACCTGGGGGATCGTCGCCGGGTGCACCGCGCTGATCACCGGGCCTTGGTCGTTCTATGCCCTTCGGATCCTGCTTGGCCTTGCAGAAGCGGGGTTCTTTCCCGGCGTGATCCTGTATCTGACCTACTGGTTCCCACGCCAGCACCGGGCCAAGATCGTCGGCTACTTCATGATCGCGATCCCGGTTTCGACCTTCCTGGGGTCGCCGATCTCGGGCGCCATCCTGGACTATTCCAATGGGTTCGGCGGCATGGCGGGCTGGCAGTGGCTGTTCATCCTGGAAGCGGCACCCGCCGTGCTGCTGGGCATCGCGACGTGGTTCTTCCTGCCGGACCGGCCTGCCGATGCAAGCTGGCTGCCGGCGGATGAGCGCGCATGGCTGGAGGACACGCTGGCGGCAGAGGGAGCGGCCATAGCGCGCGGCCCGCGTCTGTCCGTCTGGCAGATCATGGCCGACAAGCGCGTGCTGGTGCTGGCGCTGGTCTATGCCGGCAGCGTGGCCACCAATTACGGCCTGAGCTTCTGGCAACCCCAGCTCATCAAGTCCTTCGGCATGAGCAACACGATGGCGGGCTTCTACAATGCCATCCCGTTCTTCATCGGCTCCATCGCGATGGTGCTCTGGGGCCGCCGCTCCGACAAAGCCGGGGAACGCATCTGGCACACCGCGACGGCCTTGCTGGTGTCTGCGGCCGGGCTCACCGCGTGCCTGTTCGTCTCCGGCCTGGCGTTGACCCTGGTGGCGCTGAGCGTGGCGCTGATCGGCTGCTACGCGCTGAAAGGGCCGTTCTGGGCGCTGTCCACCGAGTGGCTGGTGGCAGGGGCCGCGGCAGCCGGGATCGCGCAGATCAACGCGCTCGGCAATCTGGCCGGGTTCGTCGGGCCGTTCCTGCTCGGGTGGATCAAGGACGAAACCGGCAGCTACGCACTGGGCATGCTGCCGATGATCGCGCTGGCGCTGTGCGGCGCGGGGGCGGTGCTGATGCACGGACGGTCGAACCGTTTGGCCCTGGCGCATCCGGCTGAGTGAGGAGTGGTGGGCGCGACAGGGATTGAACCTGTGACCCTTCGCGTGTGAAGCGAATGCTC
>CAZZVB010000050.1:0-22517 GCA_964657445.1 uncultured Burkholderiaceae bacterium | reverse complement strand
AACATGAACATACATCCGTCCGAATGCCAAGCGTTTTTTCCGGCTCATCAACCCAGCGGCCTCGCTTGCGCCATGGCCCGGCATCGGAGGAACATCGCCGCCAGCGACCGGAGCTCCCCGATGACCGCAAAACTTCGCCTCGGCTTCGACATAGGCGGCACCTTCACCGACTTCGTGCTGACCGGGCCGGGCGGCGGGCCGTTGCGGCTCAACAAGCGGCTGACCACACCAGAAGACCCGGCGGTCGGCGCGCTGGCCGGCGTGCGGCACATCCTGGCGGAGCATGGCGCGACCCTGGCGGACGTGGCGGAGATCACCCATGGCACCACCCTGGTCACCAACACCGTCATCGAGCGCAAGGGCGCGGTCGTGGGGCTGATCACCACCGCCGGGTTCCGCGACGTGCTGGAGGCCGGGACCGAGCAGCGTTACGACATCTACGACCTGTTCCTGCGCTTTCCCGAACCCATGGTGCCGCGCCACCGGCGGCTGGAAGTCGCCGAGCGGATCGACCGCGACGGCGCCGTCATCACGCCGCTGGACACCGAGGCCGTGCGCCGGGCCGCACGCCGCCTGCGCGACGAGGGCGCCGAGGCGATCGCGATCTGCTTCCTGCACGCCTACCGCGAACCCGCGCACGAGCAGCAGGCAGCCGCGATCGTGGCGGCCGAGTTGCCGGACATCCCGATCTCGATCTCCTCCGCCGTGGTGGCCGAGATCGGAGAATACGCCCGCTGCGTCACCACCTGCGCCAACGCCTACGTGCAGCCGCTGATGGCCACCTACCTCCGCCGGCTGGAGCGGGAGTTGCGCGCCGGCGGCTTCACTGGGCGGCTCCGGCTGATGCATTCCGCGGGCGGGCTGGCGGAGCTGGAGGCGGCGCGCGAGTTCCCGGTCCGGCTGCTGGAATCCGGCCCGGCGGGGGGCGCACTGGCTGCCGCCCTGCTCGGCGCGCGTGCGGGACTGGGCGATTTGCTGGCCTTCGACATGGGCGGCACCACCGCCAAGGCGTGCCTGATCGAAGGTGGCAGGCCGCAGATCGCACCGTTGCTGGAAGCCGGGCGCGAACACCGCTTCAAGAAGGGCTCCGGCCTGCCGATCAAGGCGCCGACAGTGGACATGATCGAGATCGGCGCCGGCGGCGGCTCGATCGCAGCGATCGATGAGGTGGGGCTGTTGCGCGTCGGCCCGCACTCGGCGGGCGCGGTGCCGGGTCCGGCCTGCTACGGACGCGGCGGCGTGCAGCCGACGGTGACCGACGCCAACCTGGTGCTGGGGTATTACGATCCGGGTTTCTTCCTCGGCGGCACGATGGCGCTGGACGTGGCGGCGGCACGGGCGGCTATCGCCACCATCGCGGAGCCGCTCGGGCTGAGCGTGGAACAGGCGGCCTGGGGCATCCACACCATCGTCGTGGAGAGCATGGCCGACGCGGCCCGGGTGTATTTGGTGGAGCGCGGCAATGATCCGCGGCGCTACGCCGTGGTCGGGTTCGGCGGCGCCGGCCCCGCCCATGCCGGCGAAGTCGCCCGCGCGCTGGGCATGACCGAACTGGTGGTCCCGCCCGCCTCGGGCGCCGCCTCGGCGCTCGGCTTCCTGGCCGCCCCGCTGTCGGCCAGCCGGGTGCGGTCGGCGCCGCTGCGGCTGACGCCGGGTGCGGACCTGGCGGGGATCGACGCGGTGCTGCAATCGCTCGAACAGGATGCACGCGCCGCCCTGCCCGGCGTGGACGACGTCCGGGTCGAGCGCGTGGCCGACATGCGGCTCCACGGCCAGATGCACGAGATCACGGTCGCGCTGCCCGATGCCGCACTGGCGGAGGCGGGGCTGCCTGCGCTGATCGCCGCATTCACCGCCGCCTACACGGCGCGCTACGCCGCCCCGCAGCACGGCGCGGCTGTGGAAATCGTGAACCTGCGCATCACCATGACCGGCCCCGCGCCGAGTCTTTCGCTCAACGAAACCGCCCACAGCGGCGCCACCGCGCGCAAAGGCGAGCGCCCGGCGTGGTTCGGCACCGGTTTCGTCACGACGCCGGTGTTCGACCGCTACGCCCTGGCGGAGGGGGCCGCCATCACCGGCCCGGCGATCATCGAGGAACGTGAGTGCACCACCGTCATCGCACCCGGCGACAGCCTGCGCGTCGATGCGGCCGGCAACCTGGTCATCTCGGTCGCCGGCGCCAGCGCGATCAGCCTGGTCACGCCGGGCATGTCGGTCGCCGACGCGCGCACCGCGATCGAGGCCGACCCGATCGCGCTCGAAATCATGTGGAGCCGCCTCACCACCGTGGTCGATGAGATGTGGCTGACCATCATCCGCACCGCGTTCTCGCTGATCATCGCCGAGTCGCAGGATTTCGCCTGCGAGCTGCTCGACCCGGCGGGCGAGACGCTGGCACATTCGCCGCGCGCCATGCCGGTGTTCAACCTGACATTGCCGCGCGCGGTGAAGGCGCTGCTGCAGCGTTTCCCAGCCGACACGCTGCAGCCCGGCGACATGCTGGTGACGAACGATCCGTGGCTCTGCGCCGGGCATCTGTTCGATATCGCCGTGGTGTCGCCGGTGTTCCGCGACGGGCGGGTGGTGGCGCTGGTGGGCACCGTCGGCCACGTCGCCGATATCGGCGGCACCCGCGACAGCCTGCGCGCGCGGGAGATCTTCGACGAGGGCCTGCAAATCCCGCCGATGAAGCTGGCGCGCGCCGGGGTGGACAATGCCGATCTGTTCGATTTGATCGAAGCCAACGTGCGTAACCCGCACCAGGTGATCGGCGATATCCAGGCCTTCATGTCCGCCAACCGCATCGGCGCCGAACGGCTGCTCGCCTTCATGGACGAGTATGGCCTGGCCGATCTGAAGGCGCTCGCCGCCGTGGTGCAGGACCGTGCCGAAGCCGCGATGCGCGCCGCCATCACCCGGTTGCCGGACGGCGAATATCGCAGCCGGGTCAGCTTCAGCCCGGTGGATGCGGCGCTGGAGATCGAGGTCGCACTGACGGTGAAGGGCGACGAGATCGCGATCGACTTCCCGGTGGCGCCGGCGCAGCTCGCGATCGGCGGGGTAAACTCGACGATGAACTACACGGCGGCGCATGCGACCTACCCGCTGAAGTGCATGCTGACGCCGGGTGTGCGCGGCAATGCCGGCTGCTACCGGCCGTTCCGCGTGACGGCGCCGGAAGGCTCCATCCTCAACTGCACCCGCCCGGCGGCCGTGGCGTCGCGCACCCGCACCGGCTGGTACTTGGCGCCCGCAGTGTTCGCCGCCCTGGCGGAGGCCGCGCCGGACGCGGTGCAGTCGCCCACCGGGCTGCCGGTCGCGGTCAACGTGTCCGGGCGGGACGCGGCGGGCGCGATGTATGCCGACCACCTGTTCATGGGCGGCGGGCAGGGCGGCAGCGCGCATGCCGACGGCAAGTCCGGCCTGCTGTATCCCACCTCCGCCGCCAACACCGCCATCGAGGTGTTCGAAGCGCGAGTTCCCGTATTGGTCGAGGAAAAGACCTTCCTGCCCGACTCCGGCGGCGCAGGCCGGCACCGCGGCGGGTTGGGCCAGCGCGTGCGCTTCCGCAAGCTGCACGATGACGGGCTGCCCACGCTCGCCGCGCTGTTCCCCGAGGGCGCCAAAGCGGTGCTGCAGGGGCTGGCCGGCGGGCTGCCGGGCAACAAGGCGTTCGCCGGCGTGCGCGCGCCGGACGGCACGCTGCTACGCGACTGCGGCGCGGGGGAGCTGGTGACGTTGCGCCGCCCAGGCGAGGTGGCGGAGATCGTGTTCGCCGGCGGCGCCGGCTATGGCAAACCGGCGGACCGCGCACGCGCCGCAGTGGCAGCAGACTTGCAAGCCGGCCGGATCAGCAACGCAGCCGCAGGTGAAACCTACGGCGCCGTCCTCACCGCCGCAGCGGAGTAACCCGCCATGGACACGATCACGCGCGAGAAGGTCAGCACCTCGGCGGGCCGCCACCCGACCATCTTCGACCCCGCGACGCTGGTCCTGCTCACCGTGCTGTGCGTGGTGGGCGCAATCATCGGCATGCAGCTGCTGGTGACACTGGGCGTCACCGCCAACACCGCCGTGGTCGGCGCGCTGATCGCCATGGGCCTGTCCCGCGTGCCGCTGCGGGCGTTCGCCCGCTACCGCTCCATCCATGTGCAGAACCTGGCGCAGAGTGCCATCTCCGCGGCCACGTTCGGCGCCGGCAACAGCCTGCTGCTGCCGATCGGCATCCCATTCCTGATGGGCCGGAGTGACCTGGTGCTGCCGCTGCTCGGCGGCGTGGCGCTCGCGATGCTGGTGGACGCGACCATGCTGTGGCGCCTGTTCGGCACCCGGGCCTTCCCGGCCGACGGCGCCTGGCCGCCCGGCGTGGCCGCCGCCGAGGCGATCCGCGCCGGCGACGAGGGCGGGCGGCGCGTGGCGCTGCTTGGGGCAGGCGTCGTGGCGGGCATCGCCGGGACGGGTTTCTTCGGCATCCCGATGTCGGCCTTCGGCGTCGCCTTCATCGGCAATGTCTGGGCGCTGACCATGTTCGGCATCGGCCTGCTGCTGCGCGGCTACGCGCCCATGCTGTTTGATAGCTGGATCCCGAACGGCGATATCGCCAAGGCTTTCATCCCGCACGGGCTGATGATCGGCGCCGGCCTGGTGGCGCTGGTGCAAGTCGTTCTGGTGATGACCAAGCGGCAGGAGGCTGGCGGCCCGGCGATGCGCGGCCCTGGCCGTTCGCTCGGCCTGGGTGCGGCCGCCTACGTCGCCGTCGCCGTGCTGATCGCGCTCGGCGGCGGGCTGTTCGCCACGCTGTCGCTGCCGATGCTGGTCGCGTTCGTCGCTTATGCCGCTTTCGCGGCCCTGGTGCACGAGCTGATCGTGGGGCTTGCGGCCATGCATTCGGGGTGGTTCCCAGCCTTCGCGGTGGCGCTGATCACGCTCATCATCGGCATGCTGATCGGCTTCCCGCCGGTGCCGCTGGCGCTGCTGGTGGGCTTTTCCGCCGCGACCGGGCCGGCCTTCGCCGATATGGGCTACGACCTGAAGGCCGGCTGGATGCTGCGCGGCAACGGCGCCGACCCGGCGTTCGAGGCCGATGGTCGCTTCCAGCAATATCTGGCCGCCATGTTCGCCTTCGTCGTCGCCGGGATCGTCGTGCTGATATCGTACAAGGGCTATTTCGCCGCCAACCTGGTGGCGCCGGTGGCCAAGGTCTATGTCGCGACCATCAACGCCGGGGCGACGCCGGGCGTGGCGATGCAGTTGCTGTTCTGGGCCGTTCCCGGCGCGCTGCTGCAGCTCATCGGCGGCCCGAAACGGCAATTGGGCGTGCTGTTCGCGACCGGCATGCTGATCGTCTTCCCCATGGCAGGCTGGGCGGTGCTGGCCGGAGTGGCATTGCGCCTGACCTACGCGCGGCTCCGCGGCGAGCCGGCGCAGGGCGAGATGGAGGTGTTCGCGGGCGGCGTGATCGCCGGCGACGCGCTCACCGGGTTCTACAAGGGCGTCGTGGCAAACCTGAAATGACGCGGCAGATGAAGCTCGGCCTGAATATCGTGGCCAACGGGGCGCACGCCGCCGGGTGGCGGATGCCGGGCGCCCAGGCGGACGCCGCGATGGACATCGGGCTGTGGAAGCGCATGGCGCAAGCCGCCGAGAAGGCCTGCATCCACTTCATGTTCTGGGCCGACGGCATCGCCGTGCGCCACTCCGCCCGCGACGACGACGAACTCAGCTACAACGCGCGCATCGACGTGTTCGAGCCGCTGACCCTGATCGGCGCGCTCGCCGCGGTGACGGAGCGCATCGGTTTTCTGGCCAGCGCGTCCACGACCTATAACGACCCGTATCACGTGGCCCGCAAGTTCGCCTCGCTGGACTACATCAGCGAGGGCCGGGTCGGCTGGAACGTCGTCACATCCTGGAGCGAGCAGGAAGCGTATAATTTCGGCCGTGAGTCGCACATGGAACACGGCTTGCGATATCGCCGCGCGGAGGAGTTCGTGGATGTCGTCTTCGGGCTGTGGGATAGCTGGGAGGACGACGCGTTCATCCGCGACAAGGCATCCGGCCGCTACTTCGACCCGGCCAAGCTGCACACTCTGAACCACCGCGGCGAGACCTTCTCCGTCAAGGGACCGCTCAACGTCGGGCGTCCGATGCAGGGTTACCCGGTGATCGCGCAGGCCGGGTCATCCGGGCCAGGGCAGGATCTGGGCGCCCGCATCGCGGACCTGATCTATACCGCGCAAAAGACGAAGGAGGACGCGGTCGCGTTCTACCGCAGCGTCAAGGCGCATGGCGAAGCGGCCGGGCGCAATCCGGACACGATGCTGGTCATGCCGGGCATCTTGCCGGTCATGGGCCGCACCCGGCAGGACGCGCAGGACCGGTTCGACCAGTTGCAGGGCCTGGTGCACGCGCGCGTCGGGCTGCCCATGCTGATCGACACGTTCGGCGACCTGTCGGCGCACGACCCGGACGGCCCGCTGCCACCGCCATTGGACCACCACAATGCGGTCAAGAGCGGGCACGAGAAGCTGGCCAAGCTGGCGCTGACGCCGGGTATGACCGTTCGCAAGCTGTATCAGATCATGGCTGGCGCGTCCGGCCACAACGTCGCCGTCGGCACGCCCGCCGACATCGCCGACCTGATGGAGGACTGGTTCACCAGCCGCGCCTGCGACGGGTTCAACATCATGCCCGCTTTCATGCCGGCGCCGGCGATCGAGGCGTTCGAGTGGCTGGTGCCGGAGTTGCAACGGCGCGGGTTGTTCCAGACGGAGTATCAGGGCGATGGCACGATGCGGGGCAGCCTGGGACTGGCGCGGCCGGCCTTCGGCAGTCACCGGCGGCGCTAGCGCACTGACACCGGTCCCCATCCGCAGTCAGACGAGGGAGCAGAAAGGACGAGCGATGCTGTTGCGTTACGGTTTTGCATTGTTGCTGATCGCGTCGCCGGTGTTGGCGCAGGAGGCGCCGGTGCCGGACTTGGTCAAGCTGCTCCCGGCGCGGGTGGCGGACGCCAAGACGTTCAGCCTGGCGGTGGCGCTCGGCTCGCCGCCGGATGATTTCCGGGACGCGCAGGGCAACGTCGCCGGCTGGGAGATCGACATCATGCGCGGCGCCACCGAGGCGCTGGGTCTGACGCTCGATATCCACCCGACGACCTTCGACACGCTGATCCCCGGGCTACAGGCGAAGCGGTTCGACGGCGCCACCGGGCAGATGGGCATCACCGACACCCGCCTGAAAGTCCTCGACATGATCGGCACGCTGATCGCCAACGAGCAGTTCGCGGCATTGTCGGAGTCCACGATCAAGGTCGATACGCTCGATGACATCTGCGGCCTGACCGTTGGCACCACGCGTGGCTCGCGGGAGATGGTGTTCGCCGCGGACCACGCGCCGAAGTGCGAAGCGCTGGGGAAGCAGCCGATCAACGCGCTTGCCTTCAATGACGGCAACGGCGCGGTGGAGGCGCTGATGAGTCGCCGGGCAGATCTGTTCTGGCTCGGTTCGACCGCAGTCAGCTATTTCGTGGCGCAGTCCAAGGGCCGCACCAAGGTCGTCGGCAGCTATACCGACCGGAGCTATCTCGGCGTGGGAATGCCGAAGGGTTCGGACATGGCGGCGCCGTTGCAGGCTGCGATCCAGCATTTGATCGATGACGGCGCCTACACGAAGATCGTCGAGAAATGGGGGCTGACCGACGGCGCAGTGAAGCAAGCGCCGCTGAACCCGGCGGGAACGCCGAAATAAGCGCGACGGCGCCACCGCGTGTCGTCCCGCTGCGCCATCCCTGGACGTGGATCGCGAGCGGGCTGGTGCTGCTGCTGGTGCTGGGCGTGTTCGCCAGCGTCGCCACCAATCCGGCCTTCGAATGGCCGGTCGTGGCGGAATACATGCTCGATAGGCAGATCCTATTGGGCCTGGCGCGCACGCTGGAGCTGACGGTGACCGCGATGGCGATCGGCCTGGCGCTCGGCACTGCGCTGGCGATGATGCGGCTGTCGCAGAACCTGCTGCTGAGCACGGTTAGTTGGGCCTACATTTGGTTCTTCCGCAGCGTGCCGGCGTTGGTGCAACTCATCTTCTGGTATAATTTCGGCGCGCTCTATCCCCGCATCGCCCTTCGCGTCCCCTTCGGGCCGGAGCTGTTCAGCGCCAACACGAACACACTGATCACGCCGATGTTCGCAGCGCTTGCGGGCTTAGGCCTTGCCCAAGCCGCGTACACGGCCGAGGTGATCCGTGGCGGGGTCATCTCCGTCTCGCACGGGCAGACGCGGGCGGCCCTGGCGCTTGGTATGCGCCCATTGACCATCTTCCGCCGCATCGTATTCCCGCAGGCGATGCGGGTGATCATCCCGCCGGTCGGCAACGAGGTGATCTCCATGGTGAAGAACACTTCGCTGGTCAGTGTCATCGCGTTGGCCGAACTGCTCTACACGGCGCAACTGATCTACGCCCGCACCTACGAGACCATCCCGCTGCTGATCGTCGCCTCGCTCTGGTACCTGGCCGTCGTCTCCGTGCTGTCGGTCGGCCAGCACGTCTTGGAACGCCGGTTCCGCCAGCGGTGAGCGTCCCGGGCGCGAGTATGGTCTGCATCCGCGGCTTGCGGAAACGCTTCGGGACCAAGGAGGTGCTGGGCGGCATCGACCTCGACGTCGCAGCCGGCAGCGTGATGTGCATCATCGGCCCATCCGGTTCCGGCAAGAGCACGCTGCTGTCCTGCATCAACCACCTCGAGCGGATCGATGCCGGGCGCATCTGGGTGGATGGCGAACTCGTCGGCTACCGCGAGCGTGACGGCACGCTGTACGAGTTGCCGCAGCGCCAGGTGGCCCGCATGCGCCAGCGCGTCGGCATGGTGTTCCAGCAGTTCAACCTGTTCCCCCACATGACGGCGCTGCAGAACATTGCCGAGGCGCCCGTCCAGGTGAAGCGCATCCGCCCGGCCGAGGCCCGGCGCCACGCCATGGCTCTGCTCGAACGCGTGGGCCTCGCGGCCAAGCACGCCAACTACCCCGCCCAGCTTTCCGGCGGCGAACAGCAACGCGTGGCCATCGCCCGCGCGCTGGCGATGGAACCCCAGGTGATGCTGTTCGACGAACCCACCTCCGCCCTCGATCCGGAGCTGGTGGGCGAAGTCCTGGCCGTGATGAAGGACCTCGCCCAGTCCGGCATGACGATGGTGGTCGTCACCCACGAACTCGCCTTCGCGCGGGAGGTGGGGGACGAGCTGACGTTTATGGCGGACGGCCAAGTCGTGGAACGCGGCAAGCCCCGCGCCGTGCTGAGCGCGCCGCAGGAACGGCGGACGCAGGAGTTTTTGGCGCGGGTGCTTTAGCGAGGCGCCTTGCCGCAGCCAAAAGATGCCTGCCGCGTTTCGCGCGGCTTACTTCGGGCGCATCGCAAAGGTGGACGCCTTGCCCGCGTGCGCCACGTTCGCGTCCAGCGCACGCGCGATCTCCGCTGCAATCGGCTGGTTCGCCGGCTTGCGCGCCGGCGGCTGGATGGGCGCACGCCAGAGCGGCTCGATGATCGGGCTGGGCGACGGCGTCGGGTAAAGGCTGAATTTGCTGAAGATGGGCATGGCGTGTTCCTCGTCGCCGCGACAACCGCGCCGACACACCGCCATCATCGGCACAACGGCATAAAGCCTCGATGGCGGTCCGCACCTGGCGGCATAGAAGTTTCGTTAAACCGCCGCGATCCGGATGGTGGCGATCAGCCCGTCCCCCGGCTCCGCCTGAAACGGCCCATCCAGCCGCACCGCGTCCAGTGTGCCGAGCATGTCCGAGCCGGCCGGCACACGGCCCTGAAGCACCACGACGAAGCACAGGGCGGATTGCGGATCGATCACGCCGGGCAGCCCACCGATCGAGATGGAATGCGACCAGCCTGTCCGCCGGGTCATGATGTTGAGCACGCGGCTCGCCCCGGCGATGCGGCAGAATGTCTCGGCGCCGCCGTCAAAGCCCTCGGGCGTGAACGGCCGGTCAACACGCAACGCGTCCCGCCCGGCGATGTCGAGCGTAAAGCCCGGGCCTTCCACCAGGGTGATCGTCCGGTCCAGCCCCGGCAGATCAGAGAACGGCGCGTCCGCGTCGAGCCAGGCAAAACCCACCATCCAGCCATCGCCGGTCGCGATGTCCGCCTTGCGCCCGGCGCCGTTCGGCCAGCGGGTCACAGGGAGCGCGGCATTGCGAACTATCTGCATCACGCGTCCACCGACACGTTCCAGAACGTGGCGAACCCGTCGAGCACGCCGTGCACTGTTTTGCGGTATGCCGTGGATTGGAAATACTGGCCGAGCGGCACGAACGGCACCGTTTCGAACACCTCCGTCTGGATGTCGCGCGCGATCGCCTGTTGCGCCTCCAGGCCGGGGGCTGCGAACCATGCGTCCCGCAGCGTCTCCAGCTTCGCGTCGGTGGGCCAGCCGAACCAGGCATTCTCCCCTGTGCCGCGCATCATCAGGTAGGCGGCGGGCGTGGCCAGGTCGGTGCCGGCGCTGAAGGTGAAGAACATGCTCCAGCCGCCCTTGGCCACAGGGTCCTTCTTGGCACGCCGGGTCAGCAGCGTGCCCCAGTCCATCGCCTGGTAGTCAACGGCCATGCCGATCTTGTGCAGCATGTCCGCGCCCACGTCGGCTAGCGCCTTCAGGTTGGGAAAGTCGGTCGGCACGATCAGCGCGACCGTCTCCCCCTTGTAGCCGGCCTGCACCAGGTCGCGTTTCAGCGCGCCGAAGTCCCGGGGTGCCGTCAGCGCGGCCATGCCGGCGTCGTTGGCCAGCGGCGTGCCCGGCGTGAACACGCCCATGCCGTCGCGCCACAAGGTGCGGTCATCGCCCAGCATCGCCGTCAGATAGTCCGACTGGATCACCGCGTGCAGCACGACACGCCTGATCGCCGGGTTGTCGAAGGGTGGCTGCAGACAGTTCATCCGCATGAGCGCGCCCTGGCCGGCCGGGTCTTGCACGCGGGTGGTGATCCGGTCATTTCGACGCAGCAGCGGCAGCAGGTCGGCGGCGGCGTATTCCCACCACTCCACCTCGCCCGCCTGCAGCGCTGCCGCCGCAGTCGCCGGATCGGGCACGGTGGTCCAGACCACGCGGTCCAGCTTGGCGACTTTTGGCCCCGACGTGTAGTCGGGAACGCCGTCCGGCCGCGGCACATAGCCGGCGAACCGGTCCCACACCGCGCGAGCGCCAGCCACGCGCTCGGCGGCATTCCAGGTGAACGGGCCGCTGCCGGTGATCTCCGTCACCTGCACGCCGGGATCCGTCTTGGCCAGCCGCTCCGGCATCATTGCCGGCATGTACACCCCCGTCTTGCCGAGCGCATCCGGCAGCAGCGGAAACGGGTGTTTCAGACGGAATACGATGCGGCGGTCATCCGGTGCGGACAGGTCGGCGGTCGTGGCGAGCAGGGTCTGGCCGAACGTGTCCTTCGCACCCCAGCGCCGGATGCTGGCGACGCAGTCCCGCGCCAGCACGGGGGTGCCGTCGTGCCAGCGAAGGCCGTCGCGCAGCGTCAAAGTCCAGAGCTTGCCGTCATCCTCGACGGTGTGCCCGGCGACCATCTGCGGCGTCGCCTGGTAACGCCCGTTCACGCCATACAGCGTGTCGTACACCATGTAGGCGTGGTTGCGCGTGACGTAGGCGGTGTTGAAGTGCGGGTCCAGGATCGAAAGATCGGCCTGCGGGATGAACCGCAGCGTGCGAACGGCGTCCGCCCGCCCGATGCGCGGCATGGCCAGCCCGGCCGCCCCGGCGGTGAGCAGAGTGCGTCGTTTCATGGTCGGCCCCGCCAATTGCAACCCGACGATGCCAGCGCCGCGGCATCGGGCCAAGCGTCACCTCTGCGGTAGTGAAGCCACCGCCGCAGCCCGCCCGCGTTCATGGTGCGGAGGATCATCGCAATGAGCAGTTCCAAGGCTACAGCCCAGGCGCAATCGGATGATCTCGATGACGCGCTCGACGACACGTTCCCCGCCAGCGACCCACCATCGATGACCGACCCGACGCATGGCGTGGGATCGGCGGCGGCGGCGGTCAGTGAGGATGCAATCCGGCAGCGCGCCTACGAACTGTGGGAAGAGGCTGGCCGCCCGGACGGGCGTCAAGACGATCACTGGGCACAGGCCCGGCGTGAACTGCTCGGCGACGCCTGAACCGCCCTACCGCAGCCCGCCGTCCGCAGCGGAGCGATAGGATGGCATCGCCGGCGATCTGCGGGCGGGCGCGAAAACCGGCGGTCAGACTACTCGCAAAGATAGCGCCGCACATGATACGGCTGCGCCGCCAGCCCAGGGCAGTGACTGTTCACCACCACCGCCAGCATCTCGGTCAAGTGGCGTAACTCCGCCGTCGCACCCTCCAGCCGCTCCCGCGCCGCTTCCGCCTCAATGGCCAGGCGCGGCAGGTCGATGGTGGTCAGCACGCGGTCGCGCACGATCATGCGGCCGGCGACCATGACGTGGCGCACCGCGGTGCCGTCCTCCACGTGCACGATCTGGTTCACCGTCCAGTTGTGCGGAATCCAATTCAGCGCATTCAGGTCCAGGAACACCAGGTCCGCGTTTGCACCGGGCTTGATCTCGCCATGGTTCGCCAGCCCCAGTGTTGCTGCGCCGCCCACGGTCGCTGCGTGATACACCTCGTCGGCCGAGGCCCATTCGCCGTTGCGGGGGGACTGCACCTTCGACAGCATGGAGGCGTAGCGCATCGCCTCGTACAGGTTCTGGTTATCGGAACAGTTCGCGCCGTCGGTGCCGATGCCTACGGTCACGCCTAAGTCCAGCATGCGGCGAAGCGGGAACATGCCGTTGCCCAGCTTCATGTTGCTGCCGGGGTTGTGCGCGACGCTGGCGCCCTTGGCGGCGATGATCCGCATATCGTCATCGTCCAGCCAAACGCCGTGCGCCGCGGTGAAGTCGGGGCCAACCAGGCCCCACGCGTCCATCTGCTGCAGCAGGGTGCGGCCATAAACCCGCATGCCCGCAATTGCCTGCACCTTGCTCTCGCCGACATGGGTGTGCAGCCGCACCCCGTGCTCGCGCGCGACACGGCCGCAGCCGCAGGCGAAATCCGGCGTGCAGTGATGCGGGATGGTCGGCGCGACCGCGGCGTGGATGCCGGACGCATTCCATTTCCAGCCGCGGAGGATGCCGTCGATCGCGGAGATGCAGGCGTTGCCGTCGCCGGGCCGCAGGCTTTCCACGGCCTTCTGCAGCGCGGGTGGCAGCGCCTCCATCAATCCCGGAATGGCTTCGTAGAACGTCCGGTCAGCCACCATCGGCGCGATCACCGCGCGTATGCCGACGTCATGGTAGGCCTCGGCTGCCGCATCCATGCCGTCGGCGGTCGGCAGCGGGAACTCGGCAAACAAGTCGTACGTCGCGGTGCAGCCTTTCAACGCCATTTCCGCAGCACAGATCGTGGCCGACAGCTTCTTATCGGCCAGTGATCGCGGGCCGCCGAGCCAGGGCGCTGCGACCAGCAGCAGTTCGAGCGTCCAGCGGTCCCCCTGCCCGCGCGACAGGCCGCCATGGCTGTGCATGTGGGCGTTGGTCAGCCCCGGATGCACGATCAGCCCGCGGGCATCGAACTCGGCGGCACCCTCCGGCACGGTCATGCCCGGTTGGCCCACCTCGCGGATGACGCCGTCGATGACCAGGATGTCGGCCGCCGCCGCACGGCGCATCGCCGGGTCGGTGACGCGGCCGCCGCGTATGACCTGTGCGCCAGGTTGCATAGTTGCCATGATTAGGCTGCCCCTACAGCCCGAACTCCCGGTTCCACTGGTCCAGGATCTCATCGCGTTGCGGCAGCAGCGCCGCCCACGGCGCTTCGCGGATCGCGTTCACCCGGTCCGCCCCCACGACCAGTTTGGCGGCCTGCTCCGGCGAGGGCTGACAATTGCGGTTGGTTGGGCTGTAAAGGTTCTTGAAGAACGCGGACTGGAACGGGACGCTGAGCGCCGTATCCACCCAGGCCGCCGCCAGCGCTGCGTTCGGGGAGTTGCGCGGCAGTTGCGCCCCGGTCCGCTGGCCCCAGCTCCCCTCCTTAGGAATCACCTTCGCCACGGGCAGCCCCGAGTCGATCATCTGCTGCGCGCGGTGCGAGTAGAACAGCCCGGCATCCACCTCTTTCTGCTGGAACAGCGCCAGGCCCTCGCTGACGTTCTTGTACACCTTGAACCGGCCCAGCCGCTTGATCGCAGCGAAACCTGGCTTGAGGTCGTTCTCGCTGCCGCCGTTCAGCAAAGCGGCCATATACAGGAACGTCAGGCCGTAGGAGGCGCGTATGTCCGGCACGGCGGCGACGATGCCCGGCGTCCAGAGATCGTTCCAGGATGCAGGCGACGCGGCGAACTTGGCCGTATTGTAAACCAAGGCGTATTCGTAAACCTGGAAGCCATAGTGCGACGTCACGGGCAACTTGCAGCTTTCATAGATGGCGGGAAAGTTGGCCAGCTTGGCCGCCTGGCTCGGCTCGAACAGGTCCATGCCCGTGCCGAGAATGGCCTTGTCATTGTCCAGCATGACCACGTCGTACGGCGGCTTGCCGCGCGCCACCTGCAGCTTCGGCAGCATGGTCACGTCGTCATCCACCGTCACCTGGACCTGGCAGCCATGCGCCGCCTCAAAGCCCGGCGCGATGTCGTCCGTCACCACCTTGCCAACCAGCCCGCTGGTCACCTGCACGCGCAGCACGGGGCGATCCTGCGCCGCTGCCGCCCCCACCATGGCAGGCGCCATGACGGAGGCAGCGAGCAGGTGTCTGCGAGAAATCGGCATGGGCGGCCCCCTTGAATGTGTGCGGTAGCGTAGCGGGCTTTGGGCGTGCTTTCCAAACGCCCCGGCATGGACACCGCTTACAATTCGCACCACGATCCGGCATGAACCGCGCCCTTCCCCTCCTCGGCCGCTGCGCCCTCGTCACCGGCGCCCAGCAGGGCATCGGCCGCGCCATCGCGCTGGAGTTCGCCGCTGCCGGCGCCGACGTCGCGATCAACTTCCTCGATGACCGGGATGCGGCGCAGGCGGTCGCGGCCGGTGTCACAGCACTGGGCCGCAGGGCCATGCTCATTCCGGGCGACGTGTCGCTGGTGCAGCAGGCGCGCGGCATGGTGACGCAGGCGGAACGCGAGTTGGGCCGGCTGGACATCCTGGTCAACAACGCCGGCATCTATCCGCGCGTCCCCATGCTGGCGATGGAGGAGGATGACTGGGATGCGGTGATCGACGTGAACCTCAAGGGCACGTTCTTCTGCAGCCAGGCTGCTGCAAGATCGATGGTGACGGCCGGCGTACGCGGCGCGATCATCAATCTGGCCTCTCGCTCCATGTTCGGGGCGGTGCGGGGCGTGCACTACTCTGCCAGTAAGGGCGGCATCGTCTCACTCACGCGCGCTGCCGCGCTCGAATTGGCGCAACACGGCATCCGCGTGAACGCGATCGCCCCCGGCCTGACCGACACCGCCCAGCCCCGCTATGGCAGCAGCGAGGAAGAAATCGCCGCCATGTCGAAGGCCCTGCCGCTCGGCCGCATGGCAACGCCGGAGGACATCGCCCAATCCGCCACGTACCTGGCGTCGGATGCGAGCCTGATGGTGACGGGCCAGGTTCTGCACGTGAACGCCGGGTCGCACATGCCGTAGGGTTTGCCCGGAGAAGGGCTGCGACAAGAAGAAACTCTAGTGTCCGCGTGACCGCATAGGCTTGGGCGTCAGACTGGCCAGGATGGTCTTGACGAGAACTGGCGGCGGAGACTCATGCGCAAACATCGCGCCGCGTCGCATTCCTGTATCCGGCAACTCGGCCGAGAACCTCGGCAGCCGTGGCGGAGACGCCGTCGCAAGCCGCGTCACCGCCAGCCCGGCCGTCGTGGCAAGGAGCGAGACCGCAAGCAGCGCGATGTAAACCAGCGCGATAGCCGGCCAGGAATCCGGCTGCCACGGCATGATATGCAAGGGTTTGACCAGGAAATTGTCGATGTGGCGCTGCTGATACGGCATGTCGGATCGGTCTTAAATGGGCCGGGCCTATTCGCGGCTCTTGAACGCGGCGCATCTTCGTCTCTGAAACGTGTCGCGTCACCCGAAATTATTACAGAAACCTAAATTTTGGCTCACGCTCACAATTGATTGTTCATACCTTCTTTATGCGCCCGCGGAAGGCCTTCGCATCACAGCGATGGCCGGTATGTTGCAACGCAGAACAAGGATTTGCCCATGGGCTCAGTGGTCATCGGGTGCGATGTCGGCGGCACCTTTACCGACCTCATCCTTTTGGA
This sequence comes from uncultured Burkholderiaceae bacterium, assembly GCA_964657445.1. Lineage (GTDB taxonomy): Bacteria > Pseudomonadota > Alphaproteobacteria > Acetobacterales > Acetobacteraceae > LMUY01. The sequence goes on along the minus strand of CAZZVB010000050.1, from coordinate 6,217 downwards.
TGACGCCAGCGGCGAGTTGCGGATCGCCAAGGTGCCCACCACAGGCGACAACCAGGCGGACGGCGTGCTCGCAGCGCTCGATCAAGTGGCGGCCGCACCCGGCGACGTAGAGCTGTTCATCCACGGCACCACCGCCACGACCAACGCATTGCTGGAACGCAAGCTGGCCCGGTGCGGCCTGATCACCACGCGTGGCTTCCGCGATGTGCTGGAGCTCGGGCGCCGCACCCGGCCGAAACCCTACGGGCTGATCGGTCATTTCGAGCCGCTGATCCCTCGCGAGCTGCGCTACGAAGTCACCGAGCGGATGGACGCTCAAGGCGGCGTGGTCCGCCCGCTGAACGAGGACGAGGTGCGCGCCGCGATCCGCGCGCTGCTGGCAGACGGCGTGGAGTCGCTGGTGATCCACTTCCTGCACGCCTACGCCAACCCGGCGCATGAGCTGCAAGCCGCCCGTATCGCACGGGAGATGTGGCCCAACACCTACGTCACCATCGGCCACCAGATCGTCGCCGAATACCGCGAGTACGAACGCGGCGTCACCGCGGCGGTCAACGGCAGCGTTCAGCCGGTGCTCGACCGCTATATCGGCCGGCTGGAGCGCGAGTTGGCCGTCCGCGGCTTCGGCCGCGACCTGCTGATCATGCAGGGCAATGGCGGCACCGCGGCCTCCAGCATCGTCACCAAGGCTGCGGTGCAGACGGTGATGTCCGGCCCGGCCTCCGGCGTGATCGCGGCCGCCGTGACGGCCAGCGCCGCCGGCTTCCGCAACGTGCTGACCTACGACATGGGCGGCACCTCGACCGACGTGGCGTTGATCCAGGACGGCGTTCCCCTGGTGTCGTCGGAGCTGGAGCTGGAATACGGCATGCCCATTCACGTCCCGATGGTGGACGTGCACACCGTGGGCGCGGGCGGCGGGTCCATTGCCTGGGTGAACGAGGCCGGGCTGCTGCAGATCGGCCCCGGCAGCGCCGGCGCCCGGCCGGGGCCGATCTGCTTCGGCCGCGGCGGCACGCTGCCGACCATCACCGATGCGAATTTGGTGCTCGGCCGGCTCAACCCGTTGGCGCTGCTGGGGGTAGAGCATCCGAAACCCCCCGCCGAGGTTGAAGCCGCGATCGAGCACGCGATCGGCCGCCGGCTGGGGCTGGACGGCAAGGCCGCCGCGGCCGCCATCCTGCGGATCGCCAATGACCGGATGGCCGGCGCGGTGCGGCTGGTGTCGCTGTCGCGCGGGCACGATCCGCGGGATTTCTGCCTGCTCGCGTTCGGCGGCGCCGGGCCGTTGCATGCGGTGGCGCTGGCGCGGGAACTGGGCGTGCCGGATGTGCTGATCCCCGCCCGGCCGGGCTTGACCAACGCGTTCGGCTGCCTGGCCGCCGATCTGCGGCACGATTTCGTCCGCACCGTAAACCAGCCGCTGACAGCCGTGGACGCGGACACCATCACGCAGATCCTGGCCGGCCAGGTGCAGGAAGGCCGCGCCTTGCTGGACCGGGAGGGCGTGCAATTGGTGGACGTGCAGGTCTTGCACTCGGCCGACATGCAGTTCCAGGGCCAATCCCACGTGCTGAGCGTGCGGATCGCCTCCGCAACGCCCTCCATCGCCGAGCTGCAAGGGGCATTCGCCGCGGCGTACTGGCAGCGCTTCCAGGTCGAACTGCCGGAAATCCGCCCCGTCCTGGTCAACCTCAACACGGCCGTCATCGGCAAGCGCCGCCCGGTTTCGCTATCCGCCCTGGCTGGCGGGGAACGTGCTCCCAGCGTGATCGCGGCGCAGGCCGGAACGCGCCGGGTCTGGTTCGAGGCTGGCTGGCACGACACGCCGATCTACCGCCGCGACCGCCTGCCGCTCGACGGCATCGTGTCGGGCCCGGCGGTGATCGAGCAATTGGACGCCACCACCGTGCTCGAACCCGGCAACACCGCGCGCGGCGACGCTTACGGCAACATCATCGTCCATATCGGCGAGGGGATCACCGCATGACGCTCGACCCGGTCACCCTGGCGGTGATCCAGAACGGCCTGCAGCAGGTCTGCAACGAGATGGACCTGGCGTTCGTCCGCGCCGCCTTCAGCCCGGTGATCGCCGAAGGGCTGGACCGGTCGGACGGCATCTATCACCGCGACACCGGGGAGCTGATCGCGCAAGGCGAACTGGGCCTGCCGGTGTTCGTCGGCACCATGCAGTTCTCCACCCGCGCGGTGATCGACCGGGCAAAGGCCATCGAGGATGGCGACGTGTTCATCCTCAACGATCCGTATCTCGGCGGCACGCATCTGATGGACGTGAAGTTCGTCAAGCCGTTCTTCTACCGCGGCCGGCTGTTCGCCTGGCTGGCCAATACCGGGCACTGGCCGGACACCGGGGGGATGGTGCCGGGCGGCTTCTCCGCCAAGGCAACCGAGGTGGAGCAGGAGGGGCTGCGCCTGCCGCCGGTCAAGCTGTTCAAGCGCGGAGTCATGGATGAGGAGATCCTGTCCATCATCCTCTCGAACATCCGCATCGCGGACCAGCGCATCGGCGACATCAAGGCGCAGGCCGCCGCCCTGGCGATCGGCGAACGCCGGCTGACCGCGCTGCTCGACCGCTACGGAGTGGACACGGTTGAGGCCTCGATCGCGGCGCTGAAGGCCAGCGCCGCCCAGCAGATGCGCGCCCGCATCGCCACCATCCCTGACGGCGAATACCGCAGCGAGGCCATCGTCGATTCCGATGGCGTCGTGAACGAGCCGCTGGTGATCCGGCTGACCGTGACCAAGGCCAGGGGCGAGCTGAACTTCGACTTCGCCGGGTCCAGCCTGCCGTGCCGCGGGCCGATGAACAGCGTGATCGCGACCACCAAGTCCTCGGTCTATCTCGCGATGAAGCACATCTTCCCAGAGGTGCCGATCAATGCGGGCACCTTCGCGCCGCTGCACATCGTGGGAGCGGAGGGCACCTTCCTCGATGCGCAATATCCGCGCCCTGTATCCGGTTGCGCGGCGGAGGTGAGCCAGCGTGTGGCCGAGGCCGTGTTCCTCGCATTGGCGCCCGCCTTGCCGGAGCGCCTGTTCGCCGCCCCGGCCGGCACAAGCGGCAATCTGGCCCTTGGCGGTTCGGACCCGGCGACCGGGCAAGGCTTCGTCATGTATCTGTTCACCGGCGGCGGCTATGGCGGGTCCGCCGCGCTGGACGGGCTCTCCAACGGCTGTTCCACCATCGGCATCTCCAAAACCCCGCCGATCGAGATCCTGGAGCAGCGCTTCCCCATCCTGTTCGAGGAGTATGCCCTGGCGGAAGGCTCCGGCGGCGCCGGGCGGCAGCGCGGCGGGTTCGGCGTGCGCTACAGCGTGCAGTTGCGCCGCGGCACGGCGCGCGCGTCCTTCGTGATGGACCACGGCCGCGCCGGCCCGCCAGGCCTGTTCGGCGGCGAATCGGGCCAGCCCAACCGGATCGAAATCCACCAGGCCGGCCGGGTCACCGTCCCGGAGCATTTGTCCAAGGACCAGGACATCGCATTGGCGGTGGGCGACCGCATCGTCGTGCATACGCCCGGCGGTGGCGGCTACGGCGATCCCGCCGACCGCGACCCGGCGAGTGTGGCGCGGGATATCCGGCGGGGGTATTATGCGGGCACGCGGCCTCTCCCGTAGGCGGTGCTTTACACCGTCACCAGCTCCCGGCTTCGCAACAACGCCGCCGTGCTCGGCAGGCGGCCGCGGAATTCGGTGTAGAGCTGCATCGGGTCGCGCGTGTCCCCCGCCGACAGCAGCGCGCGCAGCCGCCCCGCAATCGCCGGATCGAACGGATCGCCGGCTTCGGTGAATGCTTCAAACCCGTCCGCGTCCAGCACCTCGGCCCACAGATACGAGTAATAGCCGGAGGCATACCCGCCGCCGGCAAACAGGTGCTGGAAATGCGCCGGGCGGTGGCGGATGGCGACTTCTGCAGGCATGCCGATACGGGCCATCGTCGCGGCCTCGAACGCCTCCAGATCGAGCGTTTCGGGCGCCGGGTGCGTGTGCAGCGCCAGGTCGATCAGCGCGGCGGCGGTGTATTCGACCGTGCCGAAGCCCTGGTTGAAGCCACGCGCAGCGAGCAGGCGCTCGATCAAGGCATCCGGCAGCGGCGCCCCGGTTTCGTGGTGCTTGGCGTAGCGTCGCAGCGTGTCCGGCAGCGCCATCCAATGCTCGTAGATCTGCGACGGCAGCTCCACGAAATCCCGCCGCACCGACGTGCCGGACTGGCCGGGGTAGCGCACCTTGCTCAGCAAGCCATGCAGGGCGTGGCCGAACTCGTGGAACAGGGTCTCCGCATCGTCGAAGCTGAGCAGGGTCGGCTCTGACTTGGCGAAATTGTTGTTGTTGACGATGATCGGCGAGACCGCGCCGTCCATCGCCTCCTGGTCGCGGTAGCTGCTCATCCACGCGCCGGAGCGTTTGTCAGCCCGCGCATACGGGTCCGCCAAGAACACGCCGACATGCCCGGCGCCGTCCCGCACCTCGTAGGCCCGCACATCGGGATGATAGGCTGGCGCGTCCGGCACGGGGGTGAACGTCACGCCGAACAAGCGGGTCGCCGTGTCGAAGGCGGCTTGCTGGATCGCGCCGAGTTCGAAATACGGCTTCATCTCCGCCTCGTCCAAGGCGTAGTCGGCCCGGCGCACCTTTTCCGCGTAGTAGCGCCAGTCCCACGGCGCCAGCGCACCGTTGAAACCCTCGGCGCGCGCGACCTTCAGCAGCCGGTCGCGTTCCGCCGCCGCCTTGGCCTTGGCGGGCTCCCACACCTCGGCGAGCAAGCCTTCGACCGCTTGCGCCGTGCCCGCCATCGTGTCGGACAGGCGGAACTCGGCGAAGCTATCGTAACCCAGCAGCTTCGCGCGTTCCTGCCGCAACGCCAGGATTTCCGGCACCAGCATCCGGTTGTCGTGCTCGCCGGGGTGCGTGCCCCGGGCGGTCCAGGCCTCGAATGCAACCTGGCGCAGATCGCGCCGGGACGAGAAGGTCAGGAACGGCTCGATCAGCGAGCGGGACAGCGTCACCGCATAGCCCGGCAGGCCACGCTCCGCCGCAGCCTGGGCCGCCCCTGCGCGCACGAACTCCGGCAGGCCGTCCAGCTCGGCTTCGGTCAGCGCCAGGTGCCAGCTCTTCTCGTCGTGCACGACATTCTGGCCGAACGCGGTGTGCAGCACGGCCAGCCGCTCCGAAATTTCGGTCATGCGCGCCTTGGCGGCCGGGCCGAGCGCGGCGCCGCTGCGGACGAAGCCGAGATGGGTGCGATCCAGCAGCCGCCCCTGGTCCTCCGCCAGGTCCAGCCCGGCGCGCTGGGCGTAGAGCGCGTCCACGCGCGCGAACACCGCCGGGTCGAGCGACACGCGCATGCCGTGATTGGCCAGCAGGGGCGACATCTCACGGTCCACCGCCTCCAGCGCCTCGCCACCCAGGCTGACCACGAGGTTGCCGAACACGGCACTGACCCGCGACAGCGTGCGCCCGGCGCGCTGCAGCGCCTCGATCGTGTTGGCGAAGCTGGGCGGCGCCGGGTCGGCGCCGATGGCGGCGATCTCGGCCAGGTGTTCGGCCATCGCCTGCGCAAAGGCCGGCGCGAAGTGCTCCGGGCGGATGCGGTCGAAGGGCGGGATACCGAACGGGGTGGTCCATTCGGTCAGCAGGGGGTTGGTGTCGCTCATGGCCGGCAGTCTGCCGCGGTTTGGCAAACCATGCTAACCCCCCGGGCGTACCCGGCCACAGGCAACTGCGGCTCGCGACGAGACAGTTGCTGGGCATCGGCAGCGACGGGTCTGCCAGGGTCTAGGCTTCCAGCATTTAGCCGGCCCGGGAACAACATTGTCGCGGCCTCGTTATAGCTTGCGTCAACACTCGTGGCCGCCGGGGCAAGTTGCGTTCGTCCGGCCTCGCTCAAAGGAGGATTGTATGGATAAAAGCCTTGCAGGCCTGTTAGGTGTCGCAGGCGCTTTCGCGGTTGCGAGCCCCGCGGGCGCAACCCCGGCCGATGTGACTGACGTCATGGCGGCACAAAGCTATGCGGACCTGCTGAAGCCGATCCCCAATGCCGTCGCCGTGCAGCGGGTCCTGGACGAGCAGGCAGCAACCCAGGCTGTTGTGCCGGACGTGATGACCGTCCAGTACTACTATCATCACCACCATCATCATCACCACTACTACCGGCGCTATTACCACCACCACCATCATCATCACCACCATCACCACC
>CAZZVB010000049.1:0-22699 GCA_964657445.1 uncultured Burkholderiaceae bacterium | reverse complement strand
CCCATGTTGGCGATGTCGCCGCCGCGCAGGTTGACCTCCGACGCGCTGCCCGCGCCTTCGACCAGCACGATGTCCGCCTCCGCCCGCATGCGCGCGAAACTGTCGAGCACGTGGGGCAGCAGGCTGGGCTTCATGGACTGATACTCACGGGCTTTGGCGTTGCCGATGACCCGGCCTTGCACGACGATCTGGCTGCCGGTTTCGCTTTGCGGCTTGAGCAATACCGGGTTCATGTGCACGGAGGGCGGCACGCCGGCGGCGCGGGCCTGCAATGCCTGCGCCCGGCCGATCTCACCACCGTCCGGCGTGACGGCGGCGTTGTTGGACATGTTCTGCGGCTTGAAGGGGCGCACCGTTAGGCCACGCCTGTGCAGGGCGCGGCACAGGGCTGTGACCAGCAAGGATTTGCCTACGCTGGAGCCGGTGCCCTGGAACATGATCGCGCGTGCGGTCATGGGCGTTCACGCCGGCCCTCTCCCGCAAGCGCGGGAGAAGGAGCAGACGATGCCTGCATCAAAACTCGATGCCTTCCTGCGCCTTCACACCTGCCGCGAAGTGGTGTTTGACGGCCGTCATCTCGGTCACCAGGTCGGCGGCGGCGATCAGGGCGGGGCGGGCGTTGCGACCGGTGATGACGACGTGCAAGGATGCTGGCCGTGCTGCGAGGCCGCTCAGCACGGCATCTTCGGATAGATAGTCATACCGCAGCGCGATGTTCAGTTCATCCAGCACCAGCAATCCGAAGTTAGGCTGCGCCATCATTGCCAGGGCTCTCGCCCACGCCCGTTCGGCCGCGGCGACGTCGCGGGCTCGGTCCTGCGTTTCCCAGGTGAAGCCTTCACCCATGGTGTGCCATTCGACCCTGTCGCCGAATTGCTCGAAGGCGGTGCGCTCACCGGTGCTCCAGGCGCCCTTGATGAACTGCACCACGCCGACCCGGCGGCCGCGGCCCAGCATGCGTAAGGCCAGGCCGAAGGCGGCGGTGGTCTTGCCTTTGCCGGGACCGGTGTGGACCATCAGCAGGCCCTTCTCGGTGACCGTCTTGCTGGCAACCTCCGCATCCTGCACGGCCTTGCGGCGCGCCATCTTCTCGCGGTGGCGGTCTTCATCCTCGGTCATTTCACCACCATGGCAATACCGGCCACCATCAGCACCACCCGGTCCGCCCGCGCGGCGATGCGCTGGTGCAGCACGCCCGCCATGTCGCGAAAGCGCCGGGCCAGCGCGTTGTCCGGCACGATGCCGAGGCCGACTTCGTTGGACACCAGAACGGTCGCGGCGGTGCGCGCGTCCAGCGCTTGCAGCAGCGCGGGCCAGTCCGGCTCCCGTTCGGCCAGCAGCAGATTACTCACCCACAGCGTCAGGCAGTCCACCAGCACGGGCAACGGTGTCGCAAGCGCGCCAGGCAGGTCCAGCGGCGACTCGACGGTTTCCCACCCTTCGGGGCGGCGAAAACGGTGCGCGGCAATCCGGTCCGTCATCTCGCGGTCGAACGCTTGCGCGGTCGCGACATAGCGCCAGGGCGGCGGTGCGGCCTGGATCAGCGCCTCGGCATGGCGGCTCTTGCCGGACCGTGCGCCGCCCAGAACGAAGGTGATTTGACCTGCCACGCCGTGGGACATACACGGGACGGGATGGTCCCTCCAAACGGAGGGTGAAAAGGGAACGCGGTGCGACACCGCGGCTGCCCCCGCAACTGTGAGCGGAGAGCAGTGCCGGCACTTGCCACTGGGCCGATCGCCCGGGAAGGCCGCCGTCACCGCGTCTGATCCGTGAGCCAGGAGACCTGCCATCGCCGGCGCATGCTTCGCGCCGGGGCGACCATTGCGACGCCGGGCGGGGTGCACCGGGGTTGGCGGCTTGTCCATGACAGGCCGACCCTCGTGGCACCGCATTGCGGCGCGACGGCGGCAGTGGGCACCCGTGCCTGACGAACGGAGCCTGCTTGCGCCATGAAGCCTGTCCTGCATGTCTGCACCACCTGCCGCGCCGGGCACGAACTGGCTCCGGACGATCCCCGCCCCGGCCAGTTGATGCATGACGCGCTTTCGGCGCATCCGGACGCGGACGCCGTCGAGCTTCGCGGCGTGCCGTGCCTGGCGGTGTGCGGCGAAGGCTGCTCGGCGGCGATCTCGATGCCGGGAAAATGGACCTATCTGCTGGGGCGGCTGACGCCGGACATGGCGGGCGATCTGCTCGCCTATGCCAGCACCTACCAGGCGCACCCGACCGGCACCGTGCTGCCGTCCAAGCGGGCGGCGTCGCTGGCGCGCATGGTGGTGGGGCGGGTGCCGGCATGAGCAAGATTCCCTGCACCGTGATCACCGGGTTCCTCGGCGCGGGCAAGACGACGCTGGTGCGCCATGTGCTGGCCCATGCAGGCGGGCGGCGCATCGCCATCCTGGTGAACGAGTTCGGCTCACTGGGCATCGATGGCGAGGTGCTGCGGTCCTGCGGAATACCCGGTTGCGAGGATGCCGACATCGTCGAGCTGGCCAATGGCTGCCTGTGCTGCACGGTGGCGGACGAGTTCCTGCCCGCGATGCAGGCGCTGCTGGACCGGCCGAACCCGCCCGAGCACATCCTGATCGAAACCTCGGGGCTGGCGCTGCCGAAGCCGCTGCTGAAGGCGTTCGGCTGGCCTGGCATCCGGTCCCGCGTGACGGTGGATGGCGTCATCGCGGTGGTGGACGGCCCGGCCGTCGCCGCCGGACGGTTCGCCGATGACCCGGCGGCGGTCGAGGCGCAGCGGGCGGCCGATGACAGCCTGGACCACGACAACCCGCTGATGGAGGTCTATGGCGACCAGGTGAACGCCGCCGACCTGGTGATCCTGAACAAGGCCGACCTGCTGGACGCGGACGCGCTGGCGGCCTTGCGGGCGGAGATCGCCGCCAGCCTGCCCCGTCCGGCGGCGCTGGTGATTGCCACGGAGGGCCGTGTCGATCTGTCCATCCTGCTGGGCTTGGACGCGGCGGCCGAGGACGACCTGGCGTCGCGCCCGTCCTGCCACGACGCGGTGGATGGCGAGCACGAGCATGACGACTTCGACAGCTTCGTTGTCGGCGTGGCGGAAACCGCCGATCCGGACGCGCTGCTGCGCAGGCTGGCGGCGGTGGCCGGCAAGCATGACGTGCTTCGGATCAAGGGCTTCGTGCCCGTCGCCGGGCGGCCGATGCGCCTCGCGGTGCAAGGCGTCGGCACGCGCTTCCGCCAGCATTTCGACCGCGCGTGGGCGCCTGGCGAGACGCGCGAGGGTCATCTGGTGGTGATCGGGCAGACGGGCATGGATCGTGCTGCCATCACCTCGGCGCTGCTGGCGGCCTGATGCACCTGCTGGTCCGCGACACGCGATCGCTGGATGAAGCCGCCCCGGCGGCCGATCTCGGTCACGGGCCGGCGGATCTGGTGGTGCTGTCGTTTTCCGACGCCGATCTGGGCGCGCTGGCTGCGGCGCATCGGGGCGAACCGGTGCTGCGCCTGGCGCCGCTCGGCAAGCTGCGGCACCCGATGTCGGTCGATCTGTACCTGGAGCAAACCGTGGCGCACGCGCGCTGCGTCGTGCTGCGGCTGCTGGGCGGGCTGGACTACTGGCGTTACGGCACGGAGGAGCTGGCGGCGCTGTGCCGGGAGCGTGCCATCGCGCTGGCCATACTGCCTGGTGACGGCCGGCCCGACCCGGCGCTGTCGGCCTTGTCCACGGTGACGGACGCGGATTATGCCCGGCTGGACGCCTGCTTCCGGCATGGCGGGCGCGCGAACATGGCCCGGGCGCTGGCGATCATGGCGGGCGATGATGCTGGCGAGGCCGAGGTGCTGCCGCAGCACGGGGTCTTCGCGCTGGACCTCGATGCGCGTCCGCTTGCGGCGGTCGTGTTCTACCGGTCGCACCTGCTGTCGGAGGACACGGCGCCGGTGCAGGCCGTGACGGCAGCGTTGCAGGCGCGCGGGTTGGCGGTGGGTGCGATCTTCGTGGGCAGCCTGAAGGCGGCCGACACCGCGGCCTATGTGGCGCGGACGCTTGCGGCGTGGCGGCCGGCGGTGGTGCTGAATCTCACGGGGTTCTCGTCGCGGCTGAGCGTTGGTGCGGGTGCGGCATGGGTGGCCGGATCAAGTCCGGCCATGACGGTTGGGGGCGAGTTGTCGCCGCTCGACGCGGCCGGTGCGCCCGTGTTGCAACTCATCACCGCGGGCAGTTCGCGGGAGGCTTGGCAAGCGTCCACGCGGGGCCTGACGCCGGCCGATCTGGCGATGCAAGTCGTGTTGCCGGAACTGGATGGGCGGCTGCTGACGGGGGCGGTGTCGTTCAAGGCCGAGCGAGACGGCCGGACCTTGCACGAACCCGACCAGGATGGGGTGTCGCTGGCGGCGGACCGGGCGGCGGGGTGGGCGCGGTTGCGGGCCACGCCTGCGGCGAAGCGCCGGGTCACGATCGTGCTCAGCGATTATCCCGGTGCGGGCGGGCAGCGCGGGCATGCGGTTGGTCTGGACGGGTTCGCCAGCCTGGCCGCCATCCTGCGCACGCTGGCCGATGCCGGTTACGACACCATGCCGGCCGGCGCGGCGAGCCTGGTGCAGGCGCTCTGTCATGCGCCACCCGCGGCCTATCTGGCGGGAACGGAGTATCGGCGGCTATTCGCAACTCTGCCGGCCGCCCTGCAATCGGCTGCCCTGGCGGCGTGGGGCGAGCCTGCGGACGGGTTCGCGCTGCGCCATTTGCGCCTGGGCAACGTCACCGTGCTGGTCCAGCCGGACCGCGGCGACACCGGCGACCGCCGGGCCGCCTATCACGACGCCGACCTGCCGCCGCGGCACGAGTTCATTGCGTTCTACCTGTCGTTGCGGGAGAGCGCCGACGCCATGGTGCATCTCGGCACGCACGGCTCGCTGGAGTGGCTGCCCGGCAAGGCGGCGGCGCTATCGCCGACATGCTGGCCGCGTGCGCTGACCGGCGGGCTGCCGGTGATCTATCCGTTCATCGTCAACAATCCCGGCGAAGCCGCCGCCGCCAAGCGACGGCTCGGGGCAGTCACGATCGGCCACCTGACGCCACCGCTGCGCTCGGCCGGGCTGCATGGTGGGGCCACCGAGCTGGAGCGGATGATCGACGAATACGCGACCGCGGACGGCATGGACCGCCGCCGCACGGCGCTGCTGCGGCAGGACATCTTGGCGCAGGCCGCCTCAGCCGGGCTGCTGGATGAGAGTGGCGTCGCGCCGGGCACCCCCGATGATGACGCGCTGGCCCGGCTCGACGCTTATCTATGCGATGTGAAGGACCTGCAGATCCGCGACGGGCTGCACGTCTATGGCACGCAGCCCGATGCGGACCGCCTGGCGATGCTGCCGACGGGCGCTGAGCTCTGCGCCGAACATGAGCGTGGCGCCCTGCTGGCCGCGCTGGACGGCCGGTTCGTGGCACCCGGCCCGGCGGGCGCGCCGTCGGCGGGGCGGCTGGACGTGCTGCCGACGGGGCGCAACCTGGCCGGGGTGGACCCGCGCATGCTGCCAACGCGCTCGGCGCTGGTGCTGGCGGAACGAGCGGCGGAGGATCTGCTGCGGCGCCACCGGCAGGACCATGGCGACTGGCCGCGCTCCATCGTGCTGAACGTCTGGGGCACGTCGGCCATGCGCACCGGCGGCGAGGACATCGCGCTGGCGCTGCTGCTGCTGGGCGTGCGGCCGGTGTGGGATGGCGGGTCGGGCCGGGTCAACGGGTTCGAGGTCACGCCGCTGGCGGAGCTGGACCGGCCGCGGGTGGACGTCACGCTGCGCATCTCCGGCCTGTTCCGCGACGCCTTTGCCGCTCAGGTGACGCTGTTCGATGCGGCGGCTTCGGCAGTGGCGGCGCGGGACGAAGCGCCGGACTGGAACCCGCTCGCGGGCGCGCCGGGTGCGCGCGTGTTCGGTCCGGCGCCGGGGCAGTATGGCGTGGGGCGTGACTGGTTGGCCGGGTCGGCGGCGCGGTTCGGTGCGCTGGGCGACGGGGTTGCCGATGCCGCGGCGCTGGCCGCACGGGTGCGCGGTGCGGACGCCTTCGTGCACGTGCAGGACCATTCCGGGACCGATCTGCTGGACGGACCGGAATACGCAGCCCATTTGGGCGGCTTCGCGGCTGCCGCGGCGCGGCTCGGTGCTGACCCGGCGCTGTATCACCACGACGGTGGAGTTCGCACCGTGGCCGAGCAGGTGGCGCGCGTGGTCCGCGGCCGGGCAGCCAATCCGGTCTGGATCGCCGGCATGATGCGGCACGGCTACGCGGGCGCGGCCGAGATGGCGCGGGCCGTCGAAGCGCTGGCGGCCTTCGCGGAAACGCTGCCCGAGCGGTTCGACCGCCAATTCGATCTGCTGCACGATGCCACGCTCGGCGAGCCGGCCGTGGACGCGTTCCTGCGCCGGGAGAACCCGGCCGCCCATGCCGCCATGGCGCAGCGCTTCGCCCAGATGATCGCCGCGGGCCGGTGGCATCCGCAGCGCAACTCGGTGGCGGCATGAAGCGCGGCTGGTGCCCCACGGTGCATGCCCCGATGCTGTCCGGGGATGGCTTGCTGGTGCGGGTGAAGCCGTTCGGCGGCCGGCTGCCCGCTGCCGCCCTGCACACGTTTGCTGCCGCCGTGGCCGAGTATGGCAACGGCATCGTGGAGTTGACGGGGCGCGGCAACCTGCAGGTCCGCGGCGTGCGGGACGCGTCCGCTTTCGCGACCGCGATGCTGTTGGCTGGCTTGGCAGACGCCGACCCGGTGCGCGAGGCCCGCAGAAACGTCATCACCGTCCCGCCATGCGATGACGCGCTGGTTGCGGAGGCGGAAGCGGTGCTGAGTGAGACTGCTGGATTGGCGCCAAAGTTTGCAGTCGCCGTCAGCGGCCGAGAGATCCGAGTTGGCACCACGATCGTCTCGACCGGGGAAGGTCTGCGGATCGTGCTGCAACGTGCTCAATTCGTCACGGCCGGATTTGATCCAGCCACCCGCGAGCCGGCGGCGGACTGTGGAACACTGATGTATCTACCGTTTGGCCAAACCGACGCCGAAACCCTCACCCGTTTGGCCGCCGCCGCGCCCGAAGTGCGCACGACCCCGTGGCGCGCTTTCCTGTCCCCCGTGGCGGTCGAAGGCTTTGCGCGCGAACCGGGCACCATCACCGCCTGCCCCGGCGCCCCTGCTTGCAGCAGCGCCACCGTGCCCGCGCGGCAGGACGCGGCGCGGCTGGCGGCACTCGGGTTGGCCAACCTCCATGTCTCCGGCTGCAGCAAAGGCTGCGCCTATCCGCGGCCAGCGACGACCCTCGTCGGCCGCGAAGGCCGGTACGACCTGGTGCGCCATGGCCTTGCCAGCGCGAACCCGGATAGGGTGGGCCTAACCCTCGACGAAGCGATCGCCCTGGTATGAGCCGCGACTACATCCGGGATGGCAGCGCGATCTACGCCCTGTCCTTCGCCACCATCCGCGCCGAAGCCGATCTGTCGGGCTACAGCCCCGACGAAGCGCGCGTGGCCGTGCGCATCATCCATGCCGCCGGGATGGTGGAGGTCGCGCAGGACCTCCGGTTCTCCTGCGGCTTCACCGATGCGGCACGAGCGGCCCTGCACGCCGGAGCGCCGATCCTGTGCGATGCGAAGATGGTCGCGCACGGCATTACCCGCGCCCGATTGCCGGCCGGCAACGAGGTGATCTGCACGCTCGACGATCCGCGCACGCCCGACCTCGCCCGGCGCGTCGGCAATACCCGTTCGGCTGCGGCGCTCGACCTGTGGGGCAGCCGGCTGGGCGGCGCGGTCGTTGCGATCGGCAACGCGCCGACCGCCCTGTTCCACTTGCTGGAACTGCTGGATGCGGGCGCCCCTGCCCCGGCGGCGATCATCGGGCTGCCGGTCGGCTTCGTGGGTGCTGCTGAGTCGAAGGCGGCGCTGTGGGCGGATGGCCGGGTACCCTGCCTCGTGCTGCCGGGCCGTCGGGGCGGCAGCGCCATGGCGGTGGCCGCGGTGAACGCGCTGGCGAGCGACCGGGAATGACTGGAACGCTATACAGCGTCGGTGTCGGCCCGGGCGATCCGGAACTGATGACGCTGAAGGCGGCGCGCGTCCTGTCCGCCGCGCCGGCCTACGCGTATTTCGCCAAGCACGGCCGGCCCAGCCACGCCCGCGCAATCGCGGCGGCGCAGTTGCGGCCGGACGCCGAGGCCCTGCGGTTCGATTACCCGTTCACGACGGAGGTCCCGCTCACGGACCCGCGGTATGCGATGGAGATGGCGGCGTTCTACGAAGCGTCTGCCGCCACCATCGCGGCCCGCCTGGCATCCGGTGTGTCGGTGGCGCTTCTGTGCGAAGGCGATCCGTTTTTCTACGGTTCGGCCATGTACGTGTTCGATCGGCTCTCGTCCCGCTTCGCGCATGAAGTCGTGCCGGGCGTGACCGGGATGTCCGGCGCCTGGACACGCGCGGGCACCCCGATGACGCATGGCGACGACATTCTGACCGTGCTGCCGGGCACGCTGGATCTTGCGACCCTGGCGGCACGGCTGCGCACCACCGATGCCGCCGTGATCATGAAGGTTGGCCGTCATTTGCCCAAGATCCGCGCGGCACTGGCGGAGGCCGGACGCGCCGAGCACGCGCTGTATGTCGAGCGCGGCACCATGCCGGGCGAACGCATCGAAAAGCTCGCCACCATGCCGGATGGTCCGGCGCCGTATTTCTCGCTGGTGCTGGTGCCGGGGCGGCGGGGCGTACGGTGAGCGGGCGGCTGACCATCGTCGGCATCGGGCCCGGTGATCCGGCGTTGCTTGCCCCACGCGCGGCGCAAGTGCTGGAGGATGCGACCGACCTTGTTGGCTACGGCCCCTACCTCGACCGCGTGCCGCATCGGGCCGGGCAGAGCCGCCACGCCTCGGACAACCGGGTCGAACTGGAGCGCGCGCGCCACGCGCTGACGCTGGCGCAGGCCGGATACCAGGTTGCGGTCGTATCCGGCGGCGATCCTGGCGTGTTCGGCATGGCAGCCGCGGTGTTCGAGGCGGTGGACGGGCACCCGCCCTTCGCTGCCTTGGACATCGAAGTCATTCCGGGTATATCTGCACTGCTGTCGGCCGCCGCGCGATTGGGCGCGCCGCTCGGGCACGATTTCTGCGCCATTTCGCTGTCGGACAATCTCAAACCTTGGGTTACCGTTCTCGATCGTTTGCGGGCCGCGGCCAATGCCGGTTTTGTCATGGCGCTCTACAATCCGGTCTCGCGCGCGCGCCCATGGCAATTAGGCGCAGCCTTCGATGCGTTGCGCGCGATCCTGCCGCCAGCCACGCCGGTCGCGTTCGCCACCGCAATCAGCCGGCCGGACGAACGGGTGGACATCACGACGCTTGCCGAAGCGGACCCGGTGCGGGCCGACATGCGGACCCTGGTCATGGTCGGGTCGGCAGCGACACAGGCCATCATGCGTCCGGGCGGCGGTTCCTGGCTCTACACGCCGCGGAGTGCGGCCTGACCATGCAGCCATTGCAGAGCCGTTGCGGCATCCGGCACCACCAGGCCGTCCGGCGGCGGCGGACGGTCCACCATCACCACCGGAATACCGAGCGACCGGGCAGCAGCCAGCTTGCCCGCGACGGCGCTGCCGCCCGAGTTCTTCGTGACCAGCCGCTCGATCCGGTGGCTCGACATGAGGGCGTGATCGTCCGCCTCCGCGAACGGGCCGCGCGCCGTGACAATCAAGGCGCCCGGCGGCGCGTCGGCCGGAGGATCGACGCTACGCACCAAATACCAGTGTGGCGGACCGAACGGCGCGAGATCGCCCTGGCCCACGGTCAGGAAAACCCTAAGCGGCTCCGGGCCGAGGGCTGCGGCAGCGTCGGCCATGCTGGACACGCTGGTCCAGCGATCGCCATCGGCGGGGCGCCAGGCTGGGCGCAAAACGGCGACCATCGGAACTCCGCACTCCGCGGCCGCACTCTGGGCGTTGATTGTCATGCGCGCGGCAAACGGATGCGTCGCGTCGATCATCGCATCCACTCGTTCTCGGCGGAGGTACTCGGCCAGCCCGGCGGCGCCGCCAAAGCCGCCGATCCGCCAGGGGACGGGGGGCGCCACCGGCGAGCGGGTGCGGCCGGCCAGCGACAGCACCGGGGCGTAACGTGCGTCGCCCGCGAGGGCTCGGCAAATCGCCGTCGCCTCCGTGGTTCCGCCCAGGATCAGCACGCGCATGGGGTGCTTGTGACATGACCGCGCCATGGCTTGCTATCGTTGGCATCGGCGAAGACGGATTCCTGCCGCCCGCGGCCCGGGACGCCGTCGCAGGGGCGACGCTGGTGATCGGCGGTGAGCGGCACCTGGCGCTCGCAGCTTCGGCCATCACCGGTGACACGCAGGCCTGGCCAAGCCCGATGGAGAGCGCCGTGCCGGCCATTCTGGACCGTCGCGGCCAGGCCGTGGCGGTGCTGGCCACCGGGGATCCGTTCTGCTTCGGCGTGGGCACCATGCTCGCGCGGCGGGTGCCAACGGATGAAATCGTCTGCTACCCCGCTCCGTCCGCGTTCGCGCTGTCACGGGCGCGGCTTGGCTGGGCGTTCGCCGACGTGGCGGAGTTGTCCGCCTGCGGCCGGCCGCTGGCGGCGATCGTCCCGCATCTACAGCCGGGCGCCCGGGTGCTGGTGCTGTCCGCCGGTGCACAGACCCCGGCCGCCATCGCCGCCCTGCTGCGGCAACGCGGCCTCGGCCAATCACGCATCACCGTGTTGGAAGCGCTCGGCGGGCCGGCGGAGCGGGTGCGCGACACGACGGCGGAGGGATTCGACCTCTCCGGGACACACGCCCTGAACACCGTCGCGATCGACGTCGCTGGTCCGGTCAGGCAACATCTCGCCACGGGGCTGCCCGACGATCTGTATGAGCATGACGGGCAGCTCACCCGGCGGGAAATCCGCGCCATCACGCTGTCCTCGCTGGCGCCGCGGCGGGGGGAGCTGCTGTGGGATGTCGGCGGCGGCGCCGGGTCGATCGGGATCGAGTGGATGCTGCGCCACCCCGCCAATCGCGCCATCGCGATCGAACCCGATCGCGACCGGGTCGCGCGTATCGAGCGCAATGCCGCGGCTTTGGGCGTGCCCGCCTTGCAGGTGGTGCAGGGCGCGGCGCCCGAGGCGCTGGCGGGTCTGCCTCGCCCGGATGCGGTGTTCCTGGGCGGTGGCGCGCACCGCCCAGGCGTGATCGCGACGGCGTGGGATGCGCTGAGCTCGGGCGGCCGGATCGTCGCCAATGCCGTGACGGTGGAAACCGAAACCGCGCTGCTGGCAGCACAGTCCGAGCGCGGCGGGACGCTGCTGCGCGTGTCGCTGGCGCGGCTGGACGCTGTGGGACCGATGCACGCTTTCCGGCCGGCCATGACCGTCACGCAATGGGCGGCGGAAAAGCCGTGATCGTGGCTGGGATAGGATGCCGCCGCTTGTGCCCGGCGGACGCGATCGTGGCCCTGGTGCGGGAAGCGGGCCAGGTCGATGCGCTGGCGGCGCCTGATTGGAAGCGGGACGAGCCCGGGTTGCTGGAGGCGGCGGGGATGCTGGGCGTACCGTTACGGTTTGTGGCGGCGGCGGAGTTGGGCGTCGCAGTGCCGGTCGATCCGGAGACGCTTAGGCTCAGCCATAGGAAGGGCTTGGGGCTGCCTGGCATTGCCGAGGCTTGCGCGCTGTCGGGTGGCGGCGTTTTGGTGCGGGCGCGAATGGCGAACGCATCGGCGACCTGCGTAGTTGCGGTGCACGCTGGCCCATCACCCCGCTCTCTCGATCAGGGCGAGGAAGCAGGTTTGCACGTAGCGTGACGGTTCACTTCATTGGAGCGGGGCCGGGCGCGGCGGATTTGATCACGGTGCGGGGGGCGCGGTTGCTCGCGGATTGCCCGGTGTGCCTGTTCGCGGGGTCGATCGTGCCGCGGGCGATGCTGGCGCATTGTGCGCCAGGAACCACGCTGATCGACACCGCGCCGCTCGACCTCGACGCGATCGAGCAGGCGTTTGTCGCGGCGCATGCTCGCGGGCAGGACGTGGCGCGGCTGCATTCCGGCGACTTGTCGCTCTACAGCGCGGTGGCGGAGCAGTTGCGGCGGCTGGAGCGGCACGGCATTCCGTTCACGCTGACGCCGGGCGTGCCTGCGTTCGCCGCCGCGGCCGCAGCGCTCGGGCGCGAACTGACGGTGCCTGGCGTGGCGCAAACCATCGTGCTGACCCGCCTGCCCGGCCGCGCGTCGGCGATGCCGCCGGGTGAGCAGTTGGCCGCCTATGCGGCGACGGGCGCCACGCTCGCGATCCATCTCGCGGCGGCGATGTTGCCGCAGGCGCTGGCGATGCTGATCCCGCATTACGGCCCTGACTGCCCGGCCGCCTTGGTAGCCCGCGCATCCTGGCCCGACGAGCAGATCATCCGCGCCACGCTCGGCACGCTGGACGGGGCCGGCGTCGAGCGCACGGCGCTGCTGCTGGTCGGAACGGCGCTTCAGCCGGGCGAAGCGGCAGAAAGCGCGCTTTACAGCCCAGGCTACGTCAGGCGCTACCGGCCATGACCGCCCAGCAATCGTCCCGTCCGGTCGAACACCGTCACGTCGAGCTGCACGGGCGCGCCCTCGAGCGCTGCGTTGGCGGTCTGCCACGCGGCGGCAGCGATGCGAGAACCGAGATCGGGGGCGAGCGTGGCGGCTTCGGCGACCGTGTTGGCTGCGGCGACCCCTGGCACGCCCGCCAGCTCGGCGAGATCGGCCATATCCACCGAACCGCGCTTGCTGTGCAGGTCGAGCCGGCCTTGCGCCAGCTTGGCCATCTTGGCGACGCCGCCGGCGATGGTCAGACGCGGCACCGGATGGCGGCGCAGGTAGCGCAGCATGCCGCCGACGAAATCCCCCATCTCGATCAGCGCCACCTCCGGCAGGCCATAAAGGGCAGCGACCGCGGCCTCGCTGGTGCTGCCCGTGGCGCCGGCGATGTGGCCGAGCCCGGCGGCGCGCGCGACGTCGATGCCGCGATGGATAGTGTCGATCCAGGCGGCGCAGGAATACGGCACCACGATCCCCGTCGTGCCCAGGATGGAAAGACCGCCGACGATGCCCAGGCGGCCGTTCAGTGTGCGTTCGGCCAGCTTGGCCCCGCCTTCGACGCCGATCTCGATGTCCAGATCGGCTCGCCCGACTTCGGCCAGGGCGTCGCGGATCATCTGACGCGGCACCGGATTGATCGCGGGTTCGCCGGGTGGGATGGGCAGGCCGGCGCGGGTGACGGTGCCGACACCGGGTCCGGCCAGGAAGCGCAGGCCTGGGCCACCTGGCGTGATGCGGACGCGGATCAGCGCGCCGTGGGTGACGTCGGGGTCGTCGCCGGCGTCCTTTACGATGCCGGCCCAAGCGGCGCCGGGTTCAAGGCGAGTTTCGGCAAGGGTAAAGGCCGCCCGGCCGCCGCGCGGCAGCGGGATTTCGACCGGGTCGGGGAAGTCACCGCTCTGCAGGGCGGCGAAGGCGGCCTTTGCCGCCGCGGCCGCGCAGGCGCCGGTCGTCCAGCCGCGCCGCAGATTGGTGCCGTTGTCCACGAGACGGTTCTAGCATGACCGCCGGCTGGTTGGTCGCGGCGCCCCGGTCCGGCGGCGGCAAGACCACCGTGACGCTCGGGCTGGTGGCGGCGTTGCGCCGGCGGGGCTTGGCCGTCCGCACCGCCAAGTGCGGCCCCGACTACATCGACCCGGCGTTCCACGCGGCCGCGTCCGGGGCGCCTGGCGTGACCCTCGATAGCTGGGCCATGCCGCCGGGCCTGCTGGACTCGCTGTTCGCCGGCGCCTGCGAGGGAGCGGACATCCTGATCGTGGAGAGCGCGATGGGCCTGTTCGACGGCGTCGCCGGCGACCACGGCCGTACCGGCAGTGCCGCCGACCTGGCCAAACGCTTCGGCCTGCCCGTGCTGCTGGTGCTGGACGTGACGGGCCAGGCGCAGACCGCGGCGGCCGTCGCGGAGGGCATGGCGCGGTTCGATCCGGAGGTGCGGGTCGGTGGCGTGGTGCTGAACCGGGTGGGGAGCGAGAAGCACCGGCGCTCGGTCGCGGCGGCGATGCGGCTGCCGGTGCTGGGTTCGATCCCGCGCGATGCCGGATTGGAGCTACCGGAGCGGCATCTGGGGCTGGTGCAAGCCGGCGAGCACCCGGCGCTGGCGGCGCAGTTGGAGCGGCTGGCGGATATGGCGGAGCGGTGCTTGGACTTGGAGGCGATCGTTCGCTGCTTCATCGCTCGTGACGAACGGGAGAGCGAGCAGAAAGGCGAGAGCGGGGCCGGGGTCACGCCACCCGGCCAGCGGATCGCGCTGGCTTCGGATGCGGCGTTCACGTTCATCTATCCGCATCTGCTGGCGGCGTGGCGGGCGGAGGGGGTGGCGATCTTGCCGTTTTCGCCGCTGGCGGACGAGGCGCCGCCGGAGGATGCGGACGCGTGCTGGCTGCCGGGGGGCTATCCGGAACTGCATGCCCCTGCCCTGGCGGCAGCCGGCCGCTTTCACGCCGGGCTTCGGCGGTTTGCCCAGACGCGGCCGGTGCATGGGGAGTGCGGCGGCTACATGGTGCTGGGCTCAGCGCTGATCTCGGCGGATGGGGTGAGCCATCCGATGACCGGCCTGCTCAGCCACAGCACCAGCTTTGCCAAGCGATCCCTGCATCTCGGCTACCGGCGGGCGCTTGTGCCGGGCGAGGCGGCCTTGCGCGGACATGAGTTCCATTACGCTTCCGTATCGGACCCGGGCAGCGACCTGCCGTATGCGACGGTCGAAGATGCTTCGGGCGCTTCGCTCGGTCCGGCGGGGGGAAGGCGGGGCTTCGTGACCGGATCGTTCTTCCACGCCATCGCCCGTGAGGCTGCATGACCGCGTTCGACATCCGGGCGGCATTGGCGGCACTGCCCGCCGGCGATGAGCAGGCGGCAGCCGCGGTCGCGGCCCGTCAGGACACGCTGACCAAGCCGCCCGGCAGCCTTGGGCAATTGGAACCGCTGGTGGCCTGGCTGGCGCGTTGGCAGCGGCGCCCAACGCCGCGGCTGGACCGGGTCGAGATCCTCGTGTTCGCCGGCAATCACGGTGTGGTCGCGCGCGGCGTGTCGCCCTACCCGGCCGCGGTGACGGCACAGATGGTGAGCAACTTCGCGGCGGGCGGGGCGGCAATCAACCAGCTTGCCCGCGCCGCCGGCGCCCGCTTGCAGGTCGTGCCGCTGGCGCTGGAACACCCGACGGCGGACATGACGGAAGCGCCGGCGATGAGCGAGGAGGAGTTCACGGCCGCCATCGCCGCCGGGCACGCGGCGGTTCAGCCCGGCATCGATTTGCTGTGCCTGGGGGAGATGGGCATCGGCAACACGACCGCCGCCGCCGCGCTCTGCACCGGGTTGTTCGGCGGCGAGGGATGGGCAGGCCGCGGCACCGGCGTGGATGACGCCGGGCTGGCCCGCAAGCAAGCCGCGGTGGACGCCGCCGCGGCCCGCCATGCCTGCGCGGACCCCCTGGAACTGGCCCGCTGCCTCGGCGGGCGGGAATTGGCCGCGATCGCGGGCGCCATCGTCGCGGCGCGGCAGCACGGCATCCCGGTCCTGCTGGACGGCTTCGTCTGCACCGCCGCTGCGGCGCCGCTGGCCCGTGCGGTGCCGGGCGCGCTCGATGGGTGCCTGGCCGCGCATGTGTCGGCGGAAGCGGGGCACCGGCGTTTGCTCGATTTGCTGGGCATGACGCCGTTGCTCGATCTGGGTATGCGGCTGGGCGAGGCATCCGGCGCCGCCTTGGCGATTCCGCTGCTGCGCGGGGCGCTAGCCTGCCATACCGGCATGGCCACGTTCGCGGAGGCGGCCGTCGCCAACCGCGCGCCATGAAGCGTTGGGCGGAGCTGGTGGGCGCCTTCACCCTGCTTACCAGGCTGCCTGTCGGCGGCTTCGTCGCCACGCATCCGCCCTCGGCCGACTGCGTGTGGGCCTATCCCGTCGTGGGGTTAGCCGCGGGCGGGCTGGCCGGGCTGCTGCTTCATGGGCTGCAGCAAGCCGGGATGCCGCAGCCGCTGGCGGTGCTGTGGGCGCTGGCAGCCTACGTCCTGCTCACGGGCGCGCTGCATGAGGACGGGCTCGCCGATACGGTGGACGGCTTTGGCGGAGGCGGGACGGTGGCGCGCAAGCTGGAGATCATGCGCGACAGCCGGATCGGCAGTTTTGGCGCCCTCGCCCTGGTGTTCAGCGTAGCTGTGCGGGCGATCGCCCTGGCGTTGTCGGCGCGGCCCGAACTGGCCCTGATCCTGACGGCCATCCTGGGGCGGGGGGCGATGCTGCTGCCGCTCGTGCTATTGCGGCCGGCCCGCGTGGACGGGCTGGCTGCGGTGTTGGGCGGGGGCACGGCACGCGCCTGGACCGGATTGCTGTTGGCCGCGTTGGCAGGCGTGTTCGCACCCCGGGCGGCGCTTGCCGCGCTGGCCGGCGGGCTAGGGACGACCCTGCTCGCCCGCAGGCAGGTGGGAGGCTACACCGGTGACGTTTTCGGCGCGGCCGAGCAGGTTGCGGAATGCGCGTGCCTGAGTGTGCTGGCAGCCTGAAGGCGTCATCAAACGGCAATACATTCCCTGCGTGACACGTGCCGATGCGGAGGCTATGGGGCATTTGCCGCCGTCGTCCGAGGAATTTACCAATGTCCGGCAACACCTTCCCGGCTTTCGCCTCGGCACGCCGGCTGCCCAATGTGTTCGATATTGCCGCGATCCTGTGCATCGCCGCGGTCTTGATCGCCGTTGCCAGCGGGGCGCGGCAAACCTTCGCGCCGCTTGGCACGCCGGACGAGATCGCCATCCACCTCGACCCGTCATACCTGCCGGGCTACGCGCTGCGCACGACGATGCGGATGTTCGCGGCGCTGGCACTGTCGCTGCTGTTCACCTTCACCTACGCGACCTGGGCCGCGAAAAGCCCGCGCGCGGGCAAGATCCTGGTGCCGATCCTCGACATCCTGCAATCGGTGCCGATCATCGGGTTCCTGTCCTTTACAGTTGTGTTCTTCATGAACCTGTTCCCGGGCCGGGTCATGGGGGCAGAACTGGCGGCGATCTTCGCCATCTTCACCAGCCAGGCCTGGAACATGGCGTTCAGCATGTATCAGTCGCTGAAGACCGTGCCGCCGGACCTGGTCGAGTGTGCGACGGCGTTCCGGCTGTCGGCCTGGCAGAAGTTCTGGCGCATGGAAGTGCCGTTCGCCATGCCGGGCCTGGTCTGGAATACCATGATGTCGATGTCGGGAGGCTGGTTCTTCGTCGTGGCCAGCGAGGCAGTCAGCGTCGGCGACACGACGTGGAAGCTGCCGGGCATAGGGTCCTACGTGGCGGTGGCGCTCGAGCAGAGCGACATCAAGGCGGTCGGCTACGCGATCCTGGCGATGCTGGTGGTGATCCTGGGCTATGACCAGTTGCTGTTCCGCCCGCTGGTGGCGTGGTCTGCCAAGTTCCGGTTCGAGATGACGGCGCAGACGGTCCAGAAAGACCCCTGGATGCTGAAGCTGCTGCGCCGGACTCGCCTGCTCGCCGGCCTGATGGACGCGTTCGGGAGCGTGTTCAACCTGCTAACCGGGCTGCGGCTGGGACGCCGGGTCACGCGCCAGACCGATACGCGGCGGGCGTCCTCGCGGTGGGCGGACGTCTTCTGGGGTGGTTTGCTGCTGGTGGCGGTCGCCGCGGCGCTGTGGAAGATCGTCATCTACGTCTCCGCCACGCTCACCTTCGGCGACCTGGGCGAAGCCGTTTTGCTGGGCGTGTTCACCATGATCCGCGTCATCGTCCTGATGACGCTTGCGACGGTGGTGTGGGTGCCGATCGGGGTTTGGCTGGGCCTACGCCCTGCCTGGGCCCGCCGCGCACAGCCGGTGGCGCAATTCCTGGCGGCGTTTCCGGCCAATCTGTTCTTCCCGATCTTCGTCATCGCGATCGTGCATTGGAGACTCAACGCCAATATCTGGCTGACGCCGCTGATGGTGCTGGGCACCCAATGGTACATCCTGTTCAACGTCATCGCCGGCGCCGCGGCCTTTCCTGGCGACCTGCTTGAAGTATCCAAGAACTTCAGGGTCGGTGGCTGGATGTGGTGGCGGCAGGTCATGCTGCCTGGCATATTCTCGTATTACGTCACCGGTGCGATCACGGCGTCGGGTGGATCCTGGAACGCCGCGATCGTGGCCGAGGTCGCGAGCTGGGGCGACAACAAGATCCACGCCGACGGCCTCGGCTATTACATCGCTCAGGCCAGCACGGACGGAGACACAGCCAAGATCGTGCTGGGCGTGGTGGTGATGAGCGGCTTCGTCCTCCTTTTCAACCGCATGGTTTGGCGGCCGATGTACGGCTACGCCGCCCGCCGCCTGACCTTTAGCTGAGGTTCGCCGCATGGATACCATTGACCCCGGCTTGACGGCGACGAACCTGGTGGAGGTGCGCGGCGTACGCCAGGCCTACCACAAGGAGAGTTCGGCCGACCTCGTGGTGCTGCAGGATGTGGACCTCACGCTGCGCACCGGGGAGATCGTGGGGCTGCTCGGGCGCTCCGGCTCGGGCAAATCCACTTTGCTGCGCATCGTGTCCGGACTGCTGATGCCGACTGCCGGCGAGGTGCGCTGGCGCGGCGTCGATCTGCACGGACCGGCCGAGGGCGTGGCCATGGTGTTCCAGTCCTTCGCACTGTTTCCTTGGCTCACCGTGCAGGAGAATGTGGAGCTTGGCCTGGAAGCACAGGGCGTGCCTAAGGCCGAACGCGAGAAGCGCGGCGAGGAAGCCATCGACCTGATCGGCCTCGGCGGCTACGAAAGCGCCTACCCGAAGGAGTTGTCCGGCGGCATGCGCCAGCGGGTCGGGCTGGCGCGCGCGCTGGTCGTGCACCCCGACCTGCTGCTGATGGATGAGCCGTTCTCGGCGCTGGACGTGCTGACGGCGGAGACGCTGCGCACCGACCTGATCGACCTCTGGGTGGACAAGAAGCTGCCGATCAAATCGATCCTGATGGTGACGCACAACATCGAGGAAGCGGTGCTGATGTGTGACCGTGTGCTGGTGTTCAGCTCCAACCCCGGCCGGGTCGCGAGTGAACTGCTGGTGCCATTCCCCCACCCGCGGGACCGGCTCGACCCGGCGTTCCGCCAGATGGTGGACGACATCTACGCGATCATGACCCGGCGCGCTCCGGCCCGCACCGCGCAGACGGCGGTGACGACGGCGACGGCGTTGCACCCGGTTTCCACCAACATCATGGCGGGCCTGCTCGAAACGCTGGCCGCGCCACCCTATAACGGACGCGCCGACTTGCCCGCTCTGGCCGCCGCGTTGCAGTTGGAAGCGGACGAGTTGCTGCCGTTAGGCGAAGCCTTGCAGTTGCTGCGGTTCGGCACGCTGGCCGATGGCGACTTGCTAGTCACCGACACCGGACGCCAGTTCGTCGCGGCCGACGTGGACCCGCGAAAGGTCCTGTTCGGCGATGCGTTGCGCGCGCATGTGCCCCTGGTGGCGCAAATCCGCCAGGTGCTGGACGAACGCTGGAACCATCGCGCCAGCGCCGTGCGCTTCCGTGACGAGCTGGAAGACGTGATGAGCCCGGACTACGCCGACGATACGATGCGGGCGGTGATCGCCTGGGGCCGCTACGCGGAGCTTTACAGCTACGACGAAGATGCCGATCAGTTCTACCTGGACGAGGATGGCGACTGACGCGATGGGCAATGTGGTCATGGACGGGGCTTACTGTCGCGGCTGCGGGCAGTACATCCACGCAGCAGCGCCTGTCTGTCCGCATTGCGGGTTCGTCCAGCATTCCGGCCGCAACCGCGTCATTGCCGCATTGCTCGCGTTGTTTCTCGGCGGCTTCGGGGTCCACAAATTCTATCTTGGGCGCTGGGGCTGGGGCCTGGTTTATCTGATCTTCTGCTGGACCGTCATTCCGACCTTTGTCGGCTTCGTGGAAGGCATCATCTATCTCGGCATGTCGGACGAACGGTTCGCCTGGAAGTATCGATAGCGTTCGTCACTGCGCAGTGAAGATTGCAGCACCTGGGACTGTCGTGGCGCGGCGCGCTCAGGCCAGAAGAGAGCGCCGTCCGCATGACCGTCACCGATGTCGATTCAGCCACCGGCATAATTTGTGGTCGCCATTCGCGTGTTTCCGAACACGCACTGATATCCCCCGAAGTCGCTTCGCGTGAACGAGCTACGACGCTATAGCCCGCATGCGCGAAGCGAATACGGGTGCTAATCGAACAGGTCAAAGAACTTGCGGGTGAAGCCCGGAGTGAGCGCGGATAGCGGATTGATAGAGACTGAGGGCTCGGTCAACTGGCCCGTCAGCCCGTAATTGGCGGCGAACACGCCGCTGCCCTTCTCGGGGCTGAAGATCCGCCCCAGCACCGGCAGACGCCCGAGCAGGGAGTTGAAGAAGTAGGCGGGGACGATTGTTCCGCGCAGATCGATCGTCTTGCGCCCGAAATCAAAATGGCCCGATGCGGTCAGGCCCAGCGAAGAGCTGAAGGCGCGGGCATCGGCCAGGTCGAGCGCCGGGCCTTGCAGGCGGAAATCGGTCACCATGCGGTCGAAGGCGAGCCCGGGTCCCTTCAGCGCATCGACCACGCCATAGAGCGTCACCGCCTGCAGCAGCTTGGCGGCGATCGGTGCGCCACGGACCTTGAAGTTGCGGAGATCCAACGTGCCGGCGAATGGGCTTTCGCGCTGCCGGTCGTCGAACGTGCCGGCCAGCTCCAATTCGCCGCCGACGAGCTCGGTCGCCAGGTCCGCGCTTTGCAGAAGCGCCCCCAAATTGGCCGCGGTTGCCGTCAGCTTGCGTTCCAGGCCAGCGGTCGCGAGATCGACGCGAAACCGCTCCGGCGGGCCGGATAGTAGCCGGGCCGACGTGAGGCGCGACCCGGTGCCCACGGCATTCAGGCTGATCGCCGAAAGGCCAAGGTTCGGTCCAAGGATCACACGGTCGAAGTGCAGGTCCACGTCATAGGGCGTGCCGGTCTGCGACGGAGACGGCCCCGGTTCATGCTCTGGCGAGGCTGGCCGATCCCGCGCCCGCAGCCTGCCCTCCAGATCGAGGCGCGGGCCGCTGAGCACCACCCGGTAGGCGTCGCCGTCATGCTGCGGCAGCGCGATCGTTCCGGTGGCGCTGCTGCGTCCGATGTCGCCGCGCTCGATGTGGACGATGGCGGGCCGGCCCCTCACCATGTCGCTGCGCGCGACGATGCTCAGCCCCGGCGCTTCCGCATGGAGCCCATCGAGGCCGACGATGCGGCCATGGTCCAGCAAGGCCCGGCCCTGGGCGAAACCGGCCGGGCCTGACGCCTTCGACCAGCCGAACTGAGTTTCGAACGCCGCGTCCTTCAGGTCCGCATAGAGCTGCACCGTCGCCGTCGCATCCCGCCTCTCGGAGTAATCCACCGTGGCGGGCACCGTGCCGGCTTCGAGGCCGATGGCTTGCAGCCCGGCCGCTTGTGCATCGGCTGGAGCGAGCTTCGCCGAGAGCACGACGTGCTGCAGAACCTGGCTGGGCGGCCCGCTGCGGAAGTCCATCTGCAGGGCAAGCTGCGAGGGAATGTGGTCGAACCGAAGCGGCCCGTTGAACGTCAGCCCGTCATTGGTGACGTCGAAGCCGAGCTGCCCCTGGTCGATGTCACGCCCGAGTGCGACCCCGCCGAGATGCAGGCTGGTCACCTGGCCGTTGGCGTGGATCGGGACCTGGTCGATCGTCACCGTGGACTCGAGTGGGACCTGCACCGATAGATGCGCGCTCACCGCGCCCGCGGGCTTGTCCATCGTGATCGGGTGCTTGCTGAGCAGTTGCAACCTGGGGTTCTTCAGCACGGTCAGCACGTCGGGGAGCGGCCCGTTCAGGTCCGTGTCGATCAGGCCGGTCTGATGCTTGGCCGTGAACCCGGTGAAGCGGATGGTCGCATTGGAAACCGCAACCCCGGCCTGCCGGCCATCCGCCACGTTGACCACGGCGGCGTCGGGCGACTGCCACACCAGCATGCCGTGCGCATGCAGGATCGGCGGCACCGGCCGCAGCCACCAGACTGTCACGTCATCGGCGGCCATGGTGCCAGTCATGCCGGTGAGTTCGATGTCGCTACCGTTCTCCTTGCCCTCGATGACCAGGTTAAAGTGCCCGTCATGCGCGGTGCCGGCGGTGAGGTTTTCGGTCAGCCAGCTACGCGCGCCGCCGCCGACCTTGTCAGGCCAGAGCGCTGCCAAATCCGCGAAGGCAGCGTGATCGAGGTCGATCGACACGTCGGCTTTGACGTGGCCGGCCTGGCGGGACCCGGCGCCAGACAGCACGACCGTCGTCACGGGCGCGCCGGATGGCGGCGCCAGCACCAGGCGCAGCGCCTGCAGCGTGACTGCGTTCGCCGTTCCCTCAGCATCCAGCGACATGGACGCAAAATGCGCCCCGCTCGTGCCGCCGCCATTGGCGGGCAACGCCACAACGCCGGGTCCGGATTCGGCGTGCAGCACGGCGCGGCGCAGGTCGAGCACCGGGCTGAACGTGGCATCGGCCCGCAGCGCAATCTGGGCATCCAGTGCGCCGATCGAGGCCAGCGCCGGCACCGCATTGGCAACGGCAGCCGGCGAGAGCGGCGACACCGTCACGTGCAGTTGCCCTCCCTGATCGCCGAACGTTGCCGCACCGACCCGAAGATCCTGACCACGC
>CAZZVB010000048.1:2953-22809 GCA_964657445.1 uncultured Burkholderiaceae bacterium | reverse complement strand
CAATGCGGATGCTGCCCCCTCTGCCTTTGGATAAGGCCGGAGCGAGGGGCGGGCACACGTCATGACCATCCGCTTCATTACAGCCAACAGCCTCCAATTCGAGGTGGAGGAAACCGGGGAAGGCGATCACCTCGCGCTGTGCCTGCACGGTTTTCCCGAACATCTGGTGTGCTGGCGCAACCAGGTGCCCGTGCTTGCCGGGTTGGGCTACCGAGTCTGGGCGGTGAACCAGCGCGGCTATGGCCGCAGCAGCCGCCCGGCTGGCATCGACGCCTACGCGCTGCCGCGCCTGCTGGAGGATGTCGCGGCGTTGATCGACGCCTCGGGGGCGAGCCGGGTGACGCTGATCGGGCATGATTGGGGGGCGATGGTGGCGTGGTGCTTCGCCGCCGCCCGCATCCGGCCATTGGAGCGGCTGGTGATCATGAACGTGCCGCATCCGCTGTGCTTCCGCGCCGCGCTGAAGCATTGGCGGCAGCGCCGCAAGTCCTGGTACATCAGCTTCTTTCAACTTCCCGTCCTGCCGGAGCGGCTGCTCGCCGCCAGCGGGGGTGCGGCAGTACGCCGGATGCTGCGCGGCCTGCCGATCCCCAAGGAGGTCGAGGACATCTACGCCCGCCAAATCGCCGAACCCGGCGCCGCCACCGCGATGCTGAACTGGTATCGCGCCATGCGCCGGACAAAGGCGATGCCGCGGCTGGACACGCCGATCGAAATCCCGACCCTGGTGATCTGGGGCGAGAACGATGTGGCGCTCGATCTTATCTGCCTGGATGGAACCGACCGTTACGTCCGCAATCTGCGCATCGAGCGGCTGCCGGGCATCTCGCATTGGGTCCAGCAGCACGCCCCGGATAAGGTGAACGCATTGCTGAAGGAGTTTTTGGCATAGGGTGGGCCTTGGCCCGCCACCCTACGCCGTTACCAGGGAACGGTGGCGCCGAGATAGTTCAGGAAGCGCAATCCCGGTTGCCCGGCGTGGGCTTCCAGCGTGTTCACGACGCCGGGGATGCTGGTTTTCACGTCCAGCGCCGCGTTCGGGCCGCCCATATCCGTGCGCACCCAGCCCGGTGCGATCACGGCCATGCTGCGGCGGTCACCTTTGTTGCGGGCGGCGAAGCTGCGCATCAGCGTGTTCAGCGCGGCCTTGCTCGCGCGGTAAACCTCCCAGCCGCCGGTCTCGTTGTTCGCTACGCTGCCGAGGCCGGACGACATGACGGCGATCGTTCCGGTCTGCGGCACCATGCCCTCCAGCGCGTCGATCACCCGCATCGGGCTGAGCGTATTGGTGACCATGATGCGGACGAATGCCTCCGTGGTGGACCGGTTGACCGTCTCGGTCGGGCCATTGCTGATCCCGGCATTGACGAACAGCAGGTTGAAGTGCCGTCCTTCGAGCCGTTCCCGCAGCGCAGCCAGTTGCGCCGGGTCGGTGATGTCGAGTTGCTCGATCTCCAGCCGTCCGTCTGACCCGGCCGCTAGGTCGTGCAGCTTCGTGCCGGGAGCGCGCACGGTGCCGAGCACGTTCCAGCCGCGGTCCAGGTATTCTTCGGCAAGGGCGAGGCCCAATCCGCGGGAGGCGCCGATGATGAGGGCGGTGGAACGGTCGGGCATCGGCAAACTCCTATGGCGCGCCCCTCGCAAGTGGCGCTCGCCGCCCATCTATGCAGGCTAGGGCGATAGGTTTCTTTGGAGGGAGCGATGCCAGGTCTAACACGCCGGATGGTTGCAGGAGCGATGCTTGCCTCGGCGGCCTCGATCACGGCCCGGAGCCGCGCGTGGGCGCTGGACGTCAAGTCGCCGAACGTGCGGGCGTGGGATTTCACGTTCACGTCGATCGAAGACGGGGTGCTCAACCTGGCCGATCTGAAAGGCCGGGTTCTGCTCGTGGTCAACACCGCGAGCTTCTGCGGCTTCACCTACCAGTATGAGGCCCTGGAGAAGCTCCACGCCAAGCTGACCCCGCGCGGCCTGACGGTGGTCGGTGTGCCGAGCCAGGACTTCTACCAGGAGAAGGACTCCAACGCCGAGGTGAAGCAGTTCTGCGACGCAACCTTCGGCGTGCAATTCCCCATGGCAGGGCTGACGCATGTGCGCGGCCGCGAGGCGCACCCGTTCTACCAGTGGGTGAACGCGCGGGAGGATTGGGAACCGAGCTGGAACTTCGGCAAGGTGCTGATCGCCCGCAACGGCCAGATCGCCGGCCATTTCGGGAGCTTTGCCGAGCCGGAAGGCCGGTTGCTCACGCCGGCGATTGCGAAGGAGCTGGACGCCACGGCCTGATCCCTCGCATTGCGCTGCGCGCTATCCGGGCTAAAACGGTTTGTAGCCCGCATGACGCGACGCATGATGCGGGAGCGACGTTCGGAATACGCCATTGAAGCTCTCCCGCACTCTGCTAGGCGCGCTGTTGTTCGGGTATGCGTTCCTGTTCGTGCCGGTGATCCTGCTGGTGCTCACCAGCTTCAACGATTCGCGCATGACGACGGTGCTGTCCGGGTTTTCCTGGCGTTGGTACGGCACGCTGTGGAACGATTCGCAGCTGATCAAGGCCGGGCTGCTGTCACTCGAGGTAGCGGCATTGTCGGCGACGGGAGCCACCATCCTGGGAACTGCCGCCGGAGTCGTGCTGGTGCGGTTTCGCAGGCTGCGCGGGCGAGGCTTGCTGGACATGCTGCTGGCGACCCGGCTGGTGTTGCCGGACGTGCTGATCGGCCTGTCGTTGCTGCTGCTGTTCGTGGCGAGTGAGCAGACGTTCGGCTTCCCGGCGCACCGCGGGGCCGTCACGATCGCTGTTGCGCATGTCTCTTTCTCCCTGTCGTACGTCGCGGTCGTGGTGCGTGCCCGGCTGGAGGGGGCGGGCACCGACCTCGAGGAAGCGGCCATGGACCTCGGCTGCACGCCGGCCGGGGCGTTCTTCCGGATCACCCTGCCGCTGCTGGCCCCGGCGCTGATCTCCGGCTGGCTGCTGGCGTTTACACTGAGCCTGGACGACCTCGTCGTCGCCAGTTTCGTCTCGGGGCCGGGCGCGTCCACCTTGCCGATGGTCGTGTTCTCCTCCCTCAAGCTGGGCGCCACGCCGGAGCTGAACGCGCTGGCGACGATCATCCTGGTTTTCGTTTCGACCGCCCTCATTGGTGCATGGCTGGTGCAACAGCGCGCGGTTGCCGCGGGCCGGTCGCGGGCATAGGGTGCGCCGCGTTTGCGACACCCGGATGACACCATGGACCTCATTGCCGAACGGCTCGGCCGCGTCAGCCCCAGCCAGACCATCGCCATCTCCTCCAAGGCGCGTGCGCTGAAGGCTGCGGGCAGGGATATCATCAGCCTGTCCGCCGGCGAGCCTGATTTCGATACGCCCGACAACGTCAAGCAGGCGGCGATCCGCGCCATCCAGGATGGCGACACCAAATACACCGACGTCGCCGGGACGCCCGCGCTGCGAAAGGCGGTCGCGGCCAAGTTCAAGCGCGACTCCGGTCTCGATTACGCGCCGGAGGAGATCATCGTCTCTACCGGCGGCAAGCAGATCATCTACAATGCGATGGTCGCGACCTTGAACGCCGGGGACGAGGTCGTCATCCCAAGTCCGTGCTGGGTCAGCTACCCGGACATCGTGGCACTTGCAGATGGCACGCCGGTGATCGTGCCGTGCGGCCAGAACAACGGGTTCAAGCTGCGCCCGGAGGACCTCGAGGCGGCGATCACGCCCAAGACCAAGTGGTTCATGCTGAACAGCCCGTGCAACCCGACCGGGGCCGCCTACTCCCACGCGGAACTGCGCGCGCTGTGCGACGTGCTGCTGCGCCATCCGGACGTGTGGATTTTCACCGACGACATCTACGAGAAGCTGACCTACGGCGATTTCGACTTCGCCACCATCGTGCAGGTCGAGCCGCGGCTGCGCGATCGCACGGTCACGATGAACGGCTGCTCCAAGGCCTATGCCATGACGGGCTGGCGCATCGGCTATGCCGGCGGCCCGGTGAAGCTGATCAAGGCGATGGACAAGCTGCAGTCCCAATCGACCTCCAATACCTCGTCGATCAGCCAGGCCGCGGCGGTCGAGGCGCTGAACGGCCCGCAGGACACCATCCCGAAAATGGTCGAGGTGTATCAGCAGCGCCGCGACCTGGTGGTGGACATGCTGAACCAGGCGCCGGGGATCACCTGCCATAAGCCGGAGGGCGCGTTCTACGTGTTCCCGTCCATCCACGGCTGCGTCGGCAAGACGTCGCCGAAGGGTGCCGAGATCAAGGATGACGAGGCGTTCGTCATTGCGCTGCTGGATGAGGAAGGCGTGGCTGCGGTGCACGGCTCGGCGTTCATGTACCCGGGGCACTTCCGGGTCAGCTACGCCACCAGCACCGAGTTGCTGCAGGAAGCCTGCACCCGCATCCAGCGCTTCTGCGCCAGTCTCCGCTAGGACGGCGCACGGATTGCCCAACCTCGCCACGCGCCTGACCCGTGTTCCGGTCGCGGCCACCATGGCCATGACGGCCAAGGCCCGTGCGATGCGGGCGGCAGGGACGCCGGTGATCTCCTTGACCATCGGCGAGCCGGACTTTGCCAGCCCGCCGCATGCGATTGAGGCCGCGCATGCGGCGGCGCTGCGCGGCGAGACCAAATACACGCCGCAGGATGGCGTGCCCGCGCTGAAGCAGGCGATCCAGCGCAAGTTCCAGCGCGACTCCGGGCTCGACTTCGCCTCGGACGAGATCACGGTCAGCGCCGGCGGCAAGCAGGTGATCTTCAACGCCCTGATGGCGACCATCGACGAGGGCGACGAGGTGGTGATCCCGGCCCCTTACTGGGGCGCCTATCCGCTGATGACCCGGCTGGTCGGCGGCGTGCCGGTGCCGGTGAACTGTCCTGAGAATAACGGCTTCAAGCTCCGCCCCGAGGATCTCGACGCCGCCATCACGCCGCGCACCAAGTGGCTGATGCTGAACTTCCCCAACAACCCGACCGGCGCCGCATGCTCGGCGGCGGAGATGGCAGCGCTGGGCGAGGTGATGCTCAAGCACCCGCATGTCTGGATCATGTCCGACGACATGTATGAGCACCTGGTTTATGACGGCTTCCAGCATGCCACCATGGCCGCGGTGCAGCCGGCGCTAAGGGACCGCACCCTCACGGTCAGCGGCGTGTCCAAGACCTACGCCATGACGGGGTGGCGTGTCGGGTTTGCGGGCGGTCCGCGGCCGCTGGTCAAGGCGATGGTGACCATGCAGGGCCACGCCACCGCCGGCATTTCCGGCATCAACCAGGCCGCCGCCGCCGCCGCGCTGGACGGCCCGCAAGACAGCGTCGCCGTGCAGGCCGACGCCTACCGGCGCCGCCGTGACCTGGTCGTGGCCGCGCTGAACGAGGCGCCGGGCATACGCTGCCACCGTCCCGAGGGCGCGTTCTACGTGTATCCCAACATCGCCGGGTGCCTCGGCAAGACCTCGCCCGGCGGCGCACGGATCGACACCGACGAGCATTTCGCACTCGCCTTGCTGGAGGAGAAGCACGTGGCGCTGGTGCATGGCGCGGCGTTCGGCATGAGCCCCTACCTGCGGATCAGCTACGCGACCGACGACGCCTCATTGACCGAAGCCTGCACCCGCATCCAGGCATTCTGCGCGTCGCTGGCTTGATCCGGCCTGGCCGGGACGAGGACGCTGCCGGCTATATCGCGCTGATCGCGGCCTGCTGGCGCGAATATCCCGGCGTCGTCTGCGACATCGACGCCGAACTGCCGGAGGTGCGCGCGCTGGCCAGCTACATGGCAGGCAAGGGTGGCGCGCTGTGGACCGCCGAGGCGGAGGGCGGTGTGATCGGCATGGTCGCCACCTATCCGGCCGAGGATGGCTGGCATTTGTCGCGCATGTACGTGTCCGCCAGTCATCGCGGCACCGGGCTGGCGCAAGACCTGATCAAGCTAGCCGAGGACCACGCGAGAGCGGCCGGGGCGCAGCGGATGGTGCTTTGGTCGGACGTGCTGTTCACCCGCGCCCACGCATTCTACGAGAAGCACGGCTACCTGCGCCGTGGCGGCCTGCGGGCGTTGAACGACCTGTCCAATACCATAGAGGCACGGTTCACCAAGCCGCTCGCCGGGCGTGTGGTGGAGGTTCTTGACATCGCCGCCGCGGAATCGGCTGAGCGCCCATTTTCGGCGATGCTCCAGGCCTGCGTCGCTTTCGGTGCGGCGACCCCGTTCCTGGCGCCCCTGCCGCGCGATGCGGCCATGACCTATTGGCGCAGCGTCACGCGCGCCGTGGGGCAAGGGGAAGTGCAGCTGTTCGCGGGCTGGCGCAACGGGCGGCTTGCCGGGGCGCTGCAACTCGGCCTGGCGATGCCGCAGAATCAGGCGCACCGGGCCGATATCCGGCTGCTGCTGATCGCGCCGGGTTCACGCTGCCAAGGGCTGGCCAGGCGTCTGCTGGCCGCGGCGGAGGACGCCGCCCGGGAGGCGGGGCGCTGCCTGCTGGTGCTGGAGCAGCCCTGCGACGACCACTCGGACGAGCAGTTCCGCGATTGGGGGTGGCAACAAGCCGGGCTAATCCCGGGCTGCGTGCAAGGTGCCGCGGGCGAGGCGCAGCCGATGCGGATTTACGTCAAAGCGCTCTGACCCGGCAGCCAGCGCAGTTCGAGATAGGGTGGGGCGTCCGCCACAACCCTGAAGCCCAGCCGCCGGCACATGGCGAGGGATGCCGTGTTGGTCGCCAGCACCGTGCAGCCAACCGGCCCGTCAGCCTGGCCCAGCACGGCGGACAGGATGGCGGCGCCTAGCCCGAGCCTGCGATACTCCGGCAGCAGACCGAAATCGATCACGCGCGCCGGGGTCGGATCGAACACCAGCCGTCCGCATGCGACGCCATTCATAGTGACGACGCTGAAACGGGCATGCGGATGCCGCGCGCGGTAAGTGGCCGTTTGGGAGCGGTACTGCATGTCCAGCAGGGGCTGCGCGACCGCGCCGGGCAAGCCGTCCAGCGCCGTGCTGGCGGTGGCGAACAAGGTGCGCAGGAACGCGTCATCCATTTCGGTCTCGGGACGGAGGGCGGCTTGGTTTCGCCCGGCCCAGGGGATAGGCTGCGCCGAAGTCACGGAGTGGACCCACCTTGCTCAGTCCTGCCGAGTTCACGTCGCGGGTGGGCCAAATGTTCCGATTTGGCAGCGCCCGGCTGACCCTGGTGTCGGTCAAGGTGGGGTCCGCGCCGGGCTCGCCGCAGCCGGCGTTCACCGTGATCTTCACGGGGTCGCCGGGTGAGGTGGTGCCGGAGGGAAGCTATGACGCCGGCGTTGAGGATGGGCCGGCGATGCTGCTGCATATCATGCCGATCCACACCCCTGACCGGACCCGGCAGGATTATCAGGTGGTGTTCAACTAGTTGCGCGATGGAAAGATGCCATTCAACGCGATGCACGGCGTGAGCACTTGGAACGGCATCAGGTTGGAGTGCGGCAGCGCCGCCGGCGTCGTGCTGATCGTAGCCGGGTTCATCGTCACGTTAGGCGCCGTGTTGGCGTAGAAGGTGACGGGGCCCGACTCGCCGGACCATTTGCCAAACCCCACCGATGGCAGGTTGCCAGATGGCGATGCAAACGTGCCGCCTGGTCCGGGGTTGGCGACGGCGCCCGCCATATGGTTGTGCGCCGGCACTTCGGCCGTGCTCAGCGTGTGCGTTTCCTCTCCGCCGGTGGCGCCCAAGGGACGCTGGGTCAGACCGTTGCCCTGGCCTTGCCCCACCGCGACCCGGCCGCGTAGATCAGGCAATGCGAAGGTGCGGACGCCGTCACCGCCGAAGCTGGTGCCGAGCAGCGAGAACAAGGCCTGATACTGATTGATCGGCAGCAATTGCCCGTTGCATTGCGCCCAGCCTCGTGGCGCGAAGTTGAATCCGAATATTTCGATCTCACCCAGGAACGGCTCTGACATGGTGGGGGACTCCGCAGCGGATGGATCAGGGCCGGGCTGGAAAGACGCCTTGCAGCGCGATGATGTAGCGCAGCGCCAGAAAGGGCTGCATGTCGTTATGGGGCGCGTTGCCGCCGCTCGAAGTGACGGTCTGCGGCAGCAGGGTGGTATCGGCAGGCGGTGCGTGGAAGGCGCCGCCTTGGGTCAGAGCATGCGCCTTGGTCAGCGCGTTGCCGGATGGACTGTTCATCAAGGCATTGCCGGCATCGGCCATCACGGCGTGAGTGTGGGTGGGCATTTGGCCAGCCGATAGCTGCACCTGCTCCGCGCCGCCGGTATCGCCCATGAGATAGACCGATCCGGATGGTTGCCGTCCTTGCGATACCGCGACCCGGCCGCGAAGGTCTGGCAATGCGAAGTTCGTCCGGCCATCGCCGCCATAGGTGGTTCCGATCAGCGAGAACAGCGCCGCGTATTGGGTGATCGGCAGGAGCTGACCCATGCAGTCGGCCCAATTCTGCGGTGCGAAGCTGTAGGGGCAAAGCATGATCTGCCCGATAAAGGGTTCAGCCACTTCGTCTGCTCCTCAGTTCAACCCTGGCTCGGATAGATGCCTTCGACGGCGATGATGTAGTTGACCGTGAGGTAGGGCTGGCGGTTCTCATGCGGCTGGCTGCCGCCATTGGCTGCGAGCGCCGCCGCCGCCATCGGCACGGCCGGCGTGGCGCTGCCATAAACCGGCACGGCTGCCTGGCTGCTGGCAAGCACCGCGGCGGGGCCCGGCGTGTTGAGTGTCCCGGCAGTGCTGGAGGCCTGCATCGTGTGGCCATGGCTGCCGAGCTGGTTCGCCGTCAGCGTCACCGCCTCACTGCCGCCGGTTTGGCCGGGCAGGTAGGGCTGCAGCGACGGCCCTTGTCCCGCGCCGACCGCGACGGCGCCGGATAGGTTGGGTAGGCCGAACGTCTGCGCGCCGTCGCCACCGAAGGTGGTGCCGAGCAAGTTGAACAGCGCCGAGTAAGCGTCGATCGCGATCAGCCTGCCGTCGCACGGCAGCCAGCCGACCGGGGCGAAGCCGAAGGCGACGGGGACGACTTGGCCCAGGAATGGCTGGCTCATAGCGGGCTCCCTGTCCTTCAGCCCGCTTTGGCGGGTCATATCTCTTGAGTAACGCATTTTTGGAGAGCGTGGCGAGAAATATGTTACGGATGCGTGCAAGCGCTGAAAGCGTGGAAACCGGGGTGGGCGGAACATGGCGAATAAGCTGATCTTCACACGCGGCAGCAACGGCGTCGGCAGCACGACGGCCGAAGGGATCAACCTCGATACCGTTTCCGGCTCGACCGAGACGGCGAGCTCGGTGCTCGCCAACGGGAATAACACCAGCGATCTAAACCCGAACGCCTCGATCGGCCCGACGCCTGAAGCCATCACGCTCGATTCGGCGAAGCAGACGTTCTATTTTGTCGATGCAACATTCGTCGCAGGCAACGCCAGCCCGAACGCGGCCATCATCAGCGGCAACACGGCGACGGGCACGATCGGTGCGACGGTCTATACGGTCCCGGTGACGGCCACTGAACTCCAGCTCGGCTACACCGGCCAGATCGGCGACGTGGTGGACAATCCACTGACGCACCAACTGTATTTCACCCAGTCGGTGTTCGACGACAACAACGACCCGGTTCCCGGCAGAACCGGCCTCTACGAAGTCAGCGAAAGCGGTGGCGCGGCGACGCGGCTGGTATCGGGGCTGACCAGCCCGTCCGTGCTCGCGCTTGATACGGCCGACAACCTGGTGTTCTTCACCGATTCGACCGGCACCGGCATCGGTGGCGGCACGATCAACAATCAGACGGGTGGGGCGGCGACCCCGGTCAACAAGCTCGAAGTTGCCAACCTGACGACCGGGACCGTCACGGTCCTGCTGACGGAACCCTACGTACAAGACCCGGTTTACGGAACCACGGGCTACGGTGGCAAAGCCCTGAACGGCCTGGCGATCAACACCGCGACCCACACGCTCTACTACACGACCAACAACAACACCCAGTCCAACTCGGCGAACGGCCCGCTGGATGGCATCTACAGCGCCAGCTACACCGTCACCGGCAGCGGCAGCACCGCTTCGGCGACGCTCGGGGCATCGGTCACGCTCTATTCCGGCAGCAACGCGTTCGATCCGTCGTCCATCTCCATCGATCCGGTGAACGGCGTGTTCTACGTCGTCGGCGATACCCAGGTTAAAGACCCTTCCGATATCGACTACTACTCCACCGCTGCCGGCGTATACGAGGGCAGCCTGACCGCCTCCAACACCACGGCGCTCACGCGCGTCACCCCGGTGAGCGAGACGTCGGGCAGCGTGGCGAACGGCGAGAACGTCACCGGCGCGGCGATCGACGCGGCGCCCGGCATCGTCGCGGGCAGCACCGTCACCTATGCCAGCGGCCGGGGCGCAGTCGCCGTGGACAGCGGCCTGACGCTGACGGCGGGGACGTCTCCGCTGCTGACCGGCGCTACGGTCGCGATCGGGA
Organism: uncultured Burkholderiaceae bacterium; assembly: GCA_964657445.1. GTDB lineage: Bacteria > Pseudomonadota > Alphaproteobacteria > Acetobacterales > Acetobacteraceae > LMUY01. Next base: position 12,366 of record CAZZVB010000048.1, on the reverse strand, counting down.
CGCCCCTAACCGGCGATACGCTTGCGGCGACCGTCGCGGGGACGGCGATCACCGCGTCGTTCAGTGCGGGAACGCTGACCCTGTCCGGAACCGACACCGTCGCGAACTATCAGGCGGTGCTGGACAGCATTACTTTCACCAACACCGGGACGAACCCCACCAATTCCGGCGCCTCGGCCAGCCGGACGCTGACGGATACGGTGACCGATGGGGTTGCGAGCAGCACCGCGACGAGCACCGTCAAGATCGACGTGCCTGCCGTGGTGACGGCCGGTGCGACCGTGATCTATCACCGGACCGTCGCATCGGTGGTGGCCGATCCCGGGCTGACCATACAGGATTACGGAACGGGTACGCTGTTGGGCGCCCTCATTGCGATCAGCAGTGGGTTCACGGCCGGGGATACCCTCGGCTTCACCGCCCAGAACGGGATCTCCGGCAGTTACAATGCAGGCAACGGCACGCTCACCCTCGTTGGCGGTGGGTCGCTCGCCAACTACCAGGCTGCACTTGAGTCCGTGACGTATGGGTTCGATCCCGCCACGGCCAACCCGGCGCCAAACGGCGATACCAGCCGGACGCTGAGCTTCACGGTGACGGACGGCACGCTGCTGAGTGCCGCTGCGACCAGCACCGTCACGACGACCGACGTCGCGTGCTTCTGTGCGGGTACCTTGATCCGGACGCCGCATGGCGAGGTTCCGGTGGAGCAGCTTGCGGCCGGGGATGCGGTTCTGACCTATTCGGGCGAGGCGCGGCCCATCCGCTGGGTCGGGCGGCGCAGCTACGCGGGCCGGTTCCTGGCGGCAAACCCGGCGGTGCATCCCATCCGGATCCGTGCCGGGGCGCTCGGGGAAGGCATGCCCGCGCGTGACCTGCTGGTGTCACCGCTACATGCCTTGTTCATCGAAGGGGTGCTGGTTCCGGCGGGCGACCTGGTGAACGGCCACTCGGTCGCAGCAGTCACCGGGATGGCGGCCGTGCACTACTTCCATGTCGAACTGGACAGCCATGACGTGCTGTTCGCCGAAGGCATGCCGGCGGAAACCTTCCTGGACGACGACAGCGCCGGCATGTTTCACAACGCATCCACCAGACCGCCCAGCTCCGGCCTGTCCGGCGATTGCTACTGCGCGCCCAGGGTCACCGCGGGCTACGCCCTGGAGGCCATTCGCCGCCGCCTGGCTGACTGGCGCGCGCTCGCCGCCTGACGGACACTAAGTCGAGGCCGCTTCCCCTCCCGTTCTCCACGGGAGAGGAAGGGGCGAGCGCAAAGCGTGGCGAGACTGCTACTTCAGGTGTTGGGCGAGCAGCTTGTTCATCTCGAACATCGTGACCTTCTTCTTGCCGAAGACCTTCTCCAGCTTCTCGTCGGCCAGGATTTCGCGACCGTCATCGGGATTCTGCAGCTTGTGGCCCTTGATGTAGGTCCAAACTTTGCTGACCACCTCGCCGCGCGGCATGGTGCCCTCACCGACGATGGCGGCCAGGTCGGGGGAGGGCTGCAAAGGCTGCTGCAACGCGTTCGGCTTGCTGCCGGCCTTGGGTGCGTCGATCTTGGCGCCCTTCGGCGCCTTCTCTGCTGGAGCTTTGGTCATCGGTTTCCCCTATTCGTGCGTCGATAAGTGCAGAGTTCGTATCGAGTTCCAAGACGATGCCGCAAGGGCGGCAAAAGCGCGGCTAATCTCCAGCCAGCGCGCGCTCGATAACCTGCACGGAATGCACGGCTTTTCGCCCTCCGAGGTCTGCGATCTGGTGCCGGCAACTGGTGCCGTCGGCGACGATGATGTCCTCCGCCGCGGCCGCCCGGACCGCGGGAAGCAGCCCCGACTCGGCCATGGCGCGCGATGCGTCCTGCGTGTCGGCGCCGTAGCCGAACGCGCCTGCCATGCCGCAGCAGGATGAGGTGATCGGCTGCACCGCCAGGTCCGGCACCCGGCGCAGGGCCGCCAGGGCGTCGGGGAAGGCGCCGAACGCCTTCTGGTGGCAGTGGCCGTGCACATGCGCGGTCCCCGCCAACGGTTTCAGCGCCAGGCCGGGCGCATGGCGCTGCAGGAACTCGCCGATCAGCATCGACCGGTCCGCCAGCGCGCGGCTCTCGGCGCCGGGCAGCAGGGAGCCGAACTCGTCGCGCAGGGTCAGCAGGCAGGACGGTTCCAGCCCCACGACCGGCCGGTCACCCGCCAGTGCCGCCATGGTGCGGCGGGCCTCGGCGCGGGCCTGGTCCACCATCCCCGCGGACAGGTAGGTGCGCCCGCAGCAGAGCGGACGGCAGCCGCCACGGTCGGTTTGAACCCGGCGGCGCGCAGCACGCGGATAGCCGAACGCAGGTTTTCCGGCTCGAAATACCGGTTGAACGTATCCGCCAGCAGCAGCACGTCGCCATCCGCGGGCGCCTCGCCGTCGCGAAAGCGGTCCCGGCGCCACGCGGGTAGGGGGCGGGACGCGGCAAGCCCGGCCACGCGCTCGCCCAGCCGGGCCAGGGCAGGGACGCGATTGCGCAGATTGGCCAAGGGCGCCAGCACCGACGCGATCCGGCCATAGCGCGGCATTTCCGCCACCAGCCGGTCATGCAGGCTGATGCCGTGCTTGGCGCCGCGTGCGGCCAGCGCCTCGATCTTCATCTTGGCCATGTCCACGCCGGTCGGGCATTCGCGGCGGCACGCCTTGCAGGACACGCACAGCTTCATCGCCTCGGCCACGTCGTCGCCCGCCATGGCGTCCGGCCCCAACTGCCCGGTCAGCGCCAGGCGCAGCGTGTTGGCGCGCCCGCGGGTGAGGTGAACCTCGTCGCGGGTGACGCGATAGGACGGGCACATCACCCCGGCGTCGAACTTCCGGCAGGTGCCATTGTTGTTGCACATCTCCACCGCGGCCAGCAGCCCGGCGCGCGCACCGCCCGCCTCCGCCTGCGGCTGCTCGGACCAGTCGAGCTGCGGCGTGAACGCCGGGTCGGCGGCGTATCCTGGGCCGTAGCGGAACAGACTGCGATCATCCATCCGGGGCGGGTGCACGACGCGGCCCGGGTTCAGCGTGCCTTCCGGGTCGAACGCGTCCTTCACCGCCTCGAACGCGGTCACCACCCGGCGGCCGAACATGCTCTCGTGGAACTCGGAGCGGACGATCCCGTCGCCGTGCTCGCCGCTATGGCTGCCCTTGTACTCGCGCACGAGGGCGAAGCATTCCTCGGCCACCGCGCGCATCGTGCGAACGTCCGCCGGGTCCTTCATGTTCAGCACTGGGCGGACATGCAGGCAGCCGACGCTGGCATGGGCATACCAGGTGCCCTTGGTGCCGTGGCGGGCAAAGACGTCGTTCAGCCGTTCGGTGTAGTCGGCCAGGTCCGGCAGATCGACGGCGCAATCTTCGATGAAGCTGACGGGTTTGCCGTCGCCTTTCATCGACATCATGATGTTCAGCCCGGCCTCGCGCACCTCCGCGATGTCGGCCTGGAACGCCGGGTCGGTGGCGCGCACCACGGCGCCGGGGAAGCCCATATCGGCCATCGCCTCATCCAGCTCGGCCATCTTAGCGAGCAGGGGCGCGTCCTCATGGCCGTGGAATTCGACCAGCAACAGGCTGTCCGGCTCGCCCAGCAGCATGCGGTCGATGGTCTTGCGGTAGATCGGAATGCCGCGTCCGAGGTCGATCATGGTGCGATCGACCAGCTCGACGCCCTCCGGGTTTAGCGCCACCAGGTGCCGGCTGGCCTCCATGGCGGCGCGGAAGGTCGGGAATTGGCAGATGCCGACCATCTTGCGGGGCAGCAGCGGCGAGAGTTGCAGTTCGAGTGCGGCGGAGAACGCCAGCGTGCCTTCGCTGCCGACCAGCAGGCGGGCCAGGTTCTCGCGGCCCTCGCGCCGGGCGCGCGGCGTCAGCACCTCGATGTTGTAGCCGCCGACCCGGCGAAGCTGGCTGGGGAAGCGGGCGGCGATCTCATCTGCTTCCGCGGCGCCCAGGGCGCGTAGCCGCTGGATGAGCGCGGCGATGGCCGGCGGGACGTCGCCGAGATTGTCCTGCACGGGGCCGAAGCGGTGCTGCGTGCCGTCGGCCAGGATGGCGTCGATGGCGCGGACATTGTCCGCCATCAGGCCGTAGCGGATAGACTTGGCGCCGCAGGAGTTGTTGGCCGCCATGCCGCCGATCGTGCAGCGGGCCTGGGTGGACGGATCGACCGGGAAAAACAGCTTGTGCTGCTTGAGCGCGGCATTCAGGTGCGCCAGCACGATGCCGGGCTGCACGGTAGCAGTTGCGGCTGCCGGGTCGATGCTCAGGATGGTGCGCAGGTGCTTGGTGCAGTCCAGCACGATGGCGCGGTTCACCGTCTGGCCGCACTGGCTGGTGCCGCCGCCCCGCGGCAGCACGGGCACACCGCCGTCGCGCGCCAGCGCCAACGCCGCCTGCACGTCGGCGATGGTTTTCGGCACCACCACCGCGAGCGGCTGCACCTGGTAAATCGACGCATCGGTGGCATAGCGGCCGCGATCTCCGGCGCCGAGCAGGACGGCGCCTTCAACCTCCCGCTTCAGCCGGTTGGCGAGGGCTGCGTCAAGCAAGGGTCGGCACCAGGCCGGGCGTTTCGGAGAAGCGGTTGTCCGGCCGCATCGTAAAGGCGGCGAGCAGCCCGATCAGCATCAGCCCCATCGTGCCGAGGAAGGGCAGCGTCCAATTCCCGGTTGCATCGATCACCCAGCCGAACACCACCGGCGACAGGATCGCAGCCAGCGCGGAGCCGGTGTTCATCAGCCCGCTGGCGGTGCCGGCATGGGCTGGGGCGATGTCCATCGGGATCGCCCACATCGGCCCGATCGTCAGTTCGGCGAAGAAGAACGTGCCTGCCAGGCAGAGTGCCGCCACCATCGCATCGCCCGTGAACAGGATCGGCAGCGAGCACAGCAGCGACCCGGCCATGCCGAAGATCACCAGGTTGCGCCGCGCCGTGATCAGGCTCCCGGTCCGCCGCAGCAGCCAGTCACTGACGAAGCCACCCAGCGCGTCGCCCGCAACGCCGCCGGTGAATACCAGGGAGGCGAACAGCGCGGAGTTCTTGAGGTTCAGGTTATAGGCATGCAGCAGGAATTGCGGCACCCAGGATAGGAACGTCCAAAGCGTCCAGCCATAGCAGAAATAGACGAAGATCACCGGCGCCATGCGGCGCAGCAGCGGCCCCCACGGCACCGGGTTGGCTGCGCCGCGCTGCCGGCGTTGCGGGAAGGCGGAGCGCTCGGCATCCGTGACACCGGCATGGGCGCGCGGGTCATCGCGGAAATACCAGGTCCAGACGAATACCCAGGCGAGCGACATCAGCCCCACGGCGACGAAGGACCCGCGCCACGAGATCAGTGCGATCAACGCCACGATCAGCGGCGGCGTAATGGCGTTGCCGATGCGGGCGCAGGCGTGCACCAGGCCCTGCGCCCAGCCGGCCTTGCCGCCGGGTAGCCAGGACGCCATCGCGCGTGTCGCGACGGGAAAGGTAGCGCCTTCGCCGAACCCCAGCAGCACGCGCACGGCTATCAACGAGCCCAGGCCGCCGACGGCGCCCGTCAGCATGGTCGCGGCCGCCCAGATGCCGCCGCAGATCGCCAATGTCCAGCGTGCGCCGAACTTGTCCCCGAACCAGCCGCCGACGACCTGGAACAGCAGATAGGGATATCCGAAGGCGGAGAACGCCAGCCCGAGGTCGGTATTCGTCAGGTGCAATTCGCTCTTGAGCGATTCCGCCGCACTGCTGACGTTCACCCGGTCGATGTAGGTGATGAAATACATCGCGCATAGCAGGAGCAGCACGTTGGTGCTGGCGGTGCGGCGGAAGATGTTAGCCATACACGACCTCACTCTCTTCTTTATTCTTCTCCCTCTCCCTCGGGGAGAGGGCGGGGTGAGGGGGCCTGCAGCCCGCAGCAGTGCGTTGGCCGGCCCCTCACCCAACCCTCTCCCGAAGAGGGAGAGGGCTTATTAGAGTTGTCAGGCCGCCTTCGCTTCCCGCACGGCGTCCTTGCGCCCAGCAAGCACGTCCATCGCCGCCGCCACGCCGCCCTGCTGGTGCGGAACGCCGGCGTCGTGCAGGCCCATTTCCACGCCGGCCAGCGTGCCCATCAGCATCAGGTCGTTGAAGTCGCCGAGGTGGCCGATGCGGAATACCTTGCCCTTCAGCTTGGCCAGCCCGGTCCCGAGCGACATGTCGTAGCGGTCGAGCGTGATCTGGCGGAAGCGGTCTGCGTCGTGGCCTTCCGGCATCAGCACCGCGGTCAGCACCGGCGAGTAGTCGCGCTGGTCCTGGCACAGGATATCCAGGCCCCATGCGCGCACGGCCGCACGCGTCGCCGCCGCATGCCGGGAATGGCGGGCGAAGACATTGTCGAGCCCCTCTTCCTCCAGCATGACGATCGCCTCGCGCAGGCCGTAGAGCAGGTTGGTGGAGGGCGTGTAGGGGAAGTAGCCGGTGGCGTTGGTCGCCAGCATCTCCTGCCAATCCCAGTAGGAGCGTGGCATCCCGCTGGTCTTGCTGGCGGCCAGCGCCTTCTGGCTGATGGCGTTGAAGCCCAGGCCGGGCGGCAGCATCAGACCTTTCTGCGAGCAGGCGATCGTCACGTCCACGCCCCAGGCGTCATGCTTGAAATCGACCGAGCCGAGCGAGGAGATCGTGTCCACCATCAGCAGAGCCGGGTGCCCGGTACGGTCCAGCGCCTCACGGACGGGTGGGATGCGGCTGGTGACGCCGGTGGAGGTTTCGTTGTGCACCACCATGACGGCCTTGATCGTGTGGCCGGTGTCGGCTTTCAGCTTCTCCTCGATCAGGGCGGCGTCCACACCGTGACGCCAGTCGCCGGGGATCAGGTCCACATCGAGCTTCAGGCGCTTGGCCATCGCGACCCATAGGGCGGCGAACTGGCCGGTTTCGACCATGATGACGCGGTCGCCGGGGGAGAGCGTGTTGACGATGGCCGCTTCCCACGCGCCGGTGCCGCTGCCGGGGAAGATCACCACGGGGCCGGTGGTCTGGAACACGCGCTGGCAGCCCTCGATCACGAAGCGGCCGAGCTTGGCGAAGTCCGGGCCGCGATGGTCCATCGTCGGCATGTCGATGGCGCGCAACACGCGGTCCGGCACGTTGCTCGGCCCTGGGATTTGCAGGAAGTGCCGCCCGCTCTTGAACGCCATGATGAAGCCTTCGCCAAAGTGAATGCAAAATCGGTATCGCATGGGGTGGCTTGCCGGGGCAACTAGGGAAAGTGAATGCACGTCGTACGAAGCAGTGAGTGTTGCCGCTGGCGTGCGGCGCCCAGTGCCGGTTACTCTCGTCCCATGACCGCCCTCAATGTGCTGACCTTCCCGAACCAGCGCACCCTGCACGCCGACCTGCTCGCCGGGCTGCGGGACGTGATCAACAAGGGGGACCTCGCCCCCGGCGCCCGCGTGCCGGAGCGCGCGCTGTGCGAGAAGTTCGGCATCTCCCGCACGCCCTTGCGGGAGGCGCTGAAGGTGCTGGCGGCGGAGGGGCTGGTGGAGTTGCGGCCCAACCGCGGCGCGCGCGTGGCGCTGCTGGGCGACGAGCACCTGACGCATTTGTTCGAAGTGATCGCGGCGCTGGAAGCGGAAGGCGGCCGCCTGGCGTGCGAGCGGATCACTCCGGACGCGGTGGCGGAGATCCAGGGCATGCATTACCGCATGTATGCGCATTTCCTGCGGCGCGAGCTGCCGGAGTATTTCGCGCTGAACCAGGACATCCACAACGCCATCCTGGCCGCCGCCGCCAACCCGGTGCTGTCCGCGACCTATAACAGCCTGGCCGGGCGGATCACCCGGGCGCGCTACATGTCCAACCGCATGCGCCCCGACCGATGGCAGAGTGCCATGGACGAGCACGACGCGATCCTGGCCGCGCTGATGCGGCGGGACGGCGCCGCACTGGGGCCATTGCTGGCGCAGCACCTGGCCAACAAGCGCGACATCATCATGGAAGCGATGGCCGCACCCGCTTGATCCGGTTCGCGCTGCTTTTCGTGCTGCTGGCGGGCGCCGCCCGCGCGGATGGGACGCTGCGCCTGCTGGCGAGCGCCGGGGCGGGCAGCATCGATCCGCAGATCAACTATACCGGCCAGTACTGGCAGGTGTTCACCGTCGTGTACGACACGCTGGTCGGGTTCCGCCGGGTTGCCGGGCCGGACGGGCTACATCTGGTTGGCGACATTGCCGACGCAGTGCCGGAGCCCGCGGAGGATGGGCGGCTTTACGTGTTTCATATCCGTCCCGGCCTGCGGTTTGCCGATGGCAGTCCGGTCCGCCCGAGCGATGCCGCAGCGTCATTCCGGCGCATCTACAAGGTGGTCAGCCCGACTGCGGGGAGTTTCTATGGCGGCATCGTTGGCGCCGCGGACTGCCTGCGCGACCCGGCCGGCTGCAGCTTGCCCGGCGTGGTGGCGGATGATGCGGCCGGCACGCTCACCATCCGGCTGGAGCGGCGGGACCCGGATTTCCTGCTCAAGCTGGCGCTGCCGCATGCCAGCGTGTTGCCCGCCAGCGCGCCGCCGCATGATGCGGGGACGCAGCCGCTGGTGGGCACAGGGCCATATCGCATCACGCATTATGACCCGGCGACCGGGCTGCAGCTCGAGCGCAACCCGCTGTTCAAGCCGTGGAGCGACGAGGCGCAGCCGGCGGGCAATTACGACCGGATCGAATACCATTTCGGGCTGGAGGACGAGGCCGAGGTCACGCAGGTGGAGAACGGCCAGGCTGATTGGATGTTCGACACGCCGCCGCTGGACCGGCTGGGCGAGTTGGGCGCGAATTATGCCAGCCAGGTGCACACCAATCCGGCGCTGGCGCTGTGGTTCCTGCCGATGAACGTGCATGAGCGCCCGTTCGACGACATCCGCGTCCGCCGCGCCGTCAACATGGCGATCGACCGGGATGCCGTGGTCAAGCTGTTCGGCGGCCCGCGGCTGGCGGCGCCGTCCTGCCAGGTGCTGCCGCCGGGTCTGCCGGGCTACGCGCCATACTGCCCGTTCCAGCACGACATGGCGGCGGCGCAGGCGCTGGTGCGGGAGAGCGGGACGGCCGGCATGCGGGTGACCCTGGTGATCGACACGTCGGCGGTGCAGCGGGCGATGGGCACCTATTTGCTGGGCGTGCTCGGCCAATTGGGGTTCGATGCGAGGTTGCGCGTGCTGTCGGGCAATCTGCAGTTCACCTACCTGCAGAACACCGACAACCACGTGCAGATCAGCCTGACGCCCTGGTATTCCGACTACCCCGGCGCCACGGACTTCCTGCCGCTGCTGTTCGGTTGCGCGTCGTATCACCCGCACAGCGACGGCTCGGTGAACTTCAGCGGCGTGTGCGACAAGGCGCTGGACGCGCGCATGCAGGCGGTGGCCGATCGCGGCGACCCGGTGGGATGGGCCGAG
>CAZZVB010000048.1:0-2943 GCA_964657445.1 uncultured Burkholderiaceae bacterium | reverse complement strand
CTTGAGCGCAAGATCGACTGGAAGTCGGTGCGGGACGCGCTGAAGCAGGATATCTCGGACGGCATCATCGGCCCGGTGCAGACCCAGATGGCCGCGAACACGCTGCCGCCGTTCGGGGCTTCGTTCGTCAACGGTATCGCCGATACCGCGATCGACCGGGAGGTGACGGACCTCGCCGCCTGGGCCGTGCTGTTCAATCCGCGCTACGTGGATGTCACGTCCAAGCGGGTGCAGGGATTTTTCTATCACGAGCAGTATCACTGGCTGCTTGCCCAGTCGCACCTGCAATAGCAGGCTGGATATGGCGGCACGCCGATGCCATATTGTGGGCGTGAGGGAAATGCGATTTGGAATGGAAACTGTGGCAAAGCCTGGGTTGAGCAAGCGGCCAGCCGGCCCGGTAACGACCGTTTTGCCAAAGTCTTTGGCGGCGAAAAAGGCCGCGAAATCCGTCCCGGCGTCGAGCGTATCTCCGGACGCCGAGGCCGCCGCAAAGCGGGCTCATCTCGAAGCGATGTTCGAGGACCTGCGCCTTGGGGCCGAGAAGCTGTCAGCAAACGCGGCAGTCCTGCGCGACCGCTTTTCTTAACCCGTGGCTGATCCGTCAATTGACGATTTGATCAGGGCGGTCGAGTCGATCCAGGTCCTTCGCGACACACTCCTGGTCCATGACGATTTGTTCGTCAGGATCAGTGATCGGCTGACCCAGATAGAACAGCGGCTGACGGCACTCGAAATTGGGCCAGCGATGAAGCCGGGTCATCCTTGAGCGGCTCTGGCTGGCCAGACGACGTCAAGCCGATCACGGTCGGCGACCTGAAAAGGTTGGGCCTGGGCCCGGACAACCAGCTGTTCTGGGACGGCCGGGCGGTCGAGATCCGCCGCAAGCTGTCGCTGACCTGGCCGCAATCGATCCTGGCGACCCTGGCCGCGGTCGCTACCATCATGACGGGCCTCAACAACGCGTCGGTCTATCTGTGCGCGCGGGACATCCACATCCTCGGCTGTCCGGTGCTGGTGGCAGCGCCGGTCTTGCCCGGGCGGTGACGCGCGCCCCGCATTCGCTTCGCGTATGCGGGCGACGAGGGCCGTGGTAGCCCGCATACGCAAAGCGAATGCGGGGGCTTTTACCGCCGCGCTGGGCCTGATGCTCATCGCACTGGCCTGCGTTTGCGCCCCGTTTTACGCGGCGGGGATCGCCGGTTCTGATCCGTTCCAGTCGAACATCGAGGGCACCGTTCAACGCGAAGGCCGCGCCGTGCCGGTGCTGGCGCAGAACACCGCCGGGCTAGGACTGGGGGCGACGCCGATCGGGCCCGGGTGGAGCGGGGCGTTCCTGCTGGGGGCGGACGGGCAGGGGCGGGATGTGGCGGCCCGGTTGCTGTATGGCGGGCGTACATCGCTGCTGATCGCCGTGGGCGCCACGGTCATCACGCTTGTCCTGGCCGGCTTGCTCGGCGTGCTTGCCGGAGCGCTGGGCGGCGTGGTGGATGCGGTGCTGCGCTGGCTGCTCGACATGCTGTGGGCGTTTCCGGTGTTCCTGCTGGCGATCTCGCTGTCGGCGGTGCTCGCCACGTCCGGCCTGCGTCTCGGACCGGTCGTGCTCGACGCCGACAACCCGGCGTTGACGGTCGCGATCCTCGGCGTGGTGTTCATCCCCTATGTCGCGCGGCCGGTCCGGGCGCAGGTGCTGTCGCTGCGGGAAACCGAGTTCGTGCAGGCGGCCATCTCGCTCGGCGGCACCTGGCCGCACATCGTCTGGCGCCATATCGTGCCGCACGCCGCCGCCACCCTGCTGCTGTTCGCGCCCACCGTGATGGCGTTCGACCTGCTGACGGAGGCGTCGCTGTCGGTGATCGGCGTTGGCGTGCAGCCGCCGGACGCAAGCTGGGGCACGCTGATCGCGGACGGGCAAGGGCTGATCTACACGCGGCCAGTGGTGGCGGTGGCGCCGGGTTTGGCGGTGGTGCTGACGGTGCTGCTGCTGAACCGGCTGTCGGACGGGCTGCGCCATTGATCTTGCTGGGGCGCTTAGGCCAGGCCTTGGCGGTGCTGTTCGGCATTAGCGTGCTGGTGTTCCTTATTTTCTTTGCCACACCCGGCGCCGATCCGGCCGCCCGCATCGCCGGGCGGGGCGCCAGCCAGGATACCCTTGCGGCCGTGCGAACCGAGTATGGGCTGGACCGCCCGCTGCCCGTGCAATACGCGCGGATGATGCGGGGGCTGTTCGTCACGCGGGACCTCACCAGCTTCGTCAACCAGGGCCAGGCGGTGGTGCCGGCGGTGCTGGAGGCCGCACCCGTGACCTTGCTGCTGTCGGCTGGCGCGGCGGTGCTGTGGCTGGCCGGGGGGCTGGCGATCGCGCTGATCGCGACGGCGTTCCACTCTGGCGGCCGATGGGCGATCGGGGCTGGGCTGGTGGGCGTGTCGATCCCGGCGTTCTGGTTCGGCGAGGTGGTGAACCTGCTGAGCCAGCGCACCTTCCACGACACATGGCTGCTGCGCTGGGTGCCGCCGCTGGGCTTTCCGGTCTCATTCGCCGGGATGGTGCTGCCGTGCTCCACCCTGGCGCTGCTGTATGCCGGCATCTACGGCCGGGTGCTGCATGCCGGGCTGGCGCAGGCGCTGCTGTCCGACCCGATCCGCACCGCGCGCGCCAAGGGGCTGAGCGAGGGCGCGGTGCTGTTGCGGCATGCGCTGCGGCTGTCGGTGACGCCGCTGATCGCGCTATTCGGCCTGGATTTCGGCGCGCTGGTGGGCGGCGGGACGGTGCTGACCGAAGTGGTGTTCGGCCTGCACGGCGTGGGCAAGCTTACGTATGACGCGTTGCAGACGCTGGATTTGCCGATGCTGATGGCGGCGGTGATGTATGCCGCGGTGCTGGTGGTGGTGGTGAACGCGGCGGCGGATGCGGCGGTGTGGGCGTTGGATCCTCGGCGGCGC
>CAZZVB010000047.1:0-22829 GCA_964657445.1 uncultured Burkholderiaceae bacterium | reverse complement strand
CGGAAAAGGGCATTGCCCTACATGGGTGGGACGGTGCCGCCGACCCCGACGTTCATTCCCCGGACTCACGGATCGTTGCGGTAGGCTGCGCGAAGGCGCCCGCCATGACGCTAGACGCAGCGGCGAGGGCCAGCAGTGTGCGTTTGAACATCATGGCGCGCGTTTCCTTCGGCGTGGCCTACATGGGCGGAACGGTGCCGTTCATGCCGACATTGATGCGGCCGGCGGTCAACGTGCCATCCGCAGCCTTCGCCGGGACGACGATGACGTGGGCGCCGGTGACCAGCAGCGACGTATCGGCCGGCTGCAGGTTCACGATGGGAACGTCCTCCGGCACCAGGATCTTCTTCTCGCCGCTGCCATTGCCGTTATACTTGACGGTCATGATGCGGCCCTCGGACACGACGAGGTCTCCGACCGTGCCGTTGGTCATCGTGCTGTTGCTGCCAAGGTCCCAGGCGTAGCTGCCTTCGCCGGTTCCGTTCATGCTGGGCGGGAACACCGTGACTTCAAGCGCCTTTTGCACGCCGTCGGGGCCTGGCACGGAGGCACAGCCGATGAAGCTGCCGGGCTTGATCGCGGCAATATCGGTCTTGCTGACACCGACTACTTTGACGTCCGGCGTCAGCGCGACAGTGAGTTCGCGGCCATCACGGGTACGTAAGGCAAGGACGTTGCCGTCCACCTTGTCGATGGTGGCGCGAACGCGCATCGGCGCCGGGGTCGGCTGGGCAAACGTCAGGCTTGGCAGAGCAAGGCCGATTGCGGCGGCGCTGGCCAGTAGAAGCGTAGTACGTCTCGTGATCGGCATACAATTTGATCCTGAAGTGACACGTCGGCCGCTGATTTCACGCGCGTTATAGATGACCGACAGGCGGGCTTTATCACTCCAGGATCGGAAAAAAACTTCCGGACACTCACATTGACGGCATCAACTCGCGCGCCGGCGCTGCGGCCTGGGAGGGTTGCATGCCCGGTGCAGGGACCTGCCACTCGATCGATTGAGCTTCGGCCACGGCGCGGGCGATGAGGGCGGCGACCGGCGCCACCCCGGGCAATGCTCGCAGCATGGGCTCCGGCTGCGTGATCCGCCACGGCCGGGCGTGCGGCCATAGGCGGGCAAGGCTGATCTTGTTGCCTGGTTTCATCGTGATGAGCACGTCCCCGATCGCCTTGTCGGAGACAGCGACCGACCGGATGAGCCGCATCGGCAGCGACAACGTGGCCTCGATCGCCACGCCATACTGCATGACCACGCGTTGGTTGGTGACGCTGTACAGCGTGGTGCGGCCGGTCGCCCATGCCAGAAAGGCCACGAACGCCACGCCACCGGCCAGCAGGGCCAGGACGGGTGCTACGCCGTGGAGCGTGTCCATGGCGGAGAGATGCTGCATGCGGGCCGCCAGGGCGTTCGCGAACACCAGGGCGGACAGATACATGCTGACCGCGCCGATGTGGAACACGCGCGTGGCCAGAGTGCGCCAGTGCGGCTTGCCGCTCCAGACCAGGACTTCGCCGGGGCGGAGTGCCACGGCGGGAGGGTTGGCGAAAAGGCTCATTGTGTTGCCTCCGGAGTGAAGTCGTCCATGTAGAAGCGGCCGCCGGCGTAGTAGCCGTTGACCATGTCTTCCTCGCGGGCGGTGATCAGATCGCGCGACTTGGGCTTCGGCACGGTCGCGAACTGGGTCTTGCGCAGCGCCGTCACCCGGATCTCGCGGTCTTTCTCGTTGATCGATGTGTGAAAGATCGGCAGCAGTACGGGGCTCTCGCCGAATTCCGGATCGAGCTCGACCTCCAGGTAGCGGATGACCTTGGTGCCGCGATCCACCCACACGTCAGTCACGACGCCGACGTGTAGGTAGTGGACGTCCATCACGCGCATGCCCCGCGGATCGGCATCGCCTTCCATGATCGACCATTCGTGCGCGACCCGCATGGGCTGCACCTGCGGCTCGCCATCGACGGTGCGAAACGGCACGTCGCGGCGCATGACGTAGGTGCTGGGTCCGAGGTTGGCGGTCAGCTTGCTGCCGATCGGGATCGCCGGGTCACCGGAGAGGTGCGCCGACTTGGCCGAGATCGGCGGGTCGGGGAAGTGGTGCGGCGTCTCGGTGACGGTGCCGTCGAAGCGGACGTAGGTGCGTACGCCGGGAGGTTCCGGAAAGCCGCCGCGGGGCGGCTCGCCTGGGCTTTCGAGCGGGTAGCCTTCCCGCTTGTCTTCACGCCGTAGGTAATACACCAGGGCGAGGAAGCCGAGGAAGAACGCCCAGAAACACAGCTGGGCGACGTCCACGTAGGATGTGATGGCGCCGGCTAAGTGCATGGCTTGCCTCCTCTATGGCTGCCGGTTGGCGACGGGCGTCAGGGCGGGATAGTCGTGGACCATGTTCACGCCGTTCAGCGGCTTAGGCACGCCGTAATGGCAGGTCTTGCAGACGGTCAGTCCGTTGCCGTTCTGCAGGCCTGATTGGCGGGCGGGGATGACGGGCAGGGAGTTCTGCTTGGTCAGTTCACGGGTCTGCGGGACGAGCTGCCCGATCGTCAGCAGGAAGTTCTTGTTCAGGTCGCGCACCATCCGGATGCCGGTGAAACCGTTCCACCGCATCGGCGTGCTCTCGTTCCAGTCGGCGAAGTTGCGGGATTGGTGGCAGTAGCCGCAATTGACGCCGATGCCGTCCGATTGCTGCATCATCATCTCATAGATGCGCTTGGTTTCATCGAAGCTGCCGATTGTGTGGCTGCCCGCCAGCGCGGTTGCGGACAGCACCGCGATCGGCTCGTCTTGCAGGTAGTACTCGGCCCAGCCGGCATCGGGGAAGAACTTGCGGACGGTGTCGCCCGATTCCTGCCAGTTGTCCTGCGCCTCGATCAGCGCGTGTTTCGGCGGCGGCGTTTGCGGGAACCAGGATTCGGATGGCACTGGCTGGCCGCGATGGCAGCTGTAGCAAGTGACTCCGGACGGCGCCACGTGGGTGGACCAGTCTGCGTTCATATGCCGGGTCATCTGCAGCATCACGCGCGCGGCCGCCTTGGTGGGCTTCGCATCCGAGACGTAGTCATTTCCGGCGTGGCAGAAGTCGCAGCCCTGCTTAGGCGAAACCCAATCGGTCAGCGCTTGCTGCGTGCGCATGAACTCTGCCGCGGTTACGTCCGTCAACACCTGGACGTTCTTATAGACCGCCGTCGCCATCGGCCCGCCGGTTGCTGCCGGCGGCAAGGCTGGCGGAGCCTTGTTGATCGCGTCGAAGGTGGCAAGCGGCTCGAATTGGGCGTTGCCGGACACCCCAGTCTCGGTGGCGGCGCGCGGCGCGCCGGTCCAGGTCGGGACGAAGATGAGGAAGGCGGCGCCGAGCAGCAGGCCGCCGCCGACTGCGATCGTGAGGCCCTTCACGGTTGAGCTCCTACATGGCCAAGGAAGTTGTTCGACGCATCGGGCGGCGGCGCGGGCGGGATCGGCAGGATGCGCGGGTAATCAGGGGCGATGTTGTGCTTGACGCCCCAGAGATACCAATTGTCCACCACGGTGCCGGTCAGCAGGATGCCGATGCCGCCGGTCAAGGTCGTGAGGATTGCGAAGGCGTAGATCCAGCGGTGGATCGACTCGTAGTTGGCGCAAAAGCCCATGGTCCAGCGCCAGAGCAGGGCGGCGCGTTCGCTGGCTGTGCCTGGGTCCACGATCTCCGCCGTCTCACGTTCCCCGCCGAAGCGGGACACCGCGAGAATGGTGCCGCCGTGCATGGCGAACAGCATGGTCGATCCATAAAGGAAGGTGATCGAGAGCATGTGGAACGGGTTGTAGAACAGGTTGCCGTAGCGGACGGAGAAGGTCGCCGTCCAGTTCAGGTGGGAGATGACGCCGAAGGGCACGGCCTCGGACCAGCTTCCCATCGCGATCGGGCGAATGAAGCCCAGCACGAGGTAGAGCCAGATCGCCGATGCGAAGGCCGCCGGGATGTGCATGCCGAGCCGTAGCGCGCGGGCCCGGCGATACATGCGCACCCACCAAAGGATGATCGAGGCCGTCAGGAAGAAGCCCGCCAGCAGCCACCACCCGCCATCGTTCAGTGGCGGCAGGATCGCCAACCCCTGCTTGGGCGATGGCGGCTCCAAAGATAGGAAGGGCAGCATCTTGAGGAAGCGGATCACGTTCCAGTCCACCGACGCCCACATATTGAGGCCGATGATCTCGATGGCGATGAAGCCGCATATGATGGAGGCGATGCCGGTGGCGCCGAGGTAGGACGGGCCTACCTGGGTTTCACCGAAACGGCCGAGCAGGCGGGAATGGAACGGCTTGCCGAGCCGGGGAAAGTTGCCGCGCGGCAATGGGATGCCGGCTTCGAGCGGCCCCCGCACTTCGATCGACGTGAACAGGCTGTGGAACTGCGCCATCTGGATTGTCCCTTGGCTTCACTGCGTTGCTAAAAGCCCGTCGCGCTCCAGATCGGGATATGGAGGTACCAGTTCCACCAATAGGGCCAGCCTTGGGTCCATAGCGGGCCGGAGATCAGGATGCAGATCGCGCTCCAGACCCCGGCGTTGATCGCCAGGAACCAGCCGAGCCGGTGGATGCCCAGTTCGCCGATCGAATAGGCGATGGTATCGCGGAAATAGACGCTTTCATGCTCGCCGAGCTTGACCGTCTCGCCCTTGCCGGGGCGGGACGCCGAGAGGATCTGCCCGCCATGCATGGCCAGGATGAAGGTCGTCGTGAAGAAGCACGTCACGGCGATCATGTGCGCCGGGTTGTAGTGGAAGTGCAGGTATTGGTAGCCGACGTTGGACACCCAATCGAGGTGGCTCATGATCCCGTAGGGGAAGCCGTAGCCCCACGCGCCCATGGCCATAGGCCGGAAGACGTTGAGGCTGACATAGGCGAAGACGGCGGCGGCGAAGGCGATGGGCACGTGGAGGCCGATGCCGAGCTTGCGGCAGATTTCCACCTGGCGCAGCGCCCAGGACGAGAAGGCGATCACCGCGCACAACGTGATCCATTGCCATAGGCCGCCGTCGCGCAATGGGGCGAAGCCCATGCCGTAGCTGAGCGGCGGCGGCTCGATATTGATCTTGAACGGCCACCAAGTCGGGCCGATCGCGGCGCCGTAAAAAATCAGTAACGTTCCGAGCAAAGCGGAAATGGCGGTCGTTACGCCAAAGAAGCCGACGTAGAACGGGCCAACCCAGAAGTCGAACAGGTCGCCGCCGACAAGCGTCCCGCCGCGAATGCGGTATTTCGCTTCGTAGGACATCATCGCCATCGTGATCTCCGGATATGCGCTTGAAGAGAGACTTTGCTTGCATGTGTCTATGTGACGTGACAGAAATTGTGTCAACATCGATTGACACCATACACGGAGGCGTGAGTGAAGACGTTTCGTATCCGGCCGGTTGATTATCGTTTGATTGGTCTCGTGCTCGGCCTGGTCTGTGCTGGGATGGTGACGCCACGGCCGGCCTTGGCCTGGCAAGGCCGGGTGAGTTTCACGACCTGGCTGAGGGCCGGCCCTGGGCAGCAGTACGTCGTCATGGACGAGATCTTCGGCGGCGACGCGATCGAGATCATCGGATGCCAGGACGGCTGGTGCCAGACGCTGTCGGACAAGGCGATCGCCTATATAAAGGCTGATCTGGTGGGCAAGCTGGACAGCCCGCAGGCGCCCCCGCCGGCGGCAGGGTTATCCTGCTTTCCGGCGCAGGAAGCGGGCTATGGCAAGGGCGAGCAGGATCGCTTCTGCCCGAAGTGACGCGGACTTTTCCCTCGCCCGGCGAAACGGTTGGTTAATCAGTCAGCGTCACTGTGTGCCCCAGCGTAACCGTTGGGGGCTTAGATGCGGCCGGTCGTGGATCCAGGGTTTGGGCGGGGGGTTTTCGTCGCGATGGCGATCATGGTGCCGTTTTGGGCGGGCGTGGCTTGGTTGGTGATTGCCTAGCGGCGCAGCACATACCCGGCCGCATCACGATCCCAGGTGCCGGGGGTGACGCCGCGTTCGCGTAGTTTGTATTTCTGGATCTTCCCGCTTTCGGTCGCGGGAAGGTCTTGCGTGAAATCCACGTAGCGGGGCACCGCGAAATAGGCCAGGCGCGACTGGCAAAACTCCATCAGCTCCGGCCCGCTCAGCGTCGCCCCGTCCCGCAGCACGATGGCAACCATCACGTCGTCCTCCGCCAAGTCGGAGCGGACGGGGAAGGCCGCAGCGTTCGCGATCGCCGGGTGGGTCAGCAGCACCTGCTCAACCTCGAACGATGAAATGTTCTCGCCGCGCCGGCGGATCGAGTCCTTCAGCCGGTCCACGAACCTGAACAGGCCGTCCTCGCCCTGGATGACCCGGTCGCCGGTGTGAAACCACAGGTTGCGCCAGGCTTCGACGGTCTTCTCCGGCATGCCGTAATAGCCGGTGGCGAAGGCGTAAGGCTCATCGGCGCGCAGAATCAGCTCGCCCGCCTCACCGCGCGGCACCTCGTTGTCGTCGGCATCCACCACCCGCGCGTGGAAGCCGGGATGCACCGGGCCCATCCAACCCGGCGATTGATGGTGCATATCGTCGCCGATGACGAAGTTCGTCTCGGTCGAGCCGAAACCATCGACCAGCGCGAACCCGAAACGTTCGGTGAATGGGCGCTGCAGATGGCCGGGCACGCCGGGCGCCAGCGCGACGCGAACGTTGTGGCCCCTGTCCTCGGCCGAAGCCTCACGCGATAGCAGGATCGGCACCATGGCGCCGAGCACGTATGTCACGGTGGCGTTGTGCCGGGACAGCGCGCGGCAGAAGCCCGAGGCGGAGAAGCGCGGCTCGGCCACCAGCTGCGCCCCGGCCAGCAGCGCCTGGTAGAACGCGTTCAGCGCGTTGGTATGAAACAGCGGCAGCGGCGTCACCAGTACGTCGTCCGCTTCGATGCCGAGGAGCTGCGCGGTGTTGGCGCCCCACCAGAAATACTGCGCGTGTGGGCAGCACACGCCTTTCGCCGGCCCAGTGGTGCCCGAGGTGTAGAGGATCGCGACGGTATCGCCTGGCCCGGCATCGCCGGCCGGGATTGCGGGCGCCAGCGCAGGAAGCTCCCCGACGACCCAGACCGTCTCCAGGCTCAGCGCTGCACGGTCGAGGCTGTCGAGCACGCCCAGGAACGCGGCCTCGATCACGAGGAGCCGCGCACCCGAGTTGGCCAGCATGTGCTGAAGCTGCGGCCCCTTGGCGGCGGTGTTGAGCGGCACTGTGATCGCGCCGAGCCAGCCGCAGCCGAGGAACACCTTCATGTAGTCGCCGCGATTGCCGCACATCAGGGCGACCCGGTCGCCGGCGGCGATGCCGGCCTGTGCCAGCGTGCCGGCGAATCCGGCGGCGATGTCACGGCACTCGGCCACGGACCAGTCGCAATCCGCAGCCTTGAACAGCCGGCGGCCGCCGTGGCGCGCGGTTTGCTGTTCCAGCATGCCGGCGATGGTGCGCTGGCGTGGAGGGAACAGCGTGGGCAGAGGGGATGGTGTGACCAAGGTGGTGTTCTGCCTTTCGAGAAGGGGTCCGCGACCCTTGCGCCCCATCATTCCGGCCGATAGCCTAGCCGTGATATTTTCAACTTAAAACATCGGCAGGGTTTTGCGTGATCTGCTTGTTCCTGACATGCGATCATCCCGGTGCCGATGTGGACCGGATCGGCTCGGTCTTGCGGTCGGCGCCGGGCATGACCAGGGCGTTGATGTTCACCCCAGCCAAGGCGCACGACCCGTTCCTCGACGACGGCGCGCCGCCGGCCTTGGTGCTGGAGTGCTATTTCAGCAGCATCGAACCGATGGAAGCAGCGCTGGCCGCAGATGGGCATTTCGCGGCCTTGCGGGACGTCGCGTTCACGCAGCAGGCGATGCTGGCGCGGCACTACCCCGTGCCCGACCCGGCGTTCCGCACGCCGGCCGGAGCGCCGCACTGCACCTATCTGGTTGCCTATCAGGGTGCCGCCGAGGACCTCAATCTTTGGCTGTCTCACTACATCGCGCATCATCCGCCGATCATGGCCCGCTTCCCGGGCATAAGGCAGATCGAGATTTCGACCCGTATCGATTGGTGCAGCGGACTGGCGTGGCCGCGCGCGGACGCCATGCAGCGCAACAAGGTGGTGTTCGACTCCGCGAACGCGCTGGATGCGGCGCTGAACTCCCCAGTGCGGGACGAGATGCGGGCAGATTTCCACACATTCCCGCCCTTCAGCGGCCCCGTGACCCATTACGCGATGAACACCTTCGTCGTGACACCGGAAGGACAGCCATGAAACGACGCACATTCGGCGCCGGCCTGTTGCTCGGCACGGCTGGCCTGCTATCGGCGCGGCCTGCGATGGCGGATGGCGACACGCTCACTATCGCCTACCCGTTCGACGTGCCGAACTGGGACCCGACCGCAAGCACCTTCACCGGCGCCCAGTCGATCTACAAGGCGATCTTCGACTCGCCGCTGCAATACTCGCCCGACCTGAAGCTGATGCCGCGGCTGATTGCGGGCTGGCAGTGGCAAAGCGACGACAAGAAGCGGCTGGAGATCACGCTGCGCGAGGGCGTGCTGTTCCAGGACGGCTCACCTTTCACCACCGACGACGTGAAGTTTTCCATCATCGACCGGCCGGCGAAAGACCCGACCTTGCTGATCCGCCGCCTGCTGCCGCCGCTGCAGACGGTGGAGATCGTCTCGCCGTTGAAGGCGGTGATCGTGTTCACCAACCCGGCGCCGGCCGCGCCGATCTACCTGGCATTCCTCGCCTGCTACTTCGTCCCCAAGGCGTATATCGAGCGGGTCGGCGAGGACGGCTTCAAGCAGCACCCGATCGGGGCCGGTCCCTATAAGCTTGTGCAGTATGAGCGCGGGTCACGCATCGTGCTCGAGGCGTTCGACAAATACTGGGGTGGCGCGCCGCGCATCAAGAGCGTGATCTTCCAGATCATCACCGATCCGTCGGCCCGGGTCGCGGCGGTGGAGTCCGGCCGCGCGGACCTGGCCAGCCAAATCCCGGTGCGGGAGATGGCGCGGCTGGGCAAGATCCCTGGCCTGGTGGCGCGGGCCGATCCGTTCGCCGAAGTGGTCATGCTGGTCATGCCGAGCTACGTGCCGGCGATGCAGGACGAGAACGTCCGCCAGGCGATGCAGCTCGCCATCGACAAGGCCGCGATCTCCAAGGCGTTCTTCGGCGGGCTGGTGCGTCCGCTGAGCGTTGTGGCGCCGCCGGATACGCCCGGCTATGTCGATGGCTACAGCGTGCCATACGACAAGGCAAAGGCTATCGAGCTGCTGAAGAAGTCCGGTTTCGACGCGGACAAGCCGGCCAAATTCACGCTCATCGCCACCAATGGCGCGTTCCCGAACGATTTCGACGTCGCGCGGGCCATCGTCGCGATGTGGCGCCAGGTCGGCATCCAGGCGGATCTGCAGGAAGTCTCGCTGGCGAAATACGTGGACCTCAATCACTCGGCATCGCTGCCGGGGCCGGCGCTGTATAGCTGGGCGAACCCCACGGGCGATCCGGAAAACTACACCGGGCGGATCTTCGACGCGACCTTGCCGTTTTCCGCCTGGAAGGATCCTGCGGTCGGCGCCCGTACCCTTGCATTGCTGCAGGAGCCTGACGAGGCGAAGCGGATTGCGGGCTACAAGGCGTTGAACAAGGATGCGTCGGATCACGCCTGGGCGATCTCGCTGTATCAGTCGATCTTCACCATGGTGTACAAAAAGACGCTGAACGTGGTGCCATACGAGGGCGGCTACATCATGCCGGCGGATTACAGCTGGGCGGCGTCCTGAGCTGCTTAGGCTTGTCCTAGGGGTCGTTGCTCGCCGTCTGCTGATTGCGGTGCCGATGATGGTCCTGGTGTCCATCGTGGTCTTCGTCATCCTGCGCGCGATCCCGGCCGACCCGGTCGCGATGCTGCTGCCACCGGGCGCGACCGCGGCGGACGCGGCGCTGCTGCGGCGGGAGTTCGGGCTCGACCTGCCGCTGCCGCTGCAATACTGGGTCTGGCTGCGGCATGCGGTTGCCGGCGACCTCGGCCAATCGATCTTTTTCCGGGAGCCTGTGACGGCGCTGCTGGGCAAGGCATTCCCCGCCACGGCGGAGCTTTCGCTCGTCGCACTCGGATTTGCGCTGCTGTTCAGCGTGCCGGGTGGACTGGTCTGTTACGCGCTGAAGGGGCGTGCTGCGCGGGCGCTGGCGGATTTGGGCATCGTGACGACGCTGTCGGTGCCGTCGTTCCTTTGGGCGATCGGTTTCATCCTGTTCTTCGGCGTGGCCTTCCCGGTGCTGCCGTTCACCGGCCGGATCAGCGGCAATACGGCGCTGCCGAACATCACCGGGTTCCTGCTGATCGACTTCCTGGTCACGGGGCGGCTTCGCGACTGGCTCGATGCGGCGCTGCACCTGCTGCTGCCGGCCTTGTCGCTGGCGCTGAGCTTCTCCCCGTCGGTGGTGCGTGTCCTGCGCTCCAGCCTGATCGACGCGGCGCAGGATGGCTACGTCACCTATGCCCGGCAGCGTGGGGTGCCGGAAAGCACCATCCTGGTGCATCACATGGCCCGCAATGCGGCGCTGCCGACGGTGACCCTGGTGGGCGTGCAGTTCGGCTTCCTGTTCGGCGGCACGCTGCTGGTGGAGCTGATCTTCTCCTTCCCGGGCCTCGGCAATCTCACCATCCAGGCGGTGCGCAACCACGATTTGCCGCTGATTCAGGGGGCGGCGCTGGTGTTCTGCGCCGTCGTGCTCCTGACCAATGCGGTGATCGACGCCACCTATGTCATGCTCAACCCGCGCCTGGGCAGCCGGGCATGAGGGCGGTCCTACGCTCGGGCAAGGTGCGGTTCGGCCTGGTGCTGATGATCGTGCTCGTGGTGGCCGCGGTGTTCGCGCCGTGGCTGGCGCCGCACGATCCGCAGGAGCAGGACATCCTGAACACGCTGAAGCCGCCGGCGTGGTCGGCCGAGGGTGACCCGGCGTTCCCGCTTGGCACCGACAGCCTGGGGCGCTGCATTCTGTCGCAGGTGATCTTCGGCAGCCGCACCGCACTGACGGTTGCCTTTGCCGCGGCGACCGGCAGCATGCTGCTAGGCAGCGTGCTGGCCTTGCTGGCCGGGTATCTCGGCGGGCGTGCCGACTGGCTGGTCACGCGGATGGTCGATCTGTGGATGTCGTTCCCGCCGGTGGTGCTCTCGCTGCTGCTGATGGTGGGCCTTGGTACGGGGGTCGGCCACGTCATCCTCGCCATCGTGCTGGTGGATTGGACGCGGTTCTGCCGGGTGGTGCGGTCGGACGTGATCGTGACCCGGCAACGCGACTACGTCACCGCGGCCCGGCTGCTGGGGTTCGGGCACCTGCGGACGATCCTGCGGGAAATCCTGCCCGCGGTGGCGCCGCTGATCATCACGATGTTCAGCCTCGAGATGGGCGTTGCGGTGATCGTGGAGGCGACGCTCAGCTTCGTCGGGTTGAGCGTCGGGGCCGATGTGCCGGCCTGGGGCGTGATGATCGCGGATGGCCGCGGCTACGTGCACGAGGCGCCGTGGGCGATGATCGCGCCGATGATCGCGATCTTCGCCGCCATCCTGGCGTTCAACCTGCTCGGTGACGGCCTGCGCAGCGCGCTCGACCCGCGGCTGCGGCTGTCGCGAACTTAGGCGATGCTTAACACTGTTTTTGCTCTTGAGCACCTCACCCTGCGGGGGCAGACCCCGGTCGGGCAGGTGGATCTACTGCGCGACATCACGATCGGCGTGGCGCGCGGCCGCACGCTGGGGTTGGTCGGCGAGTCGGGTGCAGGCAAAAGCATGATCGGCCGTTTGGTTTCCGGCCTGCTGCCGGACAACTTTCATGTTGCGGCCGGGCGCATGCTGCTGGAAGGGGTGGACCTTACGTATCAGCCGGCAGCCGAGCGGCGGCGCATGCTTGGGCGGCGCATCGCGTTCATCCCGCAGGAACCGCTTTCCGCGCTGAATCCGGTGCTGACGATCGGGCGGCAATTCCATGAGCATCTGGCGCGGCTGAGGCTGCCGGCGGCGCGCGCGGCGGAGTGGCTCGACGCGGTCCATCTGCCGGACCCGGCAGCCATGCTGCGCCGCTATCCGCACCAACTGTCCGGTGGACAGTGCCAGCGCGTGCTGATCGCCATGGCGTTCGCCAGCGAGCCGGCCCTGATCGTCGCGGACGAGCCGACGACGGCGCTCGATGTGATCACCCAGGCGCGGATCATGCAGTTGCTGCGCGAACAGCAGGCGCTGCACAGCGCGGCCGTGGTGCTGATCACGCATGACCTGCATTTGGCGGCGCAGGTCTGTGACGAGGTGGCGGTGTTGTATGCCGGCGATATGGTGGAAAGCGGCCCGGCCGCGGCGGTGCTGCAAACGCCGGGTCACCCGTACACGCGCAGCCTGCGCAACAGCGCGCCGGCGCTGCGTGGCCCGCGCCGGACGCTGCCGGTGCTGCTCGACCAGATGCCGGGGCTTGCCGAGTTGGCCCGCTTGCCCGGCTGCCGGTTTGCGCCGCGCTGCCCGGCGCGCAACGCCGCCTGCGCCGCGGACTTACCGGAATGGCGCGGCATCGGCCCCGGCCACCGTGTGCGCTGCGCCAATGTTTGCGAGGCGGCCAGCTTTCCCCTGCCCGCTGAACCCGCCGCCGCCGCTGCGGTCGCAGACAGGCCGGCTCCGCTCGAACTGATCGGCGTGTCGCTGGACTACCCCGGCCGCCGCCGCCTGCTGGGCCGTGCTGGGCCGCCGGTGCGTGCGCTGCAGGACGTGTCATTGCGCGTCGCCGCGGGGGAGTTCGTCGGGGTCGTGGGCGAGAGCGGCAGCGGCAAGAGCTCCCTCGCGCGGCTGGTGATGGGGCTGGAACGGCCCACCGGCGGGCGTATCCTGCTGGACGGCGCGCCTGCCACCGTCACACGCGACCACGCGCAGATCGTGTTCCAGGATCCGCAATCGGCACTCAACCCGCGGCGCAGCGTCTTCAGCCTGGTGACGCAAATCCTGGAAGTGCAGGGCCATGCCGTGACGCGGGCGGAGCGGGCGGCGCAAGCGGAACGGCTGCTGCGGGAGACGGGGCTGCCGCCGGATTGTCTGGGCCGTGTGCCCTCGCAGCTTTCTGGCGGCCAGAAGCAGAGGGTGAACATAGCCCGCGCGCTGTGCGTGACGCCGCGGCTGCTGGTGGCGGATGAGATCGTGTCTGGGCTGGACGTGTCGGTGCAGGCGCAAATCCTGAACCTGCTGCTGCGGCTGGGGCGGGAATTGGGGATCAGCCTGCTATTCATTTCCCACGACCTGGCCGTGGTGCGGTATCTGTGCAGCCAGGTGGCGGTGATGCACCGCGGCCAGGTGGTGGAGGCGGGCGAGACGGAACGCGTGTTCGCCCAGCCGCAGCATGACTACACGCGAAGTCTGCTCGCCGCTGCACCGTCATGAGCGAGGTAAGTCTTACGCCTGGGACTTTACTCCGTAGAAAAGAGGGAAGCCTTCAGGAATGCCGGTGAGGGTTTTCTTGAACACCGTCGGAACCGAATACATGCCGAGCGGGGCGAAGGATGGGTCGGTGAAGAAGGCGGCTTGCAACTCGCGCACGACCTGTTTCTGAGCGGCGAGGTCAGGCGCGGTAAACCAGGATTGCAGCAGCGCCTGCTGCTTCGGGTTGTCGGGCCAGCCGAACCAGGCCTTCTCGCCATTGGCGCGGATGGCGATGTTGGCGGCGGGGATGAGGTTGCCGGTGCCACCCAGGAAGGTGAAGAAGATGTTCCAGCCGCCCTTGTCCGGCGGCGTCTTGACGGAGCGGCGCTGCACCACCGTGCCCCAGTCCATCGACTGGTAGTCCACGTTGAAGCCGATCTTTTGCAGCAGGTCCGCGCCGACCTGGGCGATGGCGGTGATGGTCGGGAAATCGGCGGCGCCGAGGATGACCACTCGCTCCCCTTTGTAGCCGGCTGCGGCCAGCGCCTTTTTCATGGCAGGCAGATCACCGTCGCCCTTCATGGTGTTCATGCCGGCATCGCTGGCAAACGGGCTGGTGGGCGCGAACAGGCCGATCCCTTCGTTGATCAGGTCCGGCACTGCGCCGGCCACCGCCTCCATGAAGCTACGTTGATTGATCGCGGACACCACGACCTGGCGGATCGCCGGGTTGTCGAAGGGCGGGTACATCTCGTTGAAGCGCAGGCAGCCGATCTCGCCCGTTTTGTCCTTCACCGTCACCACCAGCGCCTTGTTTTTTTCGAGCGTGGGAACGAGGTCGAGCGCCGGGTTCTCCCACCAGTCCATCTCGCCGGAGGTGATGGCGCCGGCGGCGGTGGCCGGGTCCGGCACGACGGACCACTCGACGCGATCGAAATACACCGGCTTGCCGCCGGCGGTGAAGCTCGTCGGCTCCTGCCGCGGGACGTAGCCGGCGAACCTGGCGTACACCACGCGGGAGCCGGAAATCCGCTCGCTGGCAACAAAGCTGAACGGGCCGCTGCCGACGACTTCGGCCATTTGCGTGTTCGGGTCGGTTTTGGCCAGCCGCTCCGGCACGATGCAGCACATGCTGGTGGGCGTTGCCAGCGCTTCCGGCAGCAGCGGGAAGGGGTTCTTCAGTCGGAACCGGATGGTCTTGTCGGTAGGCGCCGACAGCTCGTCCACCTGGTTAAAGAGTTGGCCGCCGAAGCCGTCGCGCTTGGACCAGCGCTGGATGCTCGCCACCGCGTCGCGCGCCAGGACGGGAGTGCCGTCGTGGAATTTCAGCCCGTCGCGTAAGGTCAGGTCCCACTGCTTGCCGTCGGCGGACACGGTGTGGCCGGCCACCATCTGCGGCTGGGCGTTGTACTGGGTGTCGAGCCCGTAGAGATTGTCGAACACCAGGTGGGCGTGGTTGCGGGTGACGTCGGCCGTGGTCCAGACGGGGTCGATGACTGCAAGGTCTGCTTGCGGAATGAACTTCAACACTCGCTGTTGCTGCGATCGTGCGATGTTGGGAAGCGCCAGGGCGGCACTGCCGGCGATGGTGGTTTGCAGGAACTGGCGTCGTTGCATTCTTTGCACCTTGATTCCGGTCGCAAAACGCTAGGCCGCGGTGCTGGCGTGACGCAAGTGACATTGGGCTGGCGCATGTGCGCCTGGGCCAGGTGCGCTGCCACATCGATCTGTTGCCCTGGATTGCTTCACCGCAAAGCGGCGGTTCGCAATGACGAAGCCGGATGCGGCTATTCGGAGCCGATCAGCGGCTTGCCGAGGATGCTGTCGGGCAGCAGGTAGTCGAACTGGACCAACAATTGCGCGATCACTCCGACATGGGTGCCGGAAGCGCGGCTGGTGGGGACCAGGGCCTCAATGCCGAATTCCCAGCCGCTGCCTTGCGTGTAGCCGAAGCCGGGGGCGATGACGAAGGAGCGCTGCGTGCCGCCGCCGCGGGGCGGGCTGCCGCCGGTGGGCGTGGAGAGCAGGGCTTCGACCGTCGGCGTAAACCCACTCAGGAACGACGGGACGCCATTGCCGGCAACTTTGGAGACAAGGTACGGGAACGAATACTGGATCGCGAACCCGGCGTTGACCACGTTGCGCCGTCCGCTCTCGCCTATGCCAAAGCCGGCAAACCCAACCACTGCAAATGGCCGCAGGAACTCCACCGGCACGTCGCCAAGGCCCTTGCCGAAGGTGATGCCGGGCGTGGTGAGGCTGCCCCGCTGAGTGCCGGCCTTGGTATAGCCCGTATTGCCAAAATTCCGGTCGAGCTGCACGCCCAGCGCGAACTCACGCTCAGGATCGAGTATGGCCTCGTACTGGATCAGCGCATCGAAGTTAGCGGCGCCGCTGACCGACCCGGTCCGCAGAATGCCGTCGGATAGCTGGATGCCAAGCCGCTCGGTGATCGTCTTGGCGTAGGTGCCGCTGAACGAGCTGAACTCGGCGCCAGCGGCCGGTTGCGTCTGGTAGGTCGTCCAGAACGCGTCGGACGGTGCGATCTGGTCCAGCAGGAGGTTGGCGGAAAACGTGCGGTCCCCGGCGGCAGTGTAGGCGTGGCCTGCCTGCGGAATCAGGCTCACCAGCAGAAGGGCGGCCGGTAAGCGGCGAGTTGTACGGTTCAAGGCTTGGCGGCGGATTGCGGGGCCTGGCAGCAGGCGGTGCGGCGGATGAAGCCGTCGAACTCCACCGACGCCCAGGCACGCGGCAGGGTGGGGCTCAGCCCCGGTTCGAGCCGCGATCCCCAGTGCGCCGGCACTGCGACCGACTGCCCGGTTGGCGTGCTGGTCAGGGCGACGTTGCCCGCGAGGGTGCCGACTTGCGCCGCCCCCGCCTTGTTCGCGATGAACCAGTCGCCGGACGTCGAGCGCATGGACGCCACGCTGGTCGCCGTCGCCACCTCGACCGAGGAGGCGCCGCTGGCCGCCGGAATGGTCAAGCGCAGCAGGCCCTCGGCCAGGGTCAGCCTAACAACGCGTTCTGCGCCGGTGTCATAGCGCGTAACCGTGAAAGTGGTGCCGCCTGCCGCCAGGATCACCGACTGGTCGGCCATCTGAAGCTTGAGAGTGGCGTCCGGCGCCACGGCGATGGTCTCGCCGGCGGTAATCGCGTCGCCGGATTTCAGCGGCGCGCCATGCATCGTCGCTGCGCCATTGATGCCTGCCACGGTGAAGGCAGGCGTTCCAGCCCAGGCTGGGACGGACACGCCGACGGCCATCAACGTCCATGCCGTTCTCCAACGGTCGCCTGTCATGATGCTTCCCTTCTGCAAGCAGCCGTTCTGTCGGCGATCTCTTGTTGCACGGCGTCGTTGCGTTCCTCAATCGACTGCACCCATGCCTGCGGCCACATCGAGCGCGTAACCGCGAGACAGGATTGGAGCGCAGCGGCCGCTTCCTCCAGCCGGGCTGCCCCGCTTTCACGGCCGCCCAGCGTTGCGAGAGCGTTGCCCAAATTCATCTGCGTCACCGCCCAGTCCAGTGGCATGCGGTCGCGCGGCCGTTCCGCGAGGGCGGCACGGTAGGCGGCCACCGCCTGTTCGAGGCGCGCGATGCCGCCTTCGCGGTTGCCAAGAGTTTCGAGGGCCGTGCCGAGATTCATCTGCGTCATCGCCCATTGCAGCGGCACCTGCTCGCGTGCTGTCTCCTCCAGCGCCGCCGTATATGCGGCCACCGCCTGTTCCAGCCGCGCAGTCCCGCTCTCCCGCTCGCCCCAGACGGCGAGCGCTGCGGCCAGGTTCATCTGCGTGGCGGCCCATTGCAGCGGGACGCGGTCGCGCGTGCGTTCAGTGAGGGCGGCGCGGAAGGCGGCGACGGCATCTTCCAGCCGGGTGGTGCCGTCCTCCCGTTCGCCGAGCGTGCGCAGAACGGTGCCGAGATTGTTCTGCGTGGTCGCCCAATGCAGTGGCACCTTGTCGCGGGTGCGCTCCTCCAGGGCGGCGCGGAAGGCGGCGGCGGCTTCCTCCAGCCGCTCCGTCCCGCTTTCCCGCTCACCGAGCTTGGCCAAGGCGGCGCCTAGGTTGGCCTGGGCCAGCGCCCAGTCTCGCGGCGCCCGGGCACGCGGCGTCTCTTCCAACGCGGCGTAATAGGCGGCGACAGCCTGCTCGAGGTGTTCCGGGTCGCTCTGACGCTGGCCGAGCGTGGCGAGCACGTTGCCGAGATTCATCTGGGTCATTGCCCAGTCGCGCGGAGCCTGGTCGCGCGGCGTTTCCGCCAGGGCGGCGCGGAAGGCTGCGACCGCCTCCTCCAACCGGGCTGTCCCGCTCTCCCGCTCGCACAGGCGCCACAGTGCGGTGCCGAGATTGTTCTGCGTCGTCGCCCAGTCATGCGGCGCGCGCTGCCGGGTGCGTTCGACCAGGGCCATGCGGAACGCCGCCACGGCTTGTTCCAGCCGATCCGCCCCAGTTTCACGCTCCCCGAGGGCGGAGAGCGCGCCACCAAGGTCATTCTGAATCCTGGCCCAATCCAGCGGCGCCGTTTCGCGCGGGAAGAAATCTAGGGCGCTTTGGTAAAGCTGTATCGCCTGGTGCAGGGCGGCGTTGTCGCCACGCTGCTCGCCGTGGCGTTGCAGCGCGTCGGCTTGGCGCCAGACCAGCACGCCGGTTTCGGCCGGCTCGCTGGCTGGTACGAGGCCGGCGGCTTCCTCGAACAGCGCCGCCGCTTCCCGGTAGTCCAGCTCCGCCAGCGCTAGCTCCGCCTCGGCGGCGACGGCGCGGGCGGCTTGGAGCATCTGCTTGTCGGCGGCGGCGAGCGCCTCCATCGCGATCTGCCGCGCTTGCTCCGCGGCGGCTTCGGCCGCAAAGCGGGCGGATTGCAGGCAGCGCCGGGCGCGTCTCGGGTCGCCTGCATTGGCCGCCTCCGAGGCGCGGTTGACCTGTTCCTGCGCCACCGGATTATCGGGACGCAGGGCGGTGATGGTGTCGAAGGCGCGGCGCGACTGGCCGATGACCTCGGCCAGCTTGTCCACGAGCCGGTCGTCCGGAACGTCGGCTTGTCCCACGGTGGCGAGCATGGTGCGCAACGCGCCTTGGGTGACGCCGAGCTTGGTGCTGAGCCCGGTGATTTCGCCGGCCATAGCGCCCGCCGCGCCCGCGACGGCGGCACGGGTGAGGTCTCGGACTTCGGCTGCGGTCAGCCCGATCGTGACGCCGCTGATGGCGATCGTTTCGGCGCGGACGTCGGTGAGGACTACGCCGGTTTGCGGCATGGAGGCGGCGTGTTCAGTCGTGTTTTTCGGACAGCGGCACACCCGCGCGCACACCGCTGATCTCGATTGCGCCGGTGAAACGGGCTTTCTCCACGCGCACCCCCGTGCCGGCGGCGGCGATGTCGGCTAGGCTGAGGCTGGCAGCCTCGATATCCATCAGGTCCACGCCGATCGCGGACGCCGCGGTGGGCGCCTGCTGGCGGATCAGCTCTGTCAGCTTGGCGGCCATCGACGCGAGTTCAGTGTCCTCGGCGCCTTTCGCCGCCGCTAGGTCCTCCTCCACCACGGCTCGGCGGTTCTTCGAGTCAGGGGCACGCTCCAATTGCTCGACGCTGACCTGAGGGTAACGCCGTGCGATCAGAGCCTTCAGCCCCGCGTAGGCGTCCGTTACCGCTTGCCCGCCGATATCCTTCGCCGCCGCGGCCGCCCCGAGTGCCAGAGCGGTGACGATTGCACTGACCGGTTCCATGGCTCCCCTCCTCACGACAGCGGAACATTACGTTTACTTACCGCCGTTGCCTATCCCGGTATGTGAGGTGGGCCATAGACACGCACCAGCAGCGTGCCCAGGGCGGTCGTTAGGATTTCCCTGACCATCCCGGCTGGATCGCCTTGCCAAGATCTTCGATCGGCTGCCGGGTCAGGAACCAGTTGGCTAGACCGCTCGCCGCGGACACAGCGGCGGCGACGAGCAGTGCCGGTGCGAACGACCCGCTGGATTGCACGATGAAGCCCGTGGTGAGCGGCGCCAGCGTGCCACCGACGGAGCCGCCGATGTTGGCCATCGCCTCCACCGTCGCGACCAGCGCCATGGGGGCGAGGCCGGCTGCGAGCGCCCAGCCGCAGGTGGTCGCAACATTGGCAGCGAACAGAGCGGCCGAGACCGCGCCGATCGCCATGGCGGCGCTGCCGGACACGGCGGCCAGCACGCTGCCTGCGGCCGAGGCCAGCAGGCCGGTCACGACGAGGCTCTGGTGCCCCAGGCGTTCACCGAACCGGCGCACCAACCGGTCGGAGACCCACCCGCCGCCCACCGCGCCGATGAAACCAAAGAATTGCGGCAGGGCGGACCACAGGCCGGATTGACCTGGCGACATGCCCCATCGGAGCTGCAGATAACCCGGCAACCAGGTCACATAGAGCCAGGTCACATACACGGTGCCCGCGAATCCGATCACCAAGCCCCAGACGGTACGTTGCCGAAGCAGCGCTGCCCATTGCGCCGGCCCGGCAACGCGCGGCGTATTCGCCGAGCTTACTGCCGGGTCCCGGTAGATCACGGCCCAGGCGAGTGCCACCAGCAGCCCGGCCGCGCCCAGTATCGCGAAGGCCGGCCGCCAGCCGAATGCCAGCATCATCGGCGTGAGCACCAGCGGTGCGATCGCCGGGCCCAGCGATGCTGAGGCGTTGAGCAGCCCCATCGGGAACGCCCGCTCGGCCGGAGAGAAGCGATCTGCGCAAACCCGGGCGCCGCCGACGAACATGGGTGACTCGCCGAGGCCCAAAGCCACGCGGGCGATCACGAACTGGGACAGCGAGCCAACCAGCCCGGTCACCGCCTGCACCACCGACCAGGCCGCGAGCCCGCCAGCCAGCGCCGTCCGCGCGCCGAGCCGGTCGATCAGGCTGCCGGCCGGGAGTTGCGCCACGGCATAGCTCCAGGCGAAGGCGGAGAGCAGCACCCCGGCCTCCCCGGCGGATAGATGCAGGTCGGTCCGGATGGCGGGCAAGGCGATGGCCACGGCGGAGCGGTCGATGAAGTTCACGGCGCCCGCCAGGACCAGCAGGGCGACCGCGAACACGCGAAGGTTGTTTGGCTGAGGTTTCACCCGCGTCCTTACGCGGCAGCGCCCGTTCGGTGCCCAAGCTTTCGCATGATAGCGTGACGTCACACCGGGGGCGTTTGCGATGCTGGGATTGGGGATCATCGGCGCGGGCATCATGGGCGAGCGGCTGCTTCGCGCGGTCCAGGGCCAGACCAGCCTGCACGTGACCGGCGTTTGGGACCCGGCGGGCGAGACGCTCCAAAAGCTTTGCGCCGAGCTGCCGGGCATCCCGGCCATGGCATCCGCCGCCGAGGTGATCGCGGCCGCGGATTGCGTCTATGTCGCCTCTCCTCCGGCCACGCATCTGGCCCACGCCATGGCCGCGCTGGACGCCGGGCGGGCGCTGTTCTGCGAAAAGCCGCTCGCTGTGGACGTGGCGGAGACGGAGCGGTTCATGCAGCGCGCGGCGGGCAGCCGGGCCGCGGTGAACTTCCCGTTCGCGTCCTCGCTGGCGGTGGCAACGCTGCGCCAATGGCTAGCAGATGGCGCCGGCGGCGAACCCGGCAGCGTCGCCATCAGCGTGGGCTTCGCCACCTGGCCCCGCGGCTGGCAGCAGGGCGCGGCCGGGTGGCTGGATGGCCCGGCGCAGGGCGGCTTCACGCGGGAAGTTGTGTCGCACTTCCTGTTTCTCGCCCGGCGGCTGTTCGGCCCGCTGCAATTGCTGGGGGCTTCGGCGAACTTCCCGGAGCCGGGGCGCAGCGAACGCAGCGTCGCCGCCAGGCTGACCGCGGGCGGGCTGCCGGTGACGCTGGAAGGCGCGGTCGGCCGCACCGGTGAGGACGACGCCAACAGCTTCACCATCACCGGGTCAGATGGCGCGATCCGGCTGCGCAACTGGGGCACGGCGGAGCGGCAGGAGGGCGGGCAGTGGCTGCCTGACCCGGACGCGATGCCGCACGAAACTGCCCGTCCCTTGACGATGCAGCGCCAGATGGAGGGTGTCGCGCGGATGACGCGGGGCCAGTCGCACCAGTTGGCAACCTTGGAGGAGGCGTTTGAGGTGCAGCGTGTGGTCGAGGCGATCCTGCAGGGCGGTCACACAGGGTCTTGAACCGCCTGCGGGCGGCGTATCAACGGAGGTCCGTGCTAATCAGACGGTCCTTTGTCGGAGTCGTTCATGGCCAACCGCACCCTTCTCGCTACCGCTGCCTTGTTGACCGCTGTTGGATTGCCCGCCGCATGGGGCCAGACGTCGCCGGCCTCTACGGCGACCCAGACCATCGACACGATGAACACGCTATGGGGCCGGCACCCGTTCGCACGCGCCAACCATGCCAAGGGCGTCGTCACTGAGGGTTCGTTCACGCCGACGGCGGACGCCGCGACGCTTAGCAAGGCCAACATATTCGCCGGCCCAGTGATCCCGGTGGTTGTGCGGTTTTCTGACTCGACCGGTATTCCGAACATCATGGACGGCTCGGCCCAGGCCAGCCCGCACGGCATGTCGATCAAGTTCCGCCCGGCCGGCGCGCCGCCGGTGGACGTCGTCACCAACTCGCTGGCGTTCTTTCCGGTCGCGACGGGGGAGGAGTTTGCGGAGCTGTTGAAGGACATCTCCGAAAGTCCGCCGGACGCGCCGAAGCCGACCAAGGCGGATCAGTTCATCGCCGCGCACCCCGCGGTGCCGAAGGCGTTCGGCTCCACCACCACGCCCTCCAGCTTCGCGCGGGAGGTCTATAACGGCGTCGATGCGTTCATCTTCGTCAGCGCTGACGGCAAGCGGCAGCCGTTCCGCTTCAGGATCGTGCCGTTCGAAGGCGCCGAGCATGTGGATGCCGCAGCGTCCAAGGCGATGACGCCGGACTTCCTGGTGGACGAACTGCCGCAGCGCCTGGCCAAGGGGCCGGTCAAGTTCCACCTGATGGCGCAGCTCGCCAACCCTGGCGACCAGACCAAAGACCCGACTCAGCCCTGGCCGGACGATCGCAAACTGGTGGATATGGGCACGATCACCATCGCCAAGGCGGTCGCGGATAATACTCAGGCGCAGAAGGATTTGCGGTACCTGCCGAATAACCTGACGCCTGGAATCGAGGTGTCGGACGATCCGTTGATCGACGCCCGGGTACGGGCTTACGTGATCAGCTTCGGGCGGCGGTTACAGTAGCAGGGGAATTACCCTGGCGTTACGACAGTCTTCCGTGGCGATAGACGCTCGCGCACCGGTTCGTCGTAGATCACCAAGACCAGATACGAGAGCAGGACAGTCGGAATACTCAGCAGGATGGCTGCTCGCGTAGAGTGTTCGGTGACATGCTCGAAATGAGAATCTTGGAGCACGCTTGCTATCGCCGCGGAGACAGCCAGGCATATCGTAGCTTCCTTGATGCCCGGCCTTGCGTTGATGGCAACGATC
>CAZZVB010000046.1:0-22845 GCA_964657445.1 uncultured Burkholderiaceae bacterium | reverse complement strand
AGATCATGGCGATTGCCGACGTGGTGGTCGATCATGGGTTGCAGCGGTTCCACCCGTATGCGGCGTCGTCCACGCTGCTGGATGTGGAGACGCTGACCGTCGTGCGTCATGGGTCGTGCTTTGCGGACATTGCGTATGTGATGAGGCGGCATTTCGCGATCGAACTGCCGCTGAAGCCTGTCTGAAACGCTGCGGAGATCAGCCCGGCCGAACGCTTCAAGTCCAAAGAGTCGTTGCAGGACGCACAC
Organism: uncultured Burkholderiaceae bacterium; assembly: GCA_964657445.1. Lineage (GTDB taxonomy): Bacteria > Pseudomonadota > Alphaproteobacteria > Acetobacterales > Acetobacteraceae > LMUY01. Next base: position 22,597 of record CAZZVB010000046.1, on the reverse strand, counting down.
ATTCTTTGACTCGTTTGTTGCTTCGGCTTAGGCAGCGAGTGGAACATCAGGAATGCAATGCCTGGCCGGTTAGGCAATCAGAACGAGGGTTCTGACCAACTGCGGCGCGCTGTACAGCCAAGGCTGCCGCCGTCGGAGTCGTTCGCCCTCGGCCCGTTTGTGCTGGATGCAACGGCCAAACTCCTTCTTCTCGACGGCACGCCCGTAGCATTGGGTGAGCGGGCCGTTGCTGTCCTCCTGGCGCTGGTCCGGCGGGCCGGTCAGCTTGTCACCAAAGATCAACTGATGACGGAGGCCTGGAACAGCCTGGCGGTGGAAGAAAGCAATCTCACGGTACAGATTTCCAGTCTGCGCCGCGCGCTGGGGGCCGCACCGGGCGGCGATGCGTGGATCGCAACGATGCCCCGGCGTGGCTACCGGTTCAGGGGGCCCGTGTCGGAGGTCGGCCTGCCGGCGCGGCCGCCGGACCTCCCCTCCGACAAACCATCGATTGCGGTGCTGCCGTTCCAAAACCTGAGTGGCGATCCGGATCAGGACTATTTCGCCGACGGGATGGTCGAGGACGTCATCACGGCCCTATCGCGCATCGAGTGGCTGTTCGTGATCGCCCGCAACTCGAGTTTCGTCTTCAAGGGCGCGGCGGTTGATATCAGGCGCGTCGGGGAGGAACTCGGTGTCCGTTATGTCCTGCAGGGCAGCGTCCGCCGCGCGGCTCATCGCGTGCGGATCAACGCCCAACTGATCGATGCAGCCAATGGCGCGCATATCTGGGCCGACCGGTTCGACGGCGAGCTGGATGACGTGTTCGACCTGCAGGACCGGGTGACGGAACGTGTCGCCGGTGCGCTGGAACCCCGGATCCGGTTCGCCGAGGTCGAGCGAAGCCGCCGCAAGCCCACGGAGAACATGCGGGCTTACGACTACTTCCTGCGCGCCTTGGCCGAGTTTCATAAAGCGACAAAGGAGCCGAATCGCGAGGCGGTTCAGTTGCTGGAACGGGCGATCGACCTCGATCCCGACTATGCGGCGGCTTACGGCCTCGCCGCCTACTGCTACGCGTATCGGAAGGGAAATGGCTGGATGGCGGATCGCGCTAAGGAATGCGCGGAAGGCCTGCGCCTGGCCCGCCTGGCGATCGCTGGCGGCCAGGACGATGCGACGGCCCTGTACACGGGGGGCATGGCGTCGGCCTATCTGGGGGGCGATCTACGGACGGCTGCCACAGTCATGGATCGTGCCCTGCTCCTCAATCCGAACCTGGCCGGCGCCTGGCACCTCAGCGGCTGGGTCAGGATGTATCTCGAGGATGGAGATACCGCGATCGAACATTTTCATCGCGGGCTCCGGCTCAACCCGCTCGACCCGACAATCCATATCCTGTCGTGTGGGATGGCGGTCGCTTGGTTCGTCAAGGGAGACTTGGAGCAGGTTCTGCTGTGGGCCGACAAATCCCTGCGGGAAGGTCCCGTTTTCCTGGCGGCTCTGCGTTTCAAGGTCGTTGTGCTGGCGCTCATGGACCGCATCGAGGAGGCAAAGGAGCTCGTGCCCGTGTTGCTGGACCTGGAGCCAGATTTACGATGGTCCCGCGTAGGCACCCTCGTGCCGTGGGGGCCGGACCTGCTCGCACGCTACGCCGCCGGGCTGCGGGCGGCCGGTATCCCAGAGTAGCCAAGGGTTCTGGCAGCGGGCCTCGGCAACATCTAACAAAGATGGGTGGAACGGGATGACAGACGAAACGACTTCGGACGTTGACTGGCCCGCCAGGAACACGGCAGTCCTCGGACTGCTCGGTCTCGACGAAAGCCTCGCGCTGAACTTCCGCGGATACCTTGTCGTTCGAGACGCGTCGTCGGACGAGTATAACGATCTGCGAAAGCTGCACGACCCGGCATTCGACGTCTTTCCGAGCCTGATCGCCGTATGCACAAGCGCCGATGACGTCAGGATCGCCATAAGCATCGCAAAGGCAACTGGATTGTCCGCGGTGTGCCGGTCCGGTGGGCATAGCACCGCCGGTTACTCGGGACGGGACGATGCTCTGGTGATCGACCTGCGAGAGATGCAAAACTTCGAAGTCAACAGACGGGGCGATCGCATCCGTCTCGGCGCCGGTCTCGCGTTTGCTCAGGTCAACACCGTGCTTGGCGCGTTCAATGCACATATCCCCGGCGGCGCCTGCAACTCGGTCTGCGTCGGCGGCTACATGCAGGGCGGCGGGTATGGTTTCACATCCCGCATCTTCGGAATGAATATCGACAGTGTTCGCTCATTCCGCATGATGCTGGCCGACGGACGCATCGCGTTGGCATCCCGGGACCAGAATAATGACTTGTTCTGGGCCGTGCGCGGCGGCACGGGCAACAATTTCGGCGTCTTGCTGGACGTCGATTATACCGTGCATCCACTTGAAGATTTGAAAGGCTTCGGCCTGATATGGGACCTCGACGACCCGGGGCTACCGTCGGCCCTGCTGACGCTGCAGACCGATTACATGCTGGGTCAGCCCGGGTCGTTCGGCTACATGCTGGCGTTTCGCAAATTGGCCGGCAGGACGTCGTTGCTCATGCGTGGCGTCTATCATGGTCCGGCGGCAGAGGCGCAAGCCTGGCTCGACCGGTTGCTCGCCGCGACCGGCGGACGACTGGAATTCAAATACCTCGAAACCTATAAACGGCTCGAGACGATCATGATGGAACAATATCAGATCGACCCGGACGGCGTGGCGGGCGCCAAGGAGGACAAGCAGTCAGGCTATATCGACAGGATGCTCACCCTCGCGGAGTGGGAAGGCATCGTCGCTACCATCAAGTCCGCCGGACCTATCCTGAATTTCGTCGTCATCGAGCCCTATGGCGGACGTATCGCCGAGATCCCGGCTAGCGACAGCGCCTTCGTGCATCGTTCCGTACACATGAACTTCTACGTCGATGTCTGGTGGCTGAAGGACGCCGAAAAGGCCGCGGCGGTCGCCTGGCTCGACGGGTTCATGGCGTTCATGGCGCCGTGCTTCAACGGCATGACCTATCAGAACTATCCGCGTGCGACGTTTAAGGATTACCCGCTGAACTACTGGGGCATCGACGCCTATACCGAACTTGTCGCGATCAAGAAGAAGTATGATCCCGGCGATTTCTTTACGTTCCCGCAGGCTATTGGCCGCTGGCCCGGTTTCCAGCCCAGTCAGGGGATCGGATGTCCGAAGCTCACGGCCGCGATCCAGGCCTCGGATATCGTCGTGGAAGCCCAGTCACGGGCCGGGTCGCACTGAGCCGCCGGATGGCGCGCAGGCGGTCGAGGCACCACAACCATACGATCCTGCCGCGCTGCCGCCGCGCCTCCTCGACATCGATCCAGGGATCCGGCACGGGGCGAGTTGGGCGCATCAGTGGCCACCGATCTCGCCATGGTGGGCGAACACGGCCTGGTCGCCGGCGGCGCCCACCGTGAACCCAAGCCGCCGGACCAGCCGCGCGAGGGCGTGATCCTGCGGCGCGAGCAACATCGTTGACCGGACGGCGCCACACCGGGCCGCAGCCGCGAGGCCGCTTGCGAGCAAAAGGCGACCGACGCCGCGTCCGCGCGACCCCTGGGCGACGACCAGCGCGATCTCCGCCTCGATGGGATCGGGGCCAGCGGCGGCTGGGGCGGGATAGGGATAGACTTCCACCACACCGCATATCTCCGAGCCGATCTCGCAGGTGAGCAGCACGGCGCCGCTCCAATCGAGGCCGGCGTAGTGCGCCTGGATTGCCTCGGCCGGCATGAAGCGGCCGAAGCGGAGATGCAGCGTGTCGTGGTCGAGCGCGGTGACGAACCCGGCGATGCGGCCTGCATCCCCGCGCTGCAAGCGGCAGATCGGGTAAGACGCCGCTTCGGCTGTGATCTCCGGCGTGTCGAACATGCACCTCTCCCTCGGTTTCGGCACCGCAGAGAAGCCCGCAATGCCGTAGCGAAAGGATCGGTCCAGGCGTCTGCCGAAGTCCTAAACGACTTCCTAATTGTTTCTAAAGCAGGCGGTATGATCGTCAGTGGCCAGTGAAACCAATATCGCAATGACTATTGTCTGGCTCTGTGATCAGCAGCGGCGGAGAGACGTGCCCGATGCTGTGCCGTGCTACCGTGGCGTATCGCCCCTCAGCGTCACGCGGTGCATCACCCGGCGGTGGCCATGGTAGTCGTTGATGGGGTTGTGCAGCACGCAGCGATTGTCCCACAGCGCGAGCGAGCCCGGTTCCCAGCGGAAGCGGCAGGTGAACTCCGGGCGGATCTGATGCTGGAATAGGTAGGCCAGCAACCCCGCACTTTCCTCGTCCGTCATGCCGGCGAAGCGCTGCGTGTGCGCAATGTTTACATAGAGCGACTTGCGGCCGGTTTCGGGGTGGGTGCGGACGACTGGGTGCTCGGCATTGTATTCGCTGCGCGCATCGGTGCGGGCGCTATCCTTGACGCGATCTTCGCGGGTCTTGCTGACTTCGGCCTTGGCGGAACTGTTCACTGCGTGCAGCCCGGCCAGCAGGTGGCGCATGCCAACGGACAGCGCCTCGTAGGCTTTGGTGCCGCTAGCGAACAGCGTGTCGCCGCCATACGGCGGGACCTCGCGCGCCACCAGCATGGTCGCCATCGGCGGCTGTTCCAGGTAAGCGGTGTCGGTGTGCCAGACGCCTCCAAAGTTGTGGCGTTCGTGCTCCAGCTTCACCACGGGGATGATCTCCGGATAGCCGTCCAGGCCACGCACGAACGGGTATTCCAGCACGTCGCCAAACCGCTCGGCCAGCGCCAGCAGGCGGTCAGGCGGCAACGTCTGATTGCGGAAGAAGATCACGCCGTGTTCCAGCCACGCCTGCCGGATCGACTTCACCGTCGCATCCGGGAGGTCGGTGGACAGATCGACCCCACCGATTTCGGCCCCGAGGGCGCCGGCGATCGGCGTGACCGCTAGCCTGTCGCTCACTTCCAGCATGGCTCGTCTCCCCCTGGTGCGCGTTTGGCCGCGCTTGCATCCCGAAGGCTACGCCAAGACGCTTAGCGCGTGAACAGGTCCACCTGCACCGGCTGGTCGAACACGCCGCCGGTGCGGGCAAAGACCTCGGCGAACCGCGCCTGCACGGCGGGGGCGCGGATCTGGTCCTCGGTGAAGCCGTTGAAACGCATGTTGGCTACCATCCGTGTCGCGTAATCCTCGAAGCCGGTATGCTGACGCCGGGTCGAATAGCCGAGCCGTTTGCCCGTGCGGAACAGCGGCGCCTGGGTGGCCAGGATCGCTGCGGCCTCGGCGCGGACTGCCGTTTCGTCATGGAACAGGCTGGTGACTTCATGCCCCGGTCCGGCGGCGAGCGGTTCGGCGACGTGCAGCAGGCCGCCCGGCTTCAGCACGCGGGCGGCTTCCCGCAGCACGCCGGGCAGGACCGGGCCGGGTACGTGATGCAGGGAAAAGATGAAGGTCACGACATCGACGCTGCCATCCGGAAAAGGCAGCGCCTCTGCCCCTTGGCGCAGCAGCCGGTAGCGCCCGCCGCCGGCCTCCGTCCACGGCATCGCCGGGCCGAGCGGATCGACGCCCGTCACGATTGCGCCGCGTTCGGCGAGCTGCCGGGCGAACGCGCCTTCGCCCGAGCCAATGTCCACGATCTGCAGCCCCGCGACGCGCCCGGCTGCGGCAAGCAGCGCGTCCATCGTGGTGCAAACGCCGAGATCAGTCCCAAGGTCGCGCATCGTGATATTCCTGGGTGGTGTTCCGCATTGACGAGCATATGTGCGTACATGTTACATGGCAACGCGCATAACACATCGCCGGATCAGGCGGGGTTGGAGGCAACGCGTGACAATCGCCGTTACTAATCAGCAGCGTCACGGGCGGTACCTGGAAGATTTCCGTGTGGGCGACGCCTACCAGCATTGGCCAGGACGCACGATCACCGACAGCGACAATATCAACTTCAGCCTGATGACGATGAACCGCCACCCGATGCATTGCGACGCAGCGTTCGCGGCGAAGTCCGAGTTCGGCAAGCCGCTGGTGAACAGCGCGCTGACGCTGTCGATCGTGGTCGGCATGACGGTGGACGATGTCAGCCTCAACGCGATCGCCAATCTTGGCTGGAAGGACATCAAGCTGACCGCCCCGGTGTTTCCCGGCGACACTATCTATGCCCGGTCCGAAGTGCTGGAGGTGCGGGAAAGCCGGTCACGCCCCACGCAAGGCATCGTCACCACCCGCACCGAGGGCTTCAAGGCGGACGGGACGGTGTTCATGAGCTTCGAACGCATGAGCCTCATCGCCAAGCGGCCCACCCAAGCGGCCGCAGCGGAATAACGGAGAGCAACGATGAACGAGATCAGCGAGATCGACCCCGTCCTGGATTCGGGCATGACCACCCTGCCGGACCCGGCGATGCGCCTGGCCGAGTTCGCCGCAGGGTTGCGGGCCGGCGATATTCCGGAGCGCATCCGCACCCGCGCGGCGCACCACATTCTCGATGCCGTAGGTATTGCCTACGTGTCGTCGCGCAGTGACTTTGCGCATCGCACGTTGTCGGCAATTTCGGGCTTGTCGGGGCCGGGCAGCGTCTCCGTGATCGGCATGCCGGCCCGGCTGCCGCCGCGGGATGCGGCCCTGGTAAACGGCGTGCTGTGCCATGGGCTGGATTTCGACGACACGCACCTTGGCGGGGTGGTGCATTCCAGCGCCAGCTCGTTCCCGGCCGCGCTGTCCGCCGCGGTGCTGGCGGGTGCCACGGGCGAGCAGATGCTGGTCGCCTACATCATCGGCATGGAAGTCACGGCACGGATCGGCGCGGTCGGGCGCGGCGCGTTCCACGACCAGGGCTTCCACCCGACCGGCACCGCCGGGGTGTTCGGCGCCACGCTGGCCGCCGGGCGGCTGCTGGGGCTGACCGCGCGGGAGATGACGTCCGCGCAGGGCATCGCGCTGTCGATGGCCTCGGGCAGTCTGCAGTTCCTGGAAGACGGCGCCTGGAACAAGCGCATGCATCCGGGTTGGGCCGCGCAGGCCGGCATCACCGCGGCGGCGATGGCGCGCCAGGGTTTCGTGGGCGCCAGCAATCCCTATGCCGGCCGCTTCGGCCTCTACAACCTCTACACCGCCGGCGGCCTCGCTAAGCGGGACTTGTCGTTGGCCACCGCCGGCTTGGGCGAGGTGTGGGAGCTGGAGCGCACCGCGATCAAGCCTTATCCGGCCTGCCACTTCACCCATGCCTGCGTCGATGCCGCGCTGCTGCTGCGCGACGCCGGGTTGCGCCCGGACGACGTCGAGCGGATCGAGGCGCTGATGCCGGAACAGGTCGTGGCCGTGGTGTGCGAGCCCGAGGCGAACAAGCGCCGCCCGGCCAACACCTATGACGCGCAATTCAGCATCCCCTTCCTGGTCGCCGCCGCGCTGATCCGCGGCCAATTGACGCTCGCGGAACTGGAGGCCACGTCCGACCCGGCGATCCTGGCGCTGGCCGACCGCATCGGCTACGCGATCGATCCGGCCTCGCCGTTCCCGCGCACCTATTCCGGCGAGTTGGTCGTCCATACCAAGGACGGACGCGTGCTGCGCCAGCGGGAAGAGGTCAATCGCGGCGCCGCCGAACGGCCGCTGAGCAATGACGACATCGTGGCGAAATACCTGGGGAATGCCGCCCTGTCACTGAGCCCGGAGGCCACGGCGCGCGTGCAGAGCGCCGTGCTCGGCCTAGCCACGAACCCCTCCGCCGCCGCCTTCGCTGCCGCGCTTTGACCGGAGCACACCCATGAACGTCATCACACCGATCGAGATCAGCGGCGACGAGCGGGAAAACGAGCAGCTGGTGCTCGATTCCGTCGATCGTTTTCTGGAGCGCCACGTCCGCCCCGTCGCCATGCAGTTGGAGCATGACGACGAATACCCCACCGAAATCGTCGAGCGCATGAAAGAACTTGGGCTGTTCGGCGCGGTGATCCCCGCCGAATACGGCGGGCTGGGGCTGCGGCCTTCTACCTACGTCAAGATCATCGAGCGGATCGCCACCGTTTGGATGTCGATCTCCGGCATCATCAACTCCCACCTGATCATGGCGCGCATCGTGGACCGCATGGGGACGGAGGCGCAGAAGCAGGCCTTCCTGCCCCGCTTCGCCACGGGCGAGTTGCGTGGCGGGCTGGCATTGACGGAGCCGGATTGCGGCACCGATCTGCAGGCGATCCGCACCGTGGCGCGCCGGGTCGGCGACGACTACATCGTCAACGGCACCAAGACCTGGATCTCCAACGGCATCGAGGGGGGCTGCTTCGCGCTGCTGGTCAAGACCGACCCGGCGGCGGACCCGCGCCATAAGGGCATGAGCATGCTGCTGGCGGAAAAGGGGCCCGGCTTCAAGGTGGGCCGCAAGCTGGAGAAGCTCGGCTACAAGGGCATCGACAGCGCGGAGCTGGTGTTCGAGGATTACCGCGTCCCGGCGGACCGGCTGATCGGCGGCGTCGAAGGGCGCGGGATGGTCTGCGCCATCGCCGGGCTGGAACTTGGCCGCGTCAACGTGGCCGCCCGCGGCGTGGGCATTGCGCAGGCGGCGCTGGACGAAGCCGTGCGCTACAGCCAGGAACGCAAGACCTTCGGCAAGCCGATCTGCGAACACCAGGCGATCGCGCTGAAACTGGGCGACATGGCGACGCGCACCACGGCGGCGCGCATGCTGACGGAAGCCGCGGCGCTGGCGTTGGATCGCGGCGACCGCAGCGATTACGAGGCAGGGATGGCCAAGCTGTTCGCCACCGAAGCGGCGCTGGAAAACGCCACCGAGTGCATGCGCATCTTCGGCGGCTATGGCTACAGCAAGGAGTTCCTGGTCGAACGGCTGTACCGCGACGCGCCCTTGCTGGTGATCGGCGAAGGCACCAATGAGATGCAGCGATTGCTGATCGCCAAGCGGCTGATCGAACGCAACAAGATTTAGGAGCGCCCTCATGGACGCCCGCCCTCTGCCGCTCGACGGCGTGACGGTGATCGCGATCGAGCAGTACGGCGCCGGGCCGTTCGGCACGATGTTCCTGGCCGATCTCGGCGCCGAGGTGATCAAGATCGAGAACCCGGCGGAGGGCGGCGATGTCGGCCGCCACGTCGGCCCGCATACGTTCGGCCCGGGCGACACGCATTTCTACCAGTCGTTCAACCGCAACAAGCGCTCCGTCACGCTGAACATCAAGTCGCCCGAGGGGAAGGCCCTGCTGCACGCGCTGATCGCCGAGGCGGACGCGGTGCTGGACAATCTGCGCGGCGACCTGCCGGAAAAGTTAGGGTTGACCTACGCCGCGCTGCAATCCGTCAACCCGGCGATCGTGTGCGCCCATCTGTCGGCGTACGGACGCGACGGTCCGCGCCGTGACTGGCCGGGATATGACTACCTGATGCAGGCCGAAGCCGGCTATCTGAGCCTGACCGGCGAACCGGATGGGCCGCCGGGGCGGTTCGGCCTGTCGATCGTGGATTTCATGACGGGGCTGACGGCGGCCTTCGCCCTGGTGTCCGGCGTGGTCGGCGCGCGCGCCACCGGGCGCGGCATGGACATGGACGTGAGCCTGTTCGACACCGCTCTGCAAAACCTGAGTTACCTGGCGACCTGGTATCTGAACGCCGGGCATTTGCAGGGCCGCGAGCCCCGCTCGGCGCATCCGTCGCTGACGCCGTCACAACTTTACCGCACGCAGGACGGATGGATTTTCCTGATGTGCAACAAGGAAAAGTTCTGGCCCGCGCTGGCCGAGAAAATCGGGCGGCCCGATTGGGCCACGGACCCGCGCTACGCCAGCTTCAAGGCCCGGCTGGCGAACCGGGAGGTTCTGACCCAGGAACTGGACGCGATCCTGTCGGTGCGCACCACGGCCGGCTGGCTGGAGATTTTCGCGGGCGCAGTGCCGGCCGCACCGGTGTACGATGTGGCACAGGCGCTCGACTCGCGGTTCGTACGCGAAACCGGCCGGGTCGCTCGATTCGAGCGCTCGGAGGGTGGGCATAGCGTCGAAATGCTGGCCGGCCCGGTGCGGGTGAACGGCCAGATCACCCCCACCCGCGCGGCGCCGGCACTGGGCGCCGACAATGCCGAAATTTTTGCCAGGGCTGGCGTCAGTGCCGGAGAACTGGCCCGGTTGCGCGAACGCGGCGTAATCTAATCTGTGTCACTGCGAGCGCAGCGAAGCAGTCCCGGTCTCGGGCCCGCAAGCTGGCGTTGACTGAGGCTGACATTCCAATTTGGCTGGTCCTGTATGACACGTGGCTCTGAGGGCGACGCCCCTCCTGGCGGCCCTGGAGTGCCGCGCCGCCAAGCGGCGGCTCGCAATGACGAGGTTTCGACAGTCGCACGCTACCTTCAGGTCGCGCAGGCGCTCGAGCAGGCGATCACGGGCGGCCGCTACCCGCTCGGCTCGCTGATCCCGACCGAGAACGACCTCGCGGCGGAGTTTGGCGTCAGCCGGCAGACGGTGCGCCAGGCGATCGCCCAACTCCGCGCGCGCAAGCTGCTATCCGCCCGCAAGGGTGTCGGCACGCGTGTTGAAGCGGCGCAGCCGGCGCTTGGCTATCATCACAGCATCCAGTCGCTGACGGAGCTGTTCCGCTATGCTCAGGAAACGGCATTTCGCGTGGTCGCGACCGAATGGGTCACCGCGTCGGGCGCACTGGCGGCGAAGCTCAACTGCCGCGCCGGGCGGCGCTGGTTGCGGCTGGACGGGCTGCGGGAGCAGGCGGGTGGCAAAGCCCCGCTGGGCGATATGACCGTTTTTGTGGAGGAACGCTACGCCGGGTTCCTGGCCGCGCCGGCAACGCATGCGACCGCGGTGTTTGCACAAATCGAAAGACGGTTCGGCGAGCCGATCGTGGAGGTCGAACAGGAGATCGAGGCCATGCTGCTGGATGCCGCCACCGCGCAACGGCTGCAGGCGCCGGCGGGCAGCGCCGCCCTGCGGGTCACGCGCCGCTACTTCGGCACCGGGCGGCGGCTGGTGGAGCTGTCACACACCATCCACCCGGCCGACCGGTTCCGCTACACGATGACGCTGCGCCGCTCCTAGCCGTCAGCAGTGTTCGCCCGGGCCGCAGCGATGGCCCTCAAACCCGGGATGACCCGGCGGTGGTCCTGCCACCGGCCGCATCGGGCCGCCCGGGAAGCCAGGCCCGCCGGGGCCGCGAAAGCCCGGACCACCGGGGCCGCCCGCGCCTTGGAACCCGGGACCACCCGGGCCGTGAAAGCCAGGGCCGCCGTGGAAACCGTCCGGCGGCGGGAAGCCGCGGCCCTCCGGATAGTAACGGTCCAGCCGGCCGCGCAAATCCCCCGGCGCGCCGAACCAGCGGTGGCCGTAGCCATAGTAACCCCAGCCAAGGCCTGCGACGAACACCAGCGGCTCATACTCTCCGCCGTCAAGATACACCGGAGAGCCGTTGACGTAGGTAAGCCCGTCCGGCCCCACATAGGGCTGCCCAGGCGCCGGGTAACCCGCAGCGGGATAGCCGGGCGCAGCCTCGGGCGGCGGATAGCCGGGCGGTGGATAAGCGGTGGCATCGGCGCCCGGGGGCGCATAGCCCGGCTGGCTGTATCCAGGCTGGGCATAGTCAGGCGGCGGCGCGTAAGGGTATTGCGCGACGGCGCTGCCGCTGGCGAGCAACGCCGCTGAGACGATGGTGAGCGGAATGCGCAACACGGGCACGGTCCTTCCAACTGCGCGAGCAGCGATGGTCTGGATTTCGTCTAATGCCCAATTCAGGCTTTTCCGTGAGCGCCCCTGCGAGTTGCACGGAATTGCCGGGGCGAAAGCCCGGCCTGTTTGGTGAAGAAGCGGGTGAAGTAGGCGCTATCGTCGAAACCCAAATAGGCCGCCGCCTCTCCAACGCTCATGTTGGTGTACAATAGGATGCGCTGCGCTTCGCGGAACAGCCGCTCCTGCACGATCGCGACCGGCGGGCAGCCGGCGACGGTGGCGCAGGCCCGGCGCAGCATGGCCGGGGTCACGCCCAGCGCCACTGCGTGCGCCGCCACGGACAAGCCGGCGCGATAGTGCGTTTCCAGGCGCTGCCGGAAGCGCGCTACCAGTTCCACGCCGCGGCCCGGCGTCGCACGGCCGCGCACCGCGACGTTGGCCTGCAGCCGGAGCAATTCGACCAGCAGCAGCCGGAGATGGGCGTCAGCCGCGGCGTCGTGGCCGGGGGCGGTCCAGTGCAATTCCTGGGAAAGCGCCTGAACGTGCCGGGCGATCGTGGCCAGCGCCGAACAGGGAAGGCAGGCCGCCGTGCTGAAAAGCTCCGCAAACTCGGGCTGCCACTGCATCAGGTCCCGCAGATAGGCGTCGGCGAGGGTCAGCACCTGCCCGTCGATGCCGGGGTCGAACGCAAAGCCATGTACGACGCCGGCGGGCACCCACACCAGGCAGGGCGCGCGAAGCGCCAAGGCGTGGCCGTCCGCGTCCATCCGGCCACCGCCCTCGATGACGATGAAGATGTGGTGCAGGTCGGCATGGGCGTGGGGCCGTATCTGCCAGTTGCGAGGGCGGCTGCGTTCCTCCAAAGACTCCAAGTGCAGGAACCGTGGGCTGACGCTGCGTTTCGGCTCACCGAACAGGAAATACAGCGGGATCGGGCTTGCTGCTGCAAACGGAGTCATCCCGGACACTCCCCATGATGGGCGAAAAAGTCCATGTTTTTGACGCGCTTGTCCATCGCCGCCGTTGCCGGGCGCTGCCATCGTCAAAGCTCGACGGGGAAATGGACATGCGAACCCAGGTGGCGATCATCGGCGCGGGCCCGGCCGGGCTTTTCCTGGCCCACATGCTGCGCCGCAGCGGCATCGACGCCGTCGTCATCGAACGGCGGGACCGTGCCTATGTGGAAGGCCGGGTGCGGGCCGGCGTACTCGAACGCACCGCGTCGGATCTGATGGACCGGCTCGGCCTAGGCGGCCGCATGCACACCGACGGCATCGTCCACACGGGCACCAACATCGCGGTCGATGGCTCGCTGTTCCGCATCGACATGGCGGAACTGACCGGTGGCGCCACCGTGATGGTGTATGGGCAGCAGGAGGTCATGCGCGACCTGTTCGATGCTGCCGCGGCTCACGGCATGCCCATCGTGTTCGACGCCGGGGACGTGGCGATCCACGGCATCGGCGACGAGCGTCCGCGTGTGAGCTGGACGCATGAAGGCCAGTCCTACGACTTGGAGTGCGACTTCATCGCCGGCTGCGACGGCTTCCATGGCGTCTGCCGCGCCAGCTTGCCGGACTCCGCGGTTCAGGTGTTTGAGCGTGTGTACCCGTTCGGCTGGCTCGGCATCCTGGCCGAATCGCCGCCAGTCAATCACGAGCTGATCTACGCCAACCACGAACGCGGCTTCGCGCTGGCGAGCATGCGGTCCCACACGCGCAGCCGTTACTACGTTCAGTGCGACGTGGCCGAGGATATCGCAAATTGGCCGGACGAGCGGTTCTGGGACGAGTTGTGCGTGCGCCTTGGGCCCGAGATCACGCAGCATCTGGTGCGGCAGCCCTCGTTCGAGAAAAGCATTGCCCCGCTGCGCAGCTTCGTCGCTGAACCGATGCGGTTCGGCCGGCTGTTCCTGGCCGGGGACGCCGCGCACATCGTGCCGCCGACGGGCGCCAAGGGCATGAACCTGGCGGTGTCGGATGTGATCTTCCTGGCCGAGGCGCTCGATCAGCATTACCACGCCGGGTCGGATGCGGGCCTGGACGGCTATTCGGCCCGGGCGCTGGCGCGGGTCTGGAAGGCGGAGCGATTCTCCTGGTGGTTCACCGGCATCACCCACCGCTTCCCCGGCACCAGCGGCTTCGACCGCAAGATGCAGGTTGCGGAACTGGCCTATCTACGCGGATCGCGGGCGGCGCAGACGGCGTTGGCGGAGAACTACGTGGGGCTGCCGTTGAACTGACCCGGCCACATCCGCAAGACTGCGTTCAAACGCGGCTTCGGGTTCGGCCAGCGTGGAGCGCAGGGGCTCGTCATCAGGGCAGCCCTCGATAGTTGGCCGCGCTCCTCGCCAGCCTGGTGGAGGTAGTGCAACGCTTGTCATGCATGGCTGGGTTTTACATCCGGGCGCGATTGGGGCTTGCTGACGCCAACCCGGCAGGACAGGGCGGCGTGGAGCGGCACTGACTGCCAAGCTGAGAGGGCCAACCCGGCATGAACCACATCGCGTCCGACACCCAAACCACGGCCGAGCAGTTCGACGTCCTGGTCGTGGGCGCCGGGATCTCCGGCGTCGGCGCGGCCTATCACCTGGTCCGGCAATGCCCCGGCACCAGCTTCGCCGTGCTGGAGGCGCAGGACAGCTTTGGCGGCACCTGGCACACGCACCGCTATCCGGGCATCCGCTCCGACAGCGACCTCTACACCTTCGGCTACCGGTTCAAGCCCTGGACCAGCGCCCCGATCGCCACCGCGGCGGAGATCAAGCGCTACATGGGCGAGGTGATCGCCGAGAACGGGCTCGACGCGCACATTCGCTATGGCCACCACATCACCCACGCAAGCTGGTCGAGCGCCGATGCGCGCTGGACGATCGAGGCGATGCAGGACGGCCGCCCCGTGCGCTTCACCGCCAATTTCCTATGGATGTGCCAGGGCTACTACCGGCACAGCGAAGGCTACACGCCGGAATGGGCCGGTCTGGCAGACTTCCAGGGCCGGGTCGTGCACCCGCAGACCTGGCCGGAGGATCTGGACTACACCGGCAAGAAAGTCGTCGTGATCGGGTCCGGCGCCACCGCCGCGACGCTGATCCCGGCGATGGCCGGTGCCGCAGACCATGTGACGATGCTGCAGCGCTCCCCCACCTACTTCCGCACCGGGCGTAACGCGATCGAACTGGCGGACGAGTTGCGTGACCTCGGCATCGACGAAAGCTGGATCCACGAGATCGTCCGCCGGCGCATCATGCGCGATTCCGACATCTTCACCCGCCGCACCTTCAGCGAACCGGACGCTGCGAGTGCCGAGTTGCTGGCGGCGGCGCGCGGCTACCTGGGCGAGGAATACGACCTCGAAACGCATTTCACACCGCGCTACCGGCCCTGGCGGCAACGCATCGCGTTCGTCCCGGACGGCGACCTGTTCAAGGCGATCGCATCGGGCAAGGCGTCGGTCGCCACGGACGAGATCGAGCGGTTCGATGCGAGCGGCATCCAGCTCAAATCCGGCGGCCGGCTGGATGCGGACATCGTCGTCACCGCGACCGGGTTCAACCTCAGCGTGATGGGCGACATTGGCTTCACCATCGACGGTGTCCCGCTCGATTGGGCGGAGACGGTGACCTACCAGGGCATGATGTTCACCGGCGTGCCGAACCTGGCCTGGGTGTTCGGCTATTTCCGTGCGTCATGGACGCTGCGGGCCGATCTGGTGGCGGATTTCGTCTGTCGCCTGCTGCTGCACATGAAGGACAAACAGGCGCGCATCGTCACCCCGGCGCTGCGCCCGGAAGACGCCGGCATGACGCTGTTGCCGTGGATCGACCCCGAGAACTTCAATCCGAGCTATCTCATGCGCGGGCTGCATCTGCTGCCCAAGCGCGGCGACAAGCCGGAGTGGGGCCATTCGCAGGACCATTGGCTGGACAAGGACGCGCTTGCGGCGATCGATCTGGATGACCCGGTGTTTCGCTACGGGCCGTAACGGTTATTGGACGGTGGCGCCTTCCAGCAGCACGGCGACGCGTTCGATCAATTGCTGCTCCGTCACCGGCTTGCGGAGCAGCGAGAATGTCCCGTTGATCGCACCGCTGATGGCGATCTCGGCGGCATTCGTGGCGAACCCGGTCAGCAGGATGGCCGGCAGTTTCGGGCGGCGGCGCTGGGCTTCGCGGATGAGGGCGATCCCATCCATCTCCGGCATGGATAGGTCGGACACCATCAGGTCCGCTGCTTCGCCTGCATCCAGCGCGGCCAGTGCGTCCGCCCCGCCTGGGAGGGCGAGGACGGAGAAGCCTGCGGCCTCCAACTGCTCCGTGATGATCTCGCGGACCAGCGGTTCGTCATCGACGACGATCAGGCGGGCAGACTGCCGGGTGACAGAGGTGTCGTCTGTGATGCGGTCGGACACAGCGTCCGCGGTTTCGCTCGCCAGGGGGAACCAAAGCCTGATCGTGGTTCCTCGCCCGAGTTCGCTCTCGACGCCCAATCCCCCACCGCTTTGCTCGGCGAAGCCGCGGGCCATCGCCAATCCCAGACCCGTCCCCTGCCCCCGCTCCTTGGTGGTGAAGAACGGCTCCGTCACCCGCGCGAGAACCTCCGGCGACATGCCCGCGCCAGTGTCGGTGACGGAGAGGCAGATGTAAGGGCCGGGCTTCAACTGCCCCAGCAAACCCGGCCGTTTGCCATCCCCGCCGGTGACGTCCAGCTCCGCGCCCAAGGTCACCAGACCATTTCCCGCCATCGCATCGCGGGCGTTGGCGGCGAGATTGACCAGCACGGTTTCCAGTTGGCCCTTGTCGGCGAGCAGAGCCGGCACGTCCGGCCTTGCGTTCACCCGCACGCCGATGCCGGCGCCCAGCGTGTGGGTCAGGATCTCGCGCATGTCGGTCAGCAATGAAACGGCGCTCACCGCTTCGGACCGCAGATCGCCGCGGCGCGCGAAGGCCAGCAATCGCCGGGTGATGGATGAGCCCCGGCCGGCGGCCTCGAACACCATGCGGGCCAGGCGTCTGACGCCCTCCGGATCGTTCGGCCGGCGTTCGATCAACCCTGCGCCGCCTTGGACAGCCTGCAGGACGTTGTTGAAGTCGTGCGCGATGCCGCCTGCCAACTGGCCCAGCGCCTCCATGCGCTGCAGATGCGCAAGGTGGGTTTGCGTCTCCTGCAGGCTGCGGGTCCGCTCCTGAACGAGTTGTTCCAGCTCGGCACGGCTGTTCGCCATCACGTCGCGCGCGTTGACGATGTCCTGGATGTCGGTGGAGGAGCCCAGCCACCGGGTGAGTCGGCCAGCCTCGTCGCGGATCGGCAGCGCCTGGGTCAGGAACCACCGGTAGGAGCCGTCCGCGGCGCGCAACCGGCGCTCGATCTGGAACGCGTTGCCACTGGCCAGCGCGGTTTTCCATTCGGCGATGTTCCGGTCGAGGTCGTCCGGGTGCACCACATCCGCCCAGCCCCAGCCGGCGCCCGTTTCGGCATCGAGCCCGGTGTAATCGACCCACCGCTGATTAAGGAACTCGTTGCGGCCATCCGGCAGGACCGAGAATGCCAGGGTCGGCGTCGAATCGGCCAGTGCACGGAACCGGGCTTCGCTTTCCCGCAGCGCGGCCTCGATCCGCTTCAGGTCGGTAAGGTCGAGGACGACGGTCAGGAAAGCATCGGCCCGTCCGTCCGTGGCCGGGATCCTCGAGGCAGAGACGGAGACGCTGCGGATAGCACCGTCCTTCAGTAGATAGCGTTTTTCGTACGACACAGTGTCGGCCTCGCCCGAAGCCAGCCGCCTCCAGGCGGTATTCTGCGCTTCCACGTCATCTGGGTGTGTGACGTCGCCGACTTTCATGGCGAGGACTTCATCGCGCGTCTGGTGAGTGATGCGGCAAAACGCCTCGTTCACCTCCGCCACGGTGAAATCGTCATCGTCGCGCCTGACCACGATGCCGACGGCGGCCGCTTCGAACGCCGCCAGGAACAATTTCTCCCTCTCGCGCAACGACGCCGCCAGCAAATGTTGCTCGCTGACGTCATGGGCGAAGATCGTCAGCCCGGTATCCGACGGGAACGCCGTCACGTCCAGGTAGCGGCCGACGACGGCGGCATAGCCCTCAATCTTGACCGGCAAGCCGGTGCGCACCGCCTCATGATAAGCGGTGTAAAAAAGACCGCCGATCGCGGCCGGGTAGGCGTCCCATACGATGTGGCCGATGAAATCCCGGCCGTGCATCGCTTTGGCGCGCTCGTTCATGTAGGCGCAGCGCCAGTCACGGTCGAAAACGATCACGGCGTCCGACGTGCTTTCCAACGCCATCGACAATGCGTGCTCGCGTGCCGCGACGGCCGTCGCAGCCGCCTCGAAGCCGGCGGCGAGCTGGGTGAACTCACTGGCGCCGTGGCGCAGAACGGTGCGCGCGCCGAGGTCGCCCGCCCGCCAGCGTTCGGCGGTGTTCAATAGCTGCGATACCGGAGTGGTGATGAGACGCCGGCCGAACAACGAGCCCAGTGCGAGCGCCAGAAATGCCCCGGCGACGATCAGGGCCAGCCCCGCACGGTCTGCGCGATCCGTGGCGGCGCCGATCATCTCTTGGTCCAGCGATACGACAAACAACAGGCCGTTCGGATCGGCGCCCGGTGGCGAATAGGTCACGAGCTCGCGCCTGCCTGTATCCGGTGCGGGGAAGCCTTGAACGGTTCCGATCTGGCTGCCTTGCAGAAGGAACCTGCGATCAGGCGACAGGGGCCGGCCGGCAAACGCCATGCCGCCCGGGCTGCGGGCCAGGGTGACGCCGTTGCGGTCCCCGATCACCAGGGTGCTGCCGTCGGGAAGGTTCACCTTGGCGATCTCGTCATTCAGCCATTTCAGGCTGAGCGAAACCTCGGCGACGCCCGCGATGTTGCCCTCGTTGTCACGGTATGGCCTGGCTATGTGAAGGCTGGGCGCACCGGAGAACCGTCCGATGGCGTATTCGCCAACCGCAAAAGCGCCGGTCTTCACCGCCCGCTGGAAGTAGGGACGATCGGCGGCATTGAGTGTCTTACCGGGCTCACCTGGCGTGCAGAATGGCGTCCCGTCCAGCGTGGTCACATCGGCATACAGATAGCGCGTTTGCTCCGTCAGCAGGTTGATCAGCAGCGGCTTGCAAGCTTCCGGCGAATGTCCCCGCACGGCGGGCGCGTTGGCGATGACGCTCAGGACCTGCTCGGCGCCTTCAATGATGCGCTGCTGTTCCGAACGAACGAGCAGCAGCAGGCGCGTTGCCTCATCCCGCACCGCCCGCTGCCGTGTGTCACGCGCGCCAGCTTCGATGTAGATCTGAAAGGCGAGCACCGGCAAAAGCGCCACCCCGATCACGATGGCGAGCCGCGTCACCAAGCTGCCGGATTTCATTACTGCACTTTAATTGTTATAGGTTCGACCCAATGCCGATGTGTCTATCCGGTCAATAACAAATGCTTTTCAGCCGGCCAGTCCGGCAGGTTTTGACAGGCGAACTCGCAAGCGCCTGCCGCGTACGCAGGCTACGAAGTGCCGGCGGCGACATCCTCGAGCCAGGGGCGGTCCAGCAGGTTGACCGTGGAGATCGTCGGCGTCTCGATCCGCTTGCCCGTGCGGAACTGGCCGAACACCCGGCTGACCGTTTCGATCGTGAGACCGAGGTAATCGGCGATCTCGCCCCGCGTCATCGGCAGGCGGATCGCGTCGCGAACGTGCCCGCAGGATGCGCCCTCGGCGCTGCGGGCCAGAATGAAGCTGGCGACCCGCTCCTTCGCGGTTTTGCGGCCAAGCAGCAGCATCTGCTCCTGCGCGGCAGCGAGTTCATTGCAGGCCATCTCCAGCAACCGCCGTTCCAGCTGCGGAAAGTCTTGCATCAACTGCATGAGCTTGGTGCGAGAAAATCGGCAAAGCCGTGTCGGCTCGATTGCTTCGGCGCTGAAGGCGTAAACCTCAGAGGCGGCCAACCCGAGAAAATAGCCGACCCCGGCAAACCCGGTGATCTGCTGCCGCCCATCCGGCAGCAATTTGAACAGCTTAACCGAGCCTTGGGTGATGTTGTAGAACTCGGTCGCCGGGTCACCTTCCTCGATGAAAACCTGGCCTCGCTCGACCGTCTTGATCGACGCCGCCGCGGCCAGCCGCTCGAGGTCTCTGTCCTCGATGACGCTGCATAGGCTGTGATGGCGGACATCGCACTCCGAACACCGTGCGGCGAGCGCCGCCGCCGTGACGACGATCGGGCGCAGACGATGCATGCCGCCGTCGCGCGTGTCGAAACCGAGCGGGACCGTTCTGGGCATGGCTTGCTCAGTAACGCATCGCCTCCGGTTTGACTATCATTAGCTATCCCTGGCGGCGCCTGCGTCAGTCACGTTTGCGGATCGGAACCAGTTCGTCGTCGGCCGGCAGCGGGAATTCGTGCCAGATTCCGTTTAAGATACCAAACGACACTGCGAGGCCGATGCCGAGGAGCCAGGCGAAATACCACATGGACGAATCCTTTCAGGCTTGATCGGGTCAATAAAGATCGGGATTGCTGGCGATCGCCGAAACCGTCACGCGGCCCCACAGCACGCGGTACACCCAAGCCGTGTAGAGCAGCACGATCGGCAGCAGCACGACGGTTACGAACAGCATCAGCTTGAGCGTGTGATCGCTGGAGGAGGCATTCCACACCGTCAGGCTGGAATGCGCGTCGATCGAGCTGGGCAGGATGAACGGGAACATCGACAGCCCGACGGTCGCGATGATGCCGGCCGCGGACAGCGCCGAACCGGACAGCGCCGCCGCTTCCCAGCGCAAGCGGATGCCGGCCAGGGCCAGCATGGCGCCGGAAAACCCAAGCACGGGCGCCGTCAGCAACCAGGGATACACGGCGTAGTTGCCCAGCCAGGCGCCGGATTGCGCGATGCTGGTCGAGCGCAGCGGGTTGGACGGCCCGGCGAAGTTTTCGGCGCTCGTCAGCTCAAAGCCCAGGCCGCCGTAGGTGACCAGCACGCCACCCAACGCGAACAGCGCCAGCGAGGCGACAGCGGCGTAGGTGCCGTATTGCCGCGCTCTCCGATGGACCGGCCCTTCTTCAAGCTTCACGCTGAGATACGCAGCGCCGTGCAACACGATCATCGCGACCGAGAGCAGGCCGCAGAGCAAGCTGAACGGAGTGAACAGGCCCAGGAAGCTGCCCTCATAGAAGGTGCGCAGATCGCTATCCAGCCGGAACGGAATGCCAAGCAGCACATTGCCGACCGCGACGCCGAACACCAGTGCAGGCACGAAGCCGCCCACGAACAGAGCCCAGTCCCAGCAGGTGCGCCAGACCGGATCCGGCCGCTTGGAGCGGTATTTGAACGCGACCGGCCGCAGAATGAGCGCGGCGAGCACGAGGAACATCGCCAGGTAGAAGCCGGAGAAGCTGACCGCATAGACGAACGGCCAGGCCGCGAAGATCGCGCCGCCGCCGAGGATGAACCAGACCTGGTTGCCCTCCCAGGTCGGCCCGGCGACGTTGATCGCCATCCGGCGCTCGACGTCGGTGCGGGCCACGAAGGGCAGCAGCGCGCCGATCCCCAAATCCCAGCCATCCGTCACTGTGAAGCCGATCAGCAGCACACCGAGCAGGCCCCACCAGATGACGCGCAGGGTCGGGTAGTCGAAAAAGGCGTCCATCGTTGCGTCTCCTTCAGGCCGTAAGCGGCGCGGTGATCAGGCCAGGTGCTTG
The DNA here is from genome assembly GCA_964657445.1 of uncultured Burkholderiaceae bacterium. Taxonomy (GTDB): domain Bacteria; phylum Pseudomonadota; class Alphaproteobacteria; order Acetobacterales; family Acetobacteraceae; genus LMUY01. The sequence continues at coordinate 1,224 of CAZZVB010000046.1, read as the reverse complement.
CGCCGGCTGTTCGTGGCTGGCGAATGGCCCGCGGCGGACGGTGCGGACGATCAGCCCCAGCTCGATTACGGCAAGCGTTCCGTAGATCAGGGTGAAGCCGATCAGCGTGGTCCACAGCTCGGCCCGGCTGAGCGAGGACGCGCCCAACCCCGTGGGCAGCACGCCGTCGATCGCCCAGGGTTGGCGGCCCATTTCGGCGAGCACCCAGCCCAGCTCCGCGCCGATCCAGGGTAGCGGGATCGAGGCGACGGCGATCCACTGGAACCAGCGGTGCTCGAACTGGCGCAGGCTGCAGAGCAGGAAGGCGGTGGCGAAGAAGGCGATGAAGTAGAAGCCCAGGCCCGCCATGATGCGGAACGCCCAGAACATCACCGGCACGTCCGGCACCGTGTCCCAGGCCGCACGCTCGATCTGCTGCGGGGTTGCGGTGCGCGGGTCGGCCAGGCTGCGCCTGAGCAGCATCGCGAAGCCAAGATCGCGTCCATGCTCGGCGAAGACTTGCCGGGCCGCGACATTGGCCGGGTCGGTCTTGATCGTCTCGACTGCGCCATAGGCGAGCAGGCCGGATGCGATGCGTTCCTGCGCGCGGAGCACCAGCTCGGAGATGCCGGCCACCTCCTTGTCGAGGCTGCGGGTGGCGATCAACCCCAGCACCCAGGGCACGTGCACTGCGTAGCGCGTGGTGTGGGTCTCGGTATCGGGCAGGCCGAAAATGGTGATGCCGGCCGGTGCGGGTTCGGTGTGCCAAGCCGCCTCGATCGCGGCGAGCTTCATGCGCTGGTTGTCCGTCAGCGTGTAGCCGGACTCGTCACCCAGCACGACGACGGACAGGGCGGAGGCGAGGCCGAAGGCGGCGGCAACCACCATCGAGCGGCGGGCCACGCCGACCCATTTGCCCTGGAGCAGATAGATCGCCGAGACGCCCAGCACGACGACGGATGCGATCACGTAGCCGGCGCTGACGGTGTGGACGAATTTCGCCTGCGCCACCGGGTTGAACAGCACCGCCTGGAAGTCTGTCACCTCCATGCGCATCGTGTCCGGGTTGAACGCCGCACCCACCGGGTTCTGCATCCAGCCATTGGCGATCAGGATCCACAGCGCGGACAGGTTGGTGCCGAGTGCGACCATGAACGTCGCGAACAGATGGCCGAGCTTGGACAGCTTGTCCCAGCCGAAGAACATCAGGCCGACGAAGGTCGCTTCCAGGAAGAAGGCCATCAG
>CAZZVB010000045.1:0-23363 GCA_964657445.1 uncultured Burkholderiaceae bacterium | reverse complement strand
ACTTCATAGCCTTTACTCAGTAGTGCGCTGGCGATGTGGCACCCGATGAAACCCGCGCCCCCGGTGACCAGTACACGACCCGACATTCTCACCCAATCATTTGCTAACTAAGTCGTTGCGATCGAACCATAGTGTGACGCAGGAGCAGCACCGGCGTTCCCGGCAGGGACAAAAAAGCTCCCGAGGTGTTCAACTCACCGGGTAAGCACGCCTTCCATGATCGACGTCGAAGCCTGCCGCCCTGGCCGCGCGCCGAAGTAGTCCGACCATCATTTGCAAACGTTCGTGATGCGGGCGGCGGGATCTTCTTCCAACCCCACGTAGGGTGAGTTTGTTGCACTGCGGAAGGCGCGCCCATGGGTTTGGTCAAATTCGCGCTGAAATTCCGCATTTCGATCTACGTCTTGTCGCTGTTGATCCTGCTGGGCGGCGTCGGCGCGATCATTGTCATGCCGAAAGACGTCCTGCCCAACGTCGATATCCCCGTGGTGTCGATCATCTGGACCTACACCGGCCTGGACACGACGGAGATGGAGCAGCGGGTCACCACCTACTCCGAGTTCTCGCTGTCCAACAACGTCAACGGCATCAAGAACATTGAAAGCCAGACGCTACAGGGCGTCACGATCGAGAAGGTGTACTTCCAGCCCGACGTCTCGATCGACCTCGCCATCGCCCAGATCGTCGCGTCCACAAACTCCATCCGCGCCGTCATGCCGCCGGGGATCCAGCCGCCGATCGTGGTTCGCTATAGCGCGTCCGCCGTGCCGGTGATCCAGCTTGCGCTGTCCTCGGACAAGGAGAGTGAGCAGCAGCTGTTCGATTACGGGCAATACCGGGTGCGTCAGGCGATCACGTCCACGCCGGGTGCGACGTTGCCTGCGCCATTCGGCGGCAAGCAGCGCCAGGTGATGGTGGACCTCGACCTGCATGCGTTGCAGGGGCTGGGGCTGGCGCCGTCGGATGTGGTGAACGCCATCACGGCGCAGAACCTGACGGAGCCGAGCGGGCAAGCCAAGATCGGCTCGATCCAATATCCGATACAGCTCAACGCGACGCCGTCGTCGATCGAGGAACTGAACCGGATTCCGATCAAGGTGGTGAACGGCGCGCCGGTGCTGGTGCAGGACGTCGCCTACGTCCGCGACGGCTACCAGGTGCAGCAGAACATCGTGCGCGACAACGGCAGCCGGGGCGCATTGCTCGAAGTTCTGAAGAACGGCAACGCGTCCACGCTTTCTGTGGTCAATACGGTCAAGTCGCTGCTCCCCGGCATCCGCGCGGCGGCGCCGAAGGACCTCAAGATCACGCCGCTGTTCGATCAGTCGGTCTTCGTGTCGGGCGCAATCAGCGATGTGCTGCGCGAGGGCACCATCGCCGCCGGGCTGACGGGGCTGATGATCCTGCTGTTCCTGGGCTCGTGGCGCTCGACGATCATCGTGCTGATCTCAATCCCGCTGTCGATCCTGACGTCGCTGGCCGTGCTCGCCGTGCTCGGCAACACGCTGAACATCATGACCCTCGGCGGCCTTGCGCTGGCGGTGGGCATCCTGGTGGACGATGCGACCGTCGCGATCGAGAACACCTACCGGCTGCTGGAGGAAGGCAAGGAGTTCAAGCGGGCCGTGGTGGAGGGCGGCGCGGGCATCGCCAAGCCGGCGCTGATCTCCACCCTGTCGATCTGCTGCGCGTTCGTGTCGGTGTTGTTCCTGACGGATGCGGCAAAGTTCCTGTTCACGCCGCAGGCGCTCGCCGTGGTGTTCGCGATGCTGGCGTCCTACGGGCTGTCACGCACCCTGGTGCCGATCCTGATCGACGTGCTGGTTAAGTCCGAACACGAGAAGCGGCATCAGAAGAGCGACAAGGCGCCTGGCTTCTTCGGCCGCATCCATGCGGGTTTCGAGCGCGGGTTCGAGAGCTTCCGCGGCGGCTACGCCGCGTTGCTGCATGCCTCGGTGACACACCGGTCCGTTACGCTGTCGGTCGCGGGAACGACGCTGGTGCTTGGCGGAGTGTTGTTCCTGTTCGTAGGGCAGGATTACTTCCCGCAGATCCAGGCTGGCCAGTTGACCCTGCATGTGCGCGGCCGTTCGGGCTTGCGCATCGAGGATACCGAGCGGCTCTTCCAGCAGGTTGAGGACACGATCCGTCAGCAGGTGCCTTCGGTGGACCTGATCCTCGACAATATCGGGCTGCCGTCGAACAACTATAACCTGGCCTTCACCGACGGCTCGACCGTGGCGTTGAACGACGGGCAGATCCTGATCAATCTCAAAGAGGATCATCCTTCGACCCTCTCCATGATGCGCGATTTGCGGGTCGTGTTGCGGCAGAAGTTCCCCGACGCGATCTTCTACTTCCAGCCCGCCGATATCATCACGCAGGTGCTTAATTTCGGCCTGCCGGCGCCGATCGACATCCAGGTGTCCGGCCGCGACCGCGAAAAGAACCTGCAGATCGCACAACAGATGGTCCGGCGGGTGCAGCACGTCGTGGGCGCGGTGGACGTGCATCTGCAGCAGATCGTGGACGCGCCGGAGTTCTTCGTGAACGTGGACCGCATCCGCGCCGCCCAGCTCGGCATGACGGAACAGCAGGTGGCGCAGAACCTGAACACGTCGCTGTCGTCCTCCTATCAGGTTTCGCCTAACTTCTGGACCGACCCCAAAAGCGGCATTCCCTATCAGCTGGCGGTACAAACGCCGGAATACCGCACCGACTCGCTGTCGGACGTGGAGAACACGCCCTTGCTGGTCGCCAACAATGGCGCCAGCCCGCCCAACCTACTGGGCAACCTCGCGACACTCACCCGGCGGCCGGAGCAGACCGTGGCCAGCCATGAGAATACGCAGCCGACCTATGACATTCTGGCCAACGTGCAGGACCGTGCGCTCGGCGGTGTCGAAGGCGACCTCGATACGATCGTGAAGGACCTGAGCAAGCAGTTATCGCCTGGCAACACGATCACGCTGCGCGGCCAGATCCTGTCGAAGAACCAGGCTTTCTCGCATATCGGGCTTGGGTTGGCCGTGGCGCTGGTCGCGGTCTATCTGCTGATGGCGGTGAACTATCAGAGCTGGGGCGATCCGCTGGTTGTGCTGCTGGCACTCCCGCTCGCCTTCTGCGGCATCTGCGCCAGCCTGTTCATCACACAGACGACGCTGTCCATTCCGTCGCTGATGGGCGCGATCATGAGCGTCGGTGTCGCGTCCGCGAACTCCATCCTGCTGGTGACGTTCGCCAGGGAGCATCGGGAGCAGACCGGCTGCAGCGCGGTGGAAGCCGCGCTCGAGGCGGGCGAAACCCGGTTGCGCCCGGTTCTGATGACGGCGGGTGCGATGTTCGTGGGCCTGATCCCGATGGCGCTGGGATTGGGCGACGGCAGCGAACAGAACGCAGCGCTGGCGCGCGCGGTGCTTGGCGGCGTTGCGGTCGGCACCTGCTCGACGTTGCTGTTCGTGCCTTTCCTGTATGCGACGCTTCGCGGCGGCGCGCTGAAGCCTGTGGAGGACTACGTATGACCCGGAAGCAGGACGACATCCGCCCCCATCCGTTACGCCGCTCACTGGCAGGCGCGGCACTCACCGGCTTGGCCGGGCTGCTGGGCTGGGGCGCGGTGCGCGGCCGCCGCGGGCGGACCGCCGAACCCGAGCGTGCCGCGGAAACCGGGGAAGCACGCGCCGAGGTGGGACCGATCCCGCGGCGGCCCTTGGTGATCGCCGGCATCGTCGTCGTGCTGCTGCTCGGCTATGGCAGCTGGGGCCATTATGAGCGGGCGGCCGAGGCGTCGCAGACGCAGCAGCAGACGGCAGACTTCGAACCGACGGTGCAGGTGGGCATCGCCAAGCGGGAAGACGGCCCGGTGCAATTCTCGCTTCCCGGCACGATAGCGGCGTTCGACAACGCGACGATCTATGCGCGGGCCACCGGTTATATCGCAGAACGCCGCGTCGATATTGGCAGCCGGGTCAAGAAGGGTGATCTGCTGGTGCGGATCGCGGCCCCCGACCTGGACCAGCAACTGGCGCAGGCCAATGCGCAACTGGTGCAGATGCAGGCCAGTGTGCAGCAGGCCAATGCACAGGTGGATCAGGCGCTGTCCAACGTGAAGCTGGGCAACGTCACCAACGCGCGCACCTCCACCTTGGCCAATCTGGGCTGGGAAACCAAGCAGAACGCCGACAATACCCGGCTCGGCCTGGCCGGGTCGCAGGCTAGCTTGCAAGGGGCGCAGGCGGCGGTGAAGGTGGCGCAAGCCAATCTTGCGGCCCAGTATGCGACGGTGAAGCGGCTGGAACAGTTGCAGGACTATGAGAACGTCACCGCCCCCTATGACGGCGTGATCACCAGCCGCAGCGTCGATACCGGCGACCTGGTAAGCGCGGACAACACCGGCGCGACCAACACGCTGTTCACCCTGTCCCGCGACAGCGTCGTGCGCGTTCAGATCGACGTGCCGCAGAGCGGCGCCATCGGCATCCATGACGGGCTCGATGCGCAGGTGCTGGTGCCGGAACTGCCGGGCCGGGTCTTCACCGGCAAGGTGAACCGCAGTGCGGTGGCGCTCGTGCAGTCGTCGCGGACGATGCAGTCGGAAGTGGATGTGCAGAACCAGGACGGGCAGTTGCGGCCGGGCCTGTATGTGACTGTGAAGATCGGCATTCCGCGCACTGCGCCCGGCATCGTCATCCCCGCCGAGGCCGTGCTGTTCAACGGCAAGGGCTTGCGCGTCGCGGTCGTCGGCGATGGCGGCGTGGTGCACATGCGCGACGTGTCGGTGTATCGCGACTTCGGCACGTCGGTAGAGCTGCGCAGCGGCCTAGAAGGCGGCGAGACGGTGGTGCTGACGCCGCCGCCCACGTTGGATGACGGCAGCAAGGTGAAGGTGCCGGACAACGCGCCCAAGCCGCAGGGCCAGCAGACGGCGCAGCGGAGTTGACATTCCAAGCTGCGATGAGCGGCGCTACGGTGAGCCAGGAGGTTGCCCATGCTGGATTTGGCGGTCGAGGGGATGACCTGTGAGCACTGCGTCCGAGCGGTGACGGACGCGGTCTGTGCGCTTCCCGGGGTGGTTGGCGTCGCGGTCGATCTCGGCGCGGCGCGGGTGAAGGTGCAAGGCGAGCCGGACCCGGCAGCGGTTCGCGCGGCGATCGAGAACGAGGGCTATAAGGTCGCTTGATCCGGATCGGCCGCCAACCGCCATCGCGGGGAGCGGAGGCGGTGCGAGACCGCTACAAATACGCTTTTCCCGCCTCCAGCGCGAACTTCTCCGGGCTGCCTTCCCAGATGATGCGGGCATGTTCCAGAACATAAACCCGGTCGGCATGCGGCAGCGCGAACGTCACGTTCTGCTCGCCCAGCAGCACCGTGATTGGCGTGCTGTTGCGCAGCGTCTCCAGCGCCTGGCTGAGCTGCTCCAGGATCACCGGCGCCAGGCCTAGCGTCGGCTCGTCCAGAATCAGCAGGCGCGGCTGCATCATGAGCGCGCGGGCGATGGCCAGCATCTGCTGCTCGCCGCCGCTCATCTTGCCGGCGGCCTGGGTAGCGCGGGATTTCAGGATCGGGAACAGGTTCAGCAGCCAGTCGAGCTGCCGTTTGCGGTCGGCGGCCGGCAAATGCGCGCCGCCGAGATCAAGGTTCTCCCGCACGCTCATCGTGCTGAACAGCTCCCGGCTTTCCGGGCATTGGACGATGCCGCCGCGCGCGATTGATGCCGCCGTGCGCCCGGCCAGGCCCGCACCCTCCCAGGCGATCGCACCCGAGAAGGGCACCATGCCGGAAATGGCGTTGAACAGCGTCGTCTTGCCCGCGCCGTTCAGCCCGACGATGGAGACGAACTCGCCCTCGCGCACGTGGATCGACACCCGCTCCAGCGCCTGCGCCTTGCCGTAAAAGACGCTGACGTCCTTCACGTCGAGCAATGGCGGGCCCGGCTTCTTGTCCAACTCCGGCCGGGCGGACGTCTCGATCGTGCCTGAGCCGAGATAGACCTGGCGCACCGTCGGGTTGGCCATGACTTGCTCGGCGCTGCCCTCGGCCACGTGTTCGCCCAGGTACATGGCCAGCACGCGGTCCACCAGCGCGGCGACGCTTTTGACGTTGTGGTCCACCAGCAACACCGCGCGGCCTTCCTCGCGAAACCCGGCGATGAGGGCGGAGAACGCGCCCACTTCACCGGAGGTAAGCCCGGCAAACGGCTCGTCCACCAGCACCACCTTGGGGTCGCGGGCGATGGCCTTGGCAAGCTCCATCCGGCGCAGGTCGGCGAAGGGCAGCGTGGCGGGCAAGCGGTCGTACACCGCACCCAGCCCCACTCGTTCGGCAATCGCCCGGGCGCGACGCTCGACCGACTTGTCGGCGAACAGGCGCAGCAGCGAGTCCGGCAGCAGTGCCAGCTTGATGTTTTCGCCCACGGTCTGCCGGTGCAACGGGCGCGAATGCTGGAACACCAGTCCGACGCCCTGCCGCGCGATGCGGTGCGACGGCCAGCCAGCGACGTTCACGCCGTCGATGAGCACCTCGCCGGCGTTCGGCCGCTCGATCCCCATGATGAGCTTCATCACGGTGGACTTGCCCGAACCGTTGGGCCCGATCAGGCCCAGGATCTCGCCGGGCTTGATCGAGAACGCCATGTCTTTCACGGCCACCAGGCCGCCGAAGCGCTTGGTGAGGCCGGACACCTGAAGCAGTCCCGCCGTGCGGCCGGGGAGTGCGGCCTGCGGCGAGACGTCCACGTTCATGCCTGCCCCCGGCGGTGCAACAGTGTTCCCAGGAAACCGGCCGGCACCAGCAGGATGACCACCAGGGCGAAAGCCGACACGACGAAGGTGCTGAGTTCGCCCAGCGGGCGCAGCACTTCCCCGGCAGCCACCAGGAACACGGCGCCGAGCACGGCGCCCAGGATGGTGCGGCGGCCGCCCAGCACGGCGGCGATGATCACCTGCACGCCGACCGCGATGTCGATCACGGTGCCGGGTGAAGCCGTGCCGTAGTAGAACACCAGCAGCGCACCCGCCATGCCGCTGAACAGCGCCGAGACGCAGAACGCCGCCAGCTTGTGCTTGGACACGTTGAAGCCGAGCGCCTGCGCCTCAACCGCATCCTGGCCGCAGGCTTGCAGGATCAGCCCGGCGGAAGAGCGCGACAGCCCAAACAGGATCAGGGCGCTGATCGTCATGAAGCCGAGCGCGAAATAGTAGTTTGTGTTGTCGTCGATCGACAGCACGTCGGGGATGGTCAGGCCGATCTCGCCGCCGCTCCAGTGTGCGAACACGGTCACCATCTGCTGCAGCAGCAGCACGGCCACCAGGGTGATGAGGCCGAAATACGGGCCGGACAGCCGCAGCGCGGGGAGCGCCAGCAGCACGCCGCCCACGACCGCCAGCGCAGTCCCGAATACGACGCAAACCGGGATCGGCAGCCCGGTTTCCGAATTCAGGATGCCCGCACCATACGCGCCAAGGCCCACCAGGAAGGTCGGCCCGAAATTGACCTCGCCTGCAAAGCCGAACAGCAAGTCCCACGACATGGCGAACACGGCGAAGTAGTAGGCCGGGATCAGCACGCCCAGGATGTAGGACGACACGCCGAACGGGGCAGCCGCCGCGATCAGCAGCAGCCCGAGCGCGCCCCAGAACAGGCGGGAGGTCAGCAACCCGCGCATCAGCGGCGCCCCAGCAGGCCCTGCGGCCGCAGATAGACCACGGCCACCAGCAGCACGAGCGACGGGATGTTCCGGTAGGCGGGCGAAATCAGATAGGACGTGATCGTCTCCAGATAGCCAACGCAGTAGGCCGCGATCAGCGAGCCGGACACCGAGCCCAGCCCGCCCAGCACGACGATGGAAAATGCCGACGCGGTCAATGTGCCGGCATTGTCCGATGACACGCCGAGGAAGGCGCCGAGCAGCACGCCGGCGATCCCGGCCAGCACGCCGTAGATCGCCCAGACCAGCAGGTAGATGCTCGAAAGCTCATACCCGAGCAAGGTGAGGCCGCGCGGATTGATCGACGCGGCGAGCAGCGCCTTGCCCGCCCGCGTCCGGTTCACCAGCAGCCATAGCCCGCCGATCGTGGCCCAGCACAGCACCGCGGTGAGGATCTCGTTGGTGGGGGTGCGCACCCCGGCGATCTGCGTCACGCCGGAGATCAGCGGGCGAACGGTGTGCGGGCTGGTGGTGGTGAAATAGGCAACCGCCTCCTGAATCATGATGCCCCAGAGCAGCGTGCCGGTGAGGACGAAGATCTCCGTCTCCTCCCGCGGGATGGATTTGGAGCGCTGGATCGGCCGCACCACGAAGAAGTAGGTGGCGAACGCGGTCGCGATGCCCGCGGCCAGCCCGGCCAGCGCGCCGCCGAGCGCACCCGCCGTGTCCGCCACGAGCCAGGCGACGACGGCCGACACCAGCATCGTCCCGCCATGGGCAAGGTTGAGCACGCCGGAGACGCCGAACATCAAAGTGAAGCCGACTGCGCCCAGCCCATAGAGGGCGCTGATGGCGAAGCCGTCGATAAGGACTTGGTAACCTAACATCTCATGCTTCTATTCCCTCTCCCGCCTGTGGGGGAGGGCCAGGGTGATGGGTCGTGGTCGCGAGATTGGGGCGGTTGGCCCCTCACCCTGCCCTCTCCCGCGGGGAGAGGGTTTTAGAGCGGCGTTTGGGGCCTGATCAGTTCGTCAGCTTGACGAAGGATGGGAACCGCAGCGTGTTGCCGTTGGCGACGGCGGTGGGCCAGACCGGGACCTGCTTGCCATCCTGCCACTGCACCAACAGGCCGCTCACCAGATCGGGGCCATACTTGATGGTGTGGGTGATGGCGTCGTCCTTGCCGGAGAACTGGACGCGTCCCACCGTGCCCACCCAGTCGGTCTTCTCCAGCGCGTCCACCACCTTCTCCGGGTCGGAGCTGCCAGCGCGGTGGATGGCGTCGGCGATGTAGTAAACCTCATCATAGGCGCCGTAGCCCGAGTAGGCCGGGGTGACGCCGTACTTCTTCTGGTAGGCCTGCGCGAACGGGATGGTCTTGGGCGTGCTTGCCACCGAGTCCACCGCGACAAGCTGCAGCACGATGCCTTCGGTCGCGCCGTTGGTGTCCTTCCAGAAGGTGGAGGACGTGGCTTGCGACGAGATGCCGAATTGCGGAATCGGCACCTGCTGGTTGGCCCACTGCACCGTCGGCTGCACGCCGACATGGCTGATCCCGGTGATGATCACGTCGGGCTTCTTCGCCTCGATCCCGTTATAGATCGGGGTGAAATCGGTCGTGTCCGGCGACATCCGGATATGGTCCAAGACCTTGAGGCCGACCTTGGGCAGGCACTTGACGTATTCGGCGTCGAGCGGGCCGGTCCAGGCCGCGTCCTCGCTCATGATCACGGCCGACTTCATGTGATACTTGCTATCGACCAGCAGATCCTTCGATGCGTCGCACACGGCGTCCGACAAGTGGCTCGACGTCAGGTAGCCGTGGAAGAAATACTTGAGGTGATCGTAGTCGCCGTGGATGCGAATACCGATCTCATCGCTCGCCGCACCCGGCGTGATCGTCGGCATCTTCAGCCGCCCGGCCCACGGCTCCAACGCCAAGGCGACCTCACTGGTGTAGGTCGCGATCACGGCGCTGACTTTGTCCTGGCTGGACAGGCGCTGCATGGCACGCACCGCGTCCGCGGCGGAGTTATGGTCGTCATAGGCGACGATCTCGATCTGCCGGCCATCGATGCCGCCCTTGGCATTGATCTCATCCGCTGCGACCTGCGCGCCATTGGGAATGGCGATGCCGGAAATGGCGGAGTTCTCAGCAATCACGCCGATCTTGATAGGCTCCGCCGCGGCGGCCGCGAACGGCAGCGCGATCACGGCAAGGGCCGGGAGTAGGCGCAGGGCTGGCATCGGTTGTCTCCTGTCTTGGACGCGCCGGAATGTCCCGGCATTGGTGCGGACGCTACCCAGCCGGAAGGACCCTGTAAATCAACAATCCCCGGACTGGCGCACGACGCGCGCGGCACCTATTAGCGAGAAAGCTTACCGGAGGGTTAGAACGATGGCCGATATGAGGGTGCAGGCGCTGGACGGCTCGGGCAGCTTTTCCGCGCTGGTGGTCGAACCGAAGAAGACGCCGGCAGGCGCCGTGGTGCTGATCCAGGAGATCTTCGGCGTGAACGACGCCATGCGCGCCACCGCCGCCGACGTGGCCGACCTGGGCTTCATCGCGATCTGCCCCGACCTGTTCTGGCGGATGAAGCCCGGCGTGGACCTGACCGACAAGACCGAGGCCGAGTGGAAGCAGGCGATGGACTACCTGGGCAAGTTCGACCAGGCGAAGGGCGTGGATGACCTGAAGGCCACCGTCGCTGCCGCCCGCACCATGCCCGGCTGCAACGGCCATGTCGGCACCATGGGCTACTGCCTGGGCGGCCGGCTGGCCGTGATGATGGCCGCGTCGTCGGACGCGGACGTGAACGTGTCCTATTACGGCGTGGGACTGGACGACCAGATCCCGCATTTCGCCAGCCTGCGCGCGCCGCTGGTGATGCACATCGCCGGCGAGGACGGCTTTTTCCCCGCCGAGGCCCGCGCCAAGGTGCTCGAGGCCGCCAAGTCCGCGCCGCACGTCACCGCGTACAATTACGCCGGCGCGGATCACGGCTTCGCCCGCGTGAACGGCAACCATTGGTCCGGCCTCGCGGCCACCATCGCCAACGGCCGCAGCGCCGAAGCGCTGGCAGCGGCGCTGGGATGACTCTCGGCGTATGACAGGAGCTCTCGCCGGCGTAAAAGTCGTGGACCTCACCCGCGTGCTCGGCGGGCCGTATTGCACCATGATCCTGTCCGACCATGGCGCGGACGTGATCAAGGTCGAGCCACCGCAGGGCGACGAGACGCGGGATTGGGGGCCGCCCTTCGACGAGGCGCACGACGCCAGCTACTTCCTCGGCGTCAACCGCAACAAGCGCGCCTTGGCGCTGGACATCGGCAAACCGGCCGGCAAGGCCGTGCTGATGCGGCTGCTGGACGGCGCCGACGTGCTGGTGGAGAACTTCAAGCCGGGCAGCATGGAACGGTGGGGTCTCGGCTACGGCACGCTCGAGCCGCTGTTTCCCGGGTTGATCCACTGCCGGGTCAGCGGGTTCGGCGCGGACGGGCCGCTCGGCGGCCTGCCCGGCTATGACGCCATCGTGCAGGCGATGGTCGGGCTGATGTCGATCAACGGCGACAAGACCACGGGGCCGCTGCGCATGGGCACGCCGGTGGTGGACCTCGCTACGGGGCTGTACTCGACCATCGCCATCCTGATGGCGCTGCACGAGCGTGCGCGCTCCGGCCGCGGCCAGTTCCTGGATATGACGCTGCATGATTGCGGCATGGCGCTGCTGCACCCGGCGGCCGCAAACTTCCTGCTCAACGGCAAGCGCCCGGCTTCGGCCGGCAACGCGCACACCAACATCGCACCCTACGACACCTACCCGACCGGCACCTGCCAGATCTTCCTTGCCATCGGCAACGACGCGCAATTCCGCAAGCTGGCCGCGGCGATCGGCCGGCCGGCGCTGGCCGACGACGCGCGGTTCACCAGCAACGCCGCACGGGTCACCAACCGGCCGGCGCTGACCGCGCTATTGACGGAGGCGTTCTCCCACGAAGACGGGCACGAGCTGAGCGAACGGCTCGGCAAGCTCGGCCTGCCGGCCGGCCCGGTGCAGAACGTGGACGAAGCGCTTGCGGCGCCGCACACAGCCGCCCGCGGCATGATCACGGAGAAAGACGGCTATCGGGCGCTCGGCACCCCCATCAAGCTCAGCCGCACGCCGGGCGGCACACGCTCGGCCCCGCCGCGCTTCGGACAGGATGGGGCGGCCGTGCTGGCGGAACACGGCTACTCCGGCGATGAAATCGAGGGCCTGATCGCCGAGCGCGTGCTATTCTCAGACCGCAAGCGCTCGTAGATCGAGCGGCGCGGCGGGGTATCCGGATGGCAGATGGCGAAGACGAACTGGTAGGCGAGCAACGGGTGCAGGAACGCTGGCTACGCGTCAGCGCCAGCTTCATCAAGCGCTCGGAGCAGGCGGTTTACGTCGTGATCGGGGCCATGCTGGTGCTGGCGCTGGCGCTGGCGCTGATCGGCTCGCTGACCTTGCTCTATGCCGGGGCGATCGATATCGCCCACAACGACGCGATCTTCGAGATCATCGACCGGCTGCTGTTCGTGCTGATGCTGGTCGAAATCCTGCACACGGTGCACGCTTCGATCCGCAGCGGCACGCTGGTGTGCGAACCGTTCCTCATCGTCGCCCTGATCGCCTGCATCCGGCGTATCCTGGTGATCACGCTCGAAACGTCGCAGATCACCCAGGCGAAAAACTGGACGCCGGACAACCTGCCGCTGTTTCAGTCATCGATGATCGAGCTGGGCGTGCTGGCCGTGCTGATCGTAGTCCTGGTCGGATCGATCTACTTCACGCGCAAAACCGCGGCATAAAACCCGCCGTGCCAGACGTCGTCGTGGCCGCTTAGACGGCCGTGATCGTCCAGGGGTCGCCAGGTTCGCAGAACAAGGGTGCCGCGTTGGGGGTGCGGCTGTCGATCTCCAGGCCCATTTCGGCGCGAATAGCGCGGAACAGGGCGCCATGGGCGACGACGAGAACCGGCGGCGGATAGGTCAGCGCCTCCGTCAAGGCGCGGGCCGCGCGGGTGCGGAGTTCGGCAAAGCTCTCGCCACGCTCCGGCGTGTACTGGCCTGCGATCCAGGCCGGGAACCAGTCGCCGCTCTGGGCGGTGCCCTCGTGCACGCCGAACGCGACCTCGTGCAGGTCATCGATCACCGTGACCGGCAAGCCAAGCACCTCGCCCACCATGGCAGCGGTGTCGCGGGCGCGCGACAACGGGGAGCTGACGATGGTCACGATGCCGCGGCTGCGCAGCGTTTGCGCGGCGGCGGCGGCTTGGGCGATGCCGGTGGCGTTCAGCGGGATGTCGATCTTGCCCTGGCTGAGCCCCTGCGCGTTCCAGTCGGTCTCACCGTGCCGGAGATACCAGAACGCCCGCGCCGGAATGGTCAGCTGTGCAGCCCTTCGGCCACCAGCGCGCGATGCACCGCCGGCCGCGCCTTCATGCGGGCGAAGTGGGCGGCGATATGGGCCGGCAGCTCGACGCCGGCGCGCGGCGCCCAGTTCGCCACGTAGAACAGCGCGCTGTCGGCAATCGAATACTCGCCCGCGAGCCAATCCTTCCCGTGCAGCGTCTCGTTCAGCAGCCCGAGCCCCTTGGCGTAGATCTCGCGGCCACGGGCCTGCACCGCATCCTTGTCCGCCTCGTTCGGCGAGAAATTGCCGGGACGCGCGACGCGGGTGAAGCCCTGCATGTGCACGGTGGCCACGATGTAATCCATCGCCTCGATCGCCCTGATTTCGGAGTCCACATCACCGGGCATGAGCTTGGCTTCGGGGTTCGTGCGGGCGATGTAGGTGGCGATGGCGCCGTATTCGGTCAGCACGCTGCCGTCATCGCGGCGCAAGGCAGGCACCTTGGATTTGGCGCTGACCGCGGTGAAATAGGGCTGGAACTGCACCCCTTCGCGCACATTGATCAGCTCGGTCTCGTAAGGCTTGCCGACTTCCTCGAGCAGCACGTGGATACCGAGCGAGCAGGCGCCGGGCGAGTAGTAAAGCTTCATGGCGGGCTCCGCTAATCGAACAGCGAACTGACGCTGCTCTCATCGTTGATACGGCGCATGGCTTCGGCCAGAAGCGGCGCGATGGTGAAGGTCCGCAGATTGGGCGCACCACGCACGGCCTCCGTCGGCTCGATGCTGTCGGTGATGGTCATCATGTCGATCGGCGCCGCGCTGATCCGCGCCACTGCGCCGCCCGACAACACCCCGTGCGTGACATAGACGCTGACGGAGCGCGCCCCTTCCTTCTTGAGCGCGGCGGCCGCATTGCACAGCGTGCCGCCGGAGTCGCAGATGTCGTCCACCAGGATGCAGTCGAAGCCCTCGACCTCACCGATGATATTCATCACCTCCGACACGCCGGCGCGCTCCCGCCGCTTGTCGATGATGGCCAGCTCGCAGTTCAACCGGGACGCCAGGTTGCGGGCGCGCAGCACGCCGCCAACGTCGGGGGAGACGATCATCAGCTCCCGCCCGGCGAAGCGTTCCTGGATGTCGGTGGTGAACAGCGGGGCGGCGTAGAGGTTGTCCACGGGGATGTCGAAGAACCCCTGGATCTGCCCGGCATGCAGATCCAGCGTCAGCACGCGGTTGGCGCCAGCCTGGGTGATCAGGTTGGCAACCAGCTTGGCGGAGATCGGGGTGCGGGCGGCGGTCTTACGGTCCTGCCGGGCGTAGCCGAAATACGGCATGACTGCGGTCACCCGGCGCGCGCTCGACCGGCGCAGCGCATCCAGCGTGATCAGCAGCTCCATCAGGTTGTCGTTGGCGGGATAGGAAGTGGATTGCAGCACGAAGACGTCCTCACCGCGGACGTTCTCGTGAATTTCGACGAACACCTCCATATCCGCGAAACGCCGGATCGAAGCCCGGGTCAGCGGGATGCCGAGGTTTGCGGCAACGGCCTCCGACAGCGCCCGATTGCTATTGCAGGCGACGATTTTCATAGGAGGCGTATCCTGCTCCAGGAGCGATGCCGGGTTCTAGCAACCGTTCACTCATCTGTCATCCACCTGACTTGATCAGGGACGATGTCTTCCCCGGAGCGTCGGCGGGGGCATTGGCCGGAGCGGCACCGCGGCCTGTTGCGTTGGTGATGACCTCATGCACGCCTCCGGACGCCTCGCTGGCGACCACGATGGCGACCTCGCCCCAGTAGGTGTCGAGCGAGCCCGGCGCGACTTCGTTGATCTGCAGCACGCGTCCGGTCTCGTTGCCGCGCGCGTCGTTGACGATCCATTGGATCTCGATCCGTTCGGTCTTGTTGGCGCCGGGTGCAGTCTTGATCACGCCGGCCACGCTGAAATCCGCGCCTTTCGGATTGTCCTGCACGAGGTCGCCGAGGTTCGGCAGCCTGGTCTGCATCTGGCGGGCAAGGGCCGCGTTGCCGTCGCCCGGTGCGCCGGTGACGCCTTTGAAGTAGATGACCGGCGGCCGGTTGAGCAGGCTTTTCGGGTCGCTCATCTCCCGCCGCGCCTCGATCCCGCTGAGCAGCGCGATCACCTTGGGCGCCACGGCGTTGGCGGCGGCCTGCAGCGTCGCGGGCTGGCCGGCTGCCCAATCCTGCGCGGGAACGGCCGGCCCTTCGCTGGAGCCCATCGGGTGACCGCGCGGGTCCGCAACGGTGTAGGTGGGCACGACGGACCCGTTCTCGATCTCGGCCGTCAGGATCAGGTGCCAGTCACCGGGCCGGGCCGCGGTGGTGGAGAAGGCCGGCAGCTCCTGCGCGACCAGTGCGTCGGCCAGGGCGTCGGACCAGGCTTTGGCGGCGCTATCCGTCAGCAGCGAGGACGTGGGCAGCGGAATTGCCAGCCGCGACGGGGGCGGCAGGGACAGGCGCTCCGCCGTGGCGCCGGGGCGGCCGAGGAAGGGTTGCGGCAGGTCGCCGCATGCCGAAAGGGCCGCCAGGCACAGCAGCGGGAGGATACGGGCTAGGGACATGCGATAATGGAAATCTGATGGCCGATCGGGCCGCCGCCGGCAAGCGTGCGGCGGCGATGGCTGAAGAAGCGGGCCTCGTCGGGCAGCGTGTCGGCGCCGAGCACGGTGACGCTGGCGCCCGCGGCGCGAAGCCGTGCCGCGCAGTATCCGGGCAGGTCGAACAGCCAGTGTCCCGGGCGGCCATCGGCAAAGAAACCGGCATCCGCGGGATCGCGGGCCAGGACGGCGGAGCGCAGGTCGGCCGCGACCTCGTACGAGTCCGGGCCGATGCAGGGGCCGATAGCGGCATGCACGCCGCGGCCGCCCATGGCCGCGATCACGGCTTCCAGCACCCCGGCGACCGCGCCGCGCCAGCCGGCATGGGCGGCGCCGACCACGCCGGGCGCTGCGAACAGCACCGGGGCACAGTCCGCGGTGATGATACCGAGCGCCACGCCGGATCGCCGCGTCACCATCGCATCCGCGCGCGGCCCTGCGCCGGGCAGCCATGGCTCGTACACCACGGCGACATCGGCGCCGTGCACCTGCGTGACGCCCACCATCGCGGCCGCCCCCGTGACGGCGAGGGCGCGGCGGCGGTTCTCGGCGACATTGGCCGGGTCGTCTGCGCTCGACACGCTGCAGTTGAGGCTGGCGAACGGGCCGATGGAGACGCCGCCCTGCCGCGTGAAGAAGCCGTGCGGCGCGGCCAGCGCGCCGTCGCGCAGATGCGGCGTCATCGTACGTCCTCGGCTTCGAACCCGGCGGGCGTGGGCAAGCCTGGTGACGTCAATGCCATGGCCTTGAACAATGCCCCCATCCGGTCTGGTTCGGCCAGCCGCCGCCCCGCCTCGGTCAGCCGCATCGCCTCGCGCACCGGCTGCGTGGTGGCCAGCCGGTTGATCCGTGCGAACAGCCCGAGCCGGGTGAGGAATTTTCCTTGCGGTAGCGGGCCATGATACGGCAGCCCGGACTGCTGGGCGAAGGCCACGAAATCGACATGGGCGGTCAGGTCGGCGGACCCTGGATCCGCCAGCGGATCGGCGGGCTTGCCGTCGCGCAAGGCCTGCAGGCTGTCGCCTGGGCCGCTGGCGAGGGGGCCGTAATCCATCACCAGCGCCACTCCCGGCGTTCCACGCAGCCGTTGCCCCAAGTGCATTGCTAGGGACGGGTCACGAACCTCCCAGATCTGGTCAGCATCTGCGGCTACGCCGAATTCTTCAGGCTGTTCCACCCATCGCCCATCCTCGACGAATCGCTCCATCGGCCGTCCTGCCCGGGTGACGAACTGCCGTATCGGGAGCGCATCCAAAAACTCGTTCGCCAGCAGGATCAGCGGGCCACCCGGCAGGTCCTCCACCCGGTCATGCCACGTCGCGCCCGGCACAGCCGCCGCCTGGATCGCACGCAGCCTTGGCGATGTCTCCACCAGGTGCACCCGCAGCGCCGCCCGGAATGCGGGAGCGACCTTGCCGATCGCACGCAGCGCATCGGCCATCAGGGTGCCGCGGCCAGGGCCTGCCTCGGCAAGGATCACCGGGGCCGGACGGCCCATCTGCTCCCACGTGACGGCCCCCCAGGCGCCCAACACTTCCCCGAAGGCCTGGCTGATTTCGGGCGCGGTGGTGAAGTCGGCGAAGGGGTCGTGGCTGGCGTAGTAGGCGGCGTTGGCGCGAGCCATGAACACGTCCAGGCGCTCGATCAAGGCTTGGCCATCAAGCGCGCGTCGGCTCCGCCAGTACGGCGCGGGGGTGGGCGCGGACCATCATGATCACCCCTGCGACCAGCATCGGCAGCGATAGCAACTGACCCATGGTCAGGCCCTCAAACAGAAAACCGAGGAAGGCATCGGGCTGACGGAACAGCTCCCCCGTGCTGCGGGCCACGGCATAGCCGACCAGGAACACGCCGGTCAGGAAGCCGAACCGCGCGCGGATCCACTCGCGCCGGGCGAGCAGCCAGAGCAGGAGGAACAGGATCAGCCCTTCCATCAGCGCCTGGTAGATCTGGCTCGGGTGCCTCGGCTCCGGCCCGGCCTGCGGAAAGATCATCGCCCAGGGCAGCCAGTCCGGCGCGGGCCGGCCCCATAGCTCCCCGTTGATGAAGTTGGCGATGCGGCCGAAGCCGAGCCCGATCGGCGTCACCACGGCGATCCGGTCCGCGAAGCCGAGCAGCGGGATGCGCTGGCGATAACAGAAGATTATCAGCGCCACGACGACGCCCAGCGCGCCGCCGTGGAAGCTCATGCCGCCTTGCCAGACGGCGAAGATGGATGCCGGCTCGGCGAAGAAGCGCGACGGCTGATAGAATAACACGTAGCCCAGCCGGCCGCCGAGCACGACGCCGAGCGTGGCCCAGGTCAGGAAATCGTCCGTCTGCTCCTGCGTCGCCACCGCCGGCGCCCGCAGCACCAGGCGGCGCATGATGCGCCAGCCCAGCAGCAGGCTGCCGATATAGGCGAGCGCGTACCAGCGGATGGCGAACGGCCCGATCTGGATCAGCGTCGGGTCGAATTGCGGGAACAGCAGGACGGGGATCACAGGTAGGGATCCGGCGTCGCCAGATAGTCCACGATGTAGCGGCGCACGCCTTCCTCCAGCCCGGTGAACTGCCCGTCATAGCCGGCGGCGCGAAGCCGGTCCGTACTCGCCTGGGTGAACGATTGATAGCTGCCGCGCAGGGCCTGCGGCATGTCGATAAACTCCACCCGCTCCGGCATCTGGGCGGCGCGGCAGACCGCCTCGGCCAGGTGCTGGTAGGACCGTGCCTGGCCGGTGCCCACGTTGAACAGCCCGTTCACGCCGGGGTGCGCCAGCAGCCAGAGCATCACGTCCACCACGTCGCCGACCCAGATGAAATCACGCATCTGCTGGCCGTCGGGCACCGCCGGGTCGTCCGAGCGGAACAACTTGGGCGCGTGCCCGGCGAGCACATCGTCATGCTTGACCTTCACGACGGAAACCATGCGGCCCTTGTGGTACTCGTTCGGCCCATACACGTTGAAGAACTTGAGGCCGGCCCATTGCGGCGGCCGGGGCGCGCCGGTCTTGAGCAGGTGTGCCACGCGCCTGTCGAACGCATGCTTGCTCCAGCCATAGAGGTTCTTTGGCTTGAGCGTGGCGAGCGCGTCGATATCGTCCTCGAACCCGGCCGATCCGTCGCCGTAGGTCGCGGCGGAGGAGGCGTACACCATCCGCACCCGGTTCGCCGCGCACCAGCGCCACAGCATCAGCGACAGCTCCACGTTGGTCATCCAAACCAGGTCGCCGTCGGTCGCGGTGGTCTCGCTGATGGCGCCGAGATGGAACACCATCTCGAGCGGCGGGTCGCTGGCGAGGAATGGCTCCAGAGCATCGGGTTGCAGCAGCGTGGCTGGCGGGTGGGACGCCAGGTTGCGCCATTTCCCCTCGCGGCCGAGCCAGTCCACCACCACGACCTCCTGTCCGGCCTGAGCGAGGGCCGCGCTGAGGTTGGAGCCGATGAAGCCGGCGCCGCCGGTAACCAGGATCATGGCCGCGCTTATAGGGCGGTGACCCGGCAGCGGCCAGGGGGCTGCGATCGCGGCGGAAGGCAGGATGGCGGACGAGGCCGAGATCGTTGACGACGATCCGGCGAGACTTCCGAGATACGTGGCGCGCGACCAGGCTGAGGACGGCCCTTTCGCCGGGCCCGGTGCTGGCAAGCAATCAGATTTGCTTTTCCATGAAGACGCTCGTTTCGATCTCGTTCGGCGGCATGGCAGCGTAGGCGCCAAAAACCTGGCACCTGGTGAAGCCGGCACGTTCGTACATCCGGATCGCTGCGTGCTGCTTATCGCCGGTTTCGAGCAGCAGCCGCGATAGCCCGGCCTGCCGGACCTCCGCCTCCACTCGGGCCAGGAGCACCTGCGCCACGCCGGTCCCTCGCTGCGCCGGGCGCACGTACATCCGCTTCAGTTCGGCGAATCCGTCGAACAAGGCGACGCCGCAGCAACCCGCCGGCTGGCCGCCGACGCGAGCCACGAAGAAGCGGACGCCTGAGTTGAAGATAGCCTCGATGGACAGCCCGTGGCGCTGCTCCGGCGCGTACTCGGCCGACAGCACGGCTTCGAGTTCGCCGATGAGCAGCCGCACCTCGTCATCCGGCGCATCGACGCGCGCGATCGTCACATCCTGCATGCGGCAATTCTGGCCCGAAGCGAGTGCCGCTGCACGAATTTTCCGAGAAGCACGAGTTGGCGTCTTCTAAAGACAATCGACGGAAAGACAGATGCTAACCGCGCAGATGTAGCGGCTGGCCCTCTTCCTTCACAGGGAGGGACCGCCGCTAGCTCGCCCTTGGATGCGAGGCATGGAACACCGCCAGCAGTCCGGCCTCGTCCACTGCCGTGTAGCGCTGGGTGGTGGACAGGCTGGCGTGGCCGAGCAGTTCCTGGATGGAGCGTAGGTCGGCGCCGCCCGCCAGCAGGTGCGTCGCGAAGGAGTGGCGCAGCGCGTGCGGCGTCGCATGCTCCGGCAGGCCGGCCAGGCGGCGATAGGCGCGCATCGTGCGTTGCGCCACGCCGGCATTCAGGCGTTTGCTGCGGGCGCCGGGGAACAGCGCCGCCGCCGGGTCGGCAGCGGATGGGTGCAACGCCAGCCATGCGTCCAGCGCGGCGCGGACCGCGGGCAGCACTGGCACCAGACGCTCCTTGCTGCCCTTGCCGGTCACGCGCAATGCGCCGCCGCCGGGCCAGTCGCGCACGTCTAGCGCCAGCGCTTCGGCGATGCGCAGGCCGCAGCCGTACAGCAGGGTGAACAGCGCCGTGTCGCGGGCCTGGATATGCGGGTCGTCCGAAACCTCGCCGCAATCTTCCGCCACGCCGCGCGCAGCCGCGGGGGCGAGCGCCTTGGGAATGGGCGCGCGGGCCTTCGGCGTGGCGAGCAGACCCGGCGCTGGGTTGGACACGCCGTGCCGCCGCGCCAGGTATTTGTAGAACGAACGCACCGCCGACAAATGGCGCGCCCGCGTGCCGTTGCGCTGGCCTTTCGCGACCTGGTTCGCCAGCCAGGCGCGCACATCCGCCTGCGACACGGCCGCCAGCGCCGCCAGATCGGGCTCGCCGCCGAGGTGCTGCACCAGGAACCCCAGGTATTCGGCCAGGTCGCGGCCATACTCCCGCACTGTCAAGGGCGAGGCGCGGCGTTCCTGCTCCAGCCAGGCCAGGAAGGCGACGCGGGCAGCCTCGCCGGTCATCGCTCGCACGCGGCGGCGACCGCTCGGCCCAGGAAGGCGAGCGGCCGCACACCCTGGCCGGGATGCAGGCGGGACCGGTCGCGCGAGGCCAGCGCCAGCAGCGTGGAGTTGCCCACACGCACCAGCGCATCCACCCGGGCCAGGGGCGCGGCGGCGCCATGCAGCAACGCCACCTCGCCGGGGTTCTCCCGGAACACCACGTCCCTCCGCCCGAGCAGGCGTTTCAGCGTTCCCGCCGGCAGCAGGCGGGCACCGAAGCCGCCGACGTCGGCGCACAGGCTGGCGGCGTCCACATCCAGCAGGGCCGGTAGCTCGGCCTGTACGAATTCGACCGGGTCGGGGGCGCGGATCAGCGCCAGCACGGCGTCCTGCACGCGCACCGCCAGGCCGGCCGCGGCCCGTCCGGCGGCGAGCACGGAATCGGCGCGGGCGCATTCGGCGCGGGCGTGCGCACGCTCCTGCGCCAGCATCGCAGCCATGTGGTCGGCCAGTCGTTCGCCATGCAGGCGGCGCGGCGGGTGCAGCACGCGGTAGAGATCGGGATTTTCGGTCAGCCAGCCGGGGTTGGCGCGGAGGAAGGTGGCGACGGCATCGCCATCCACCTCCCGCTTCGCCCCGGTCAGCGGGAGGCGGTTGCGGGGGGGCAAGGCTTGATCGGCGTTCTCATGGTATCCACCCGTTGCGCCATGCATTTGCCCCTTCTCGATCTCGGACTTGATGCCACCCTACCGGCGAGCGGTCCGGCCCGGAAGCGGGTTCCGGTGCTGCTGCCATATCCGTTCGCCGGCCCGTTCGACTACGCCGTGCCCGACGGGATGGAGCTGCTGCCCGGCGACCTGGTGCTGGTGCCGCTGAACCGGCGGGCGGAGGTGGGGGTGGTGTGGGACACGGGGATGGGTGACCCGGTGCCTGCCGCCAAGCTGAAGCCGGTGGACACTCGGCTGGACGCGCCGCCGATGCAGCCAGCGCTGCGGCGCTTCATCGATTGGGTGGCCGGCTACACGCTGGCCGCACCCGGCGAGGTGCTGGCGATGGCGTTGCGGATCAACGCACTGACGCCGCCGGTGCCGCAGGCCGGCTGGAGCCTGGCGGATATCCCGCCGGACACGAAGCTGACGCAGGCCCGGCGCCGGGTCGTGGCGCTGATGGCGGACCGTGTGCCGCGCCCTGGGTCGGCGATCGGCCGCGACGCGCGCGTGTCCTCCGGCGTGGTGCGCGGCATGGCGGATGCCGGGCTGCTGGTGCCGACCATCCTACCCGCGGCCCCGCCGTTCCAACTCCCGGATGTCCTGCGCGCCGGCCCGGCGTTGTCGCCGGAACAAGCCGAGGCCGCGACCGCGCTTCGGCAGGCCGTTCGGGACCAGGCGTTCAGCGTGACCGTGCTGGATGGCGTGACCGGGTCGGGCAAGACCGAGGTGTATCTGGAGGCGGTGGCCGAGTGCGTCGCCGCCGGGCGGCAGGCGCTGGTGCTGCTGCCGGAGATCGCGCTGTCGTCGCAATGGCTGGACCGCTTCACCGCACGCTTCGGCACCGCCCCGGCGGTGTGGCATTCGGACCTGCCGTCCCGCACCCGGCGGCTGACCTGGCGCGCCGTGGCGGAGGGCGGCGCCGCCGTCGTAGTGGGCGCCCGCTCCGCCCTGTTCCTGCCGTTCCCCGATCTGGGCCTATTGGTGGTGGATGAGGAGCACGAGACCGCGTTCAAGCAGGAGGACGGCGTGGTGTATCACGCGCGGGACATGGCGGTGGTGCGCGCCCGCCTGTCCGCCGCCCCGGCCATTCTGGTGTCGGCCACCCCCAGCCTGGAAACGCTCGCCAATGTAGAGGCGGGTCGCTACCGCCAGTTCGGGCTGGCGGCCCGGCACGGTGGGGCCAAGCTACCCACGGTCGAGACGCTTGATCTGCGGGAGGATCCGCCGCCGCGAGGCCGCTTCCTGGCCGAGCCGCTGGTGGCCGGGATCAGGGCGACGATCGCGCGGGGGGAGCAGGCGATGCTGTTCCTCAACCGGCGCGGATACGCGCCGCTGACGCTGTGCCGGACGTGTGGACATCGCATGCAGTGTCCCAATTGCACCGCCTGGCTGGTGGAACACCGTGCCCGCCGCCAGCTCACCTGCCACCATTGCGGCCATTCAGAGCCGATCCCGCCCGCGTGCCCGGTGTGCCAGGCCGAAGACAGCCTGGTGCCGATCGGGCCCGGCGTGGAGCGGATCACCGAGGAGGCCGCTGCACTGTTCCCCGAGGCGCGGGTGCTGGTGATGGCGAGCGACACCATGCCCGGGCCGAACGCCGCCGCTGCCGCCGCGCACGCGATCACCGCGCGGGAGGTGGACCTGATCATCGGCACCCAGATCGTCGCCAAAGGCTGGCACTTCCCGCATCTGACCTTGGTTGGGGTGGTGGACGCCGACCTCGGCCTGGCCGGCGGCGACCTGCGTGCGGCGGAGCGGACGGTGCAGTTGCTGCACCAGGTGTCCGGCCGCGCCGGCCGGGCGGAGGCGCCCGGCCGCGTGCTGCTGCAGACGTTCAGCCCGGAGCACCCGGTGATGCGGGCGCTGGTCG
>CAZZVB010000044.1:0-23392 GCA_964657445.1 uncultured Burkholderiaceae bacterium | reverse complement strand
CCAGCCGAGCCAGACGCTGAAGATCAGCACCAGCATCAGCCCGACCCAGAAGATCGGCGTGGCGTAGAAGCCGAGCGCCAGCACGGTGATGATGCTGTCAGCCCAAGTGCCGACCCTGGCCGCCGCGGCTGCGCCGAGGGCGATCCCCGCGGCCAGTGCGAACCCGAAGGCGGTAATGGTCAGCAGCAACGTGGCTGGCAATCGCTCCAGGATCAGGCTCAGCACGGTGCGCTGCTGGTTGTGCGAGATACCGAGATCGCCGCGCGCGATGGACGACACGTAGAGCCAAAGCTGGGTCGAAAGCGGTTTGTCCAGGCCGAACTCATGGCGCAATTGCTCGACGAACTTGGCGTCGGCGGCGCCGGATTGGCCGGCGATGACGCTCGCCGGGTCACCGGGGGCGGCGTGGATGAGCAGGAAGTTCACGCAAACGATGGCGAAGATGACGATCACCATCTTCACCAGGCGCGCGGCCAGGAAACGGGCAAGGCGGATCATCCGGCGCTACCCTTTACCCGGAGGGAGAGGGTTGGGTGAGAAGCCGGCCAATAGGCCGACCCTAACCGATCGAAACGCCGTCAAACGGCGCGTGGATGCCGGTGCCGGTCGTGATGAGGTTCTTCACCTTGGTGTCGTGGATGGTGGGAAACGACATCTCCATCAGCCAAATCTGCGGGATCTGTTCGACCAGCAATTTCTGCACGGCGTAGAACGCCTTCTCGCGCTCGGCCCGATCCGCGCCGTTTCGCGCTTCGGCGAACAGCCTGTCCACCTCCGGGTTCACGTAGCCGCCGGTGTTGGTGAAGACGATCTTCTGGATGTTGGTCGAG
Source organism: uncultured Burkholderiaceae bacterium (assembly GCA_964657445.1). GTDB lineage: Bacteria > Pseudomonadota > Alphaproteobacteria > Acetobacterales > Acetobacteraceae > LMUY01. The sequence continues at coordinate 22,562 of CAZZVB010000044.1, read as the reverse complement.
ACGTAGGTGCGCTCCACCCCCAAGGTCGGGTCGCCATATTGGTAGAGGAAGTTTATCGACGTGTCGTAGTCCCAATCGGACAAACGCCGGGCCCAACCGCCGGTGTCGGTGCTTTCGAGCGATACCTCGATGCCGATCTGCTTCATCGTCGCGCGGAAATACTCCGCCAGGCGGGACCAGACCTCCCCATAGGGAAGCACTAAGTGGCGGATCTTGAACCGGACGCCGTTTGCGTCGGGCTTCAGGCCGGCTTCGTCCAGAAGCGCTAGCGCTTTCTTCAAATCGTGGCCCAGCGGAGGCAATGACGGATCGAAGAACCGCGTCGTGGATGCGACAGGGCCGCGGGCTTGCTTGCCGATGCCGAACCACAGGCGGCGCTGAATGAAGTCGCGGTCAAGCGCCAGGCTCATCGCCTGCCGCACGCGCACATCGTCCAGCGGCTTGACCCGGTGGTTCAGCTCCACCCACATCAGCGGCGAAAAATACTCCCAGCCCGCCGTCTCCACCTTCAGGTTCGGCAAGCTTTCGAAGCGCGGCACGTCGAACGGCTCGATGTCGCTGGCGGCCGACATCATCACCTGCCCGGTCTGCAACGCGAGCGCGCGGCTCTGGCTGTCTGGCACGATGCGGTAGGTGATGCCGTCGAGGTAGGGTTCGCTGGGCTTCCAATAATCGTCGAACCGCTTGAGGCTGATGTAGTTGCCGCGCGGCCATTCGGCAAACTGGAATGGCCCGGTGCCGACCGGCTTCTGGTTGGCCGGGTTGTTGCGATAATCAGTACCTTCATAGATGTGCTTCGGCATGATCGCGACCGACGTCACGTCGAACATCAGCAGGAAAGGGTCGAACGGCGCATCGAGCGTGAAGACAACGGTGTGCGGATCGGGCGCAGTGGCGGACTTGATCTTGCTGAAAACGCCGCGCGCGCGGGGTGCCAGGTCGAAGTGGAACTTCATCACTGAGAAGATCACGTCGTCCGCCGTCATCGGCGTGCCGTCATGAAACTTCACGTTGTCCTGTAGGTGGAACGTGTAGCTCTTCTTGTCGTCCGACAGCTCCCATGACTTGGCCAGCAGCGGCTTTGGCTCCAGCTTCGGGGAGAACTCCAGCAGGCTCTGATACATCTTGGAGATGACGATCAGCGTCGGCCCTTGGCTGTTCACGCCGGGGATCAGGATCGGCGGCTCGGGCGTCAGTAGGCTGATCAGCGTGCCGCCGCGCTTGGGTGCGTCCTGCGCGTTAGCCTTGCGAAGCAGTATCCCCGGTGCAGTCGCGGCCAAAGCGGCGGCCGACATCATGGCACGTCTGGTGGTGGTGATCATGGCCTGCTTCTCCTGCCTCCCGACGCTAGCGAAGCACGGTAATCAGGACAAGCAAGCTGTCCCATCGCTATCGAAAGGCGTGGCGGCGGAAGGCAGCTCGACAGGCCGGGTCACGCGGACCCAGGCATGCCGCTGCTGGATGGCCGCAATGATGGCCTGTTTGGTCGCTACCTGGTCAGTCACTTGATGCAGCATCGATGCTTCGTGCACCCGGTAGTCCGCCAAAGCCGCGCCGCCCAGGCAAAGCCCGGCCAATCCCATCTCCGTCATTGCGCACCAAAAATCGTAGTCCTCCCAGCCGGACATCGGTTCGTAGCCGCCCACCGCGCTCCACGCGCTCTTGCGGACCAGGGCCATCGCGTCGATGAAATTCCCGCCGATCAGCCGGCTGGGGTCGAAGGGCGCGGCGCCGATCAGGCCGGTCCGGCCGCCGTATTCCTGGATGACCGGATAGGCGTACGCGGCCGGGCTTGCATCCAGCGCGGTCAGAAGCGCCTCGCAGCAGCGCGGGCGCAGCGAGTTGTCCGGGTCAAGCGGCAAGACATACGGCGTCTCCGCCGCCGAGAAGGCTGCGTTGCGGGTCGCAGCCAGACCAGAATTGGCCAGGTTGCGGAGGATCTGCACCCGGTTGAACCGGCTCGGGTGGGCACGCACCCAGTCCAGCGCCCTCTCCAGCGACGCGTCGGTGGATGCGTCATCCACGATCACTAGGTCGAGGGGGTACAAGGTTTGCTGCCTGACCGACTCCAAAGCCTCAATCACCGTCTGCTCGTAGTTATAGAGCGGTATGACGACGGTGACGGCCGCCTCCCCGAGATGATCGATCGACAGCACCGTTTCGGATTTCGGCAGGGGCGCAAGAACCCGGCGGTGGCCGGAGACCTGCGGGAGTTCGAGCACGAAGCCGTCAATCGCACTCCGCAGGTCGCCGGGACCATCACGCCAATGCGTGATCAGCCGGTGCATCATCTGGGCGCGGCGGTCCGGACCATAGGTCCATAGCACCTCGTTCAGGGCGGCCCGGGCGACGGTCTGACGCAGTTCGGCATCGGCGAGCAACTTGCGGATGACGGCATCCCATTGCGCCGGCCCGGCGGCGAGGAAGCCGGTCACCCCGTCGCGAATGGCACGGGCATAAGGGCCGGTCGGCGACGCGATGGTGCACACGCCTGCCACTGCGGCCTCAAAATACTTCAGCTCGCTTTTCGCCTCGCAGAATGGGTTGCCGAGTTGCAGAGGGGCGAGATTGATATCGAACCGCGCAAGCTCCTCCGGCAGGCCCGGCAATGACACCAGTTCCCGCCACTCGATCTGCCCGGCGGCCGCTTGCAGCTCCGGGAATTCCTCCAGCTCGACCAATGGCAGCATCGCGGCAGTGCGAAATAGCACCAGCCGGCATTGCGGGTGGTCCCGCAGCACGCCGGACAGAACGCTGGCGATCTGAGCAAAGTCGCGCTGGTGAGTGCGCGAGCCGCCCGCATAGCCGAGACGGATCAGGCCATCAGGCTCTGCCACGCAACGCGTTCGCGCCGCCCGCCGGCTGACCCGGAGGGTTTCGCTGCTGAAGCCGTTGGGCAGCGTGAGGGCAGCCTTGCCAAACCGCCGCATGTGGCCAGCCAATTCGTGGGTGGAGGCCGAACAGAACTCCGCCTCCATCATGGCGCGATTGATCCTGGTATAATGCTCCTTTACCTCCGCCTCGGTCAGGTTGAGGGTGCGGATGCCGTCGATGAGCTCGATCTTCGCGAGCGCCGGGTCAACCATCAGGTCGTCGATGTCGAACACGATCCGGGCACGGTGGTCTCGCGCGTAAGCCACCAGCCGCGCCAGGTCTTCGGTCCATGTCGCGCGCCAGACGACGAAGATGTCCACCGGGCCGAGAGCGCCAAGCCGATCGGCGATGTCTTCGATCCGCAGAACATGCACCTGCGCCCCGGCGGCACGGCTGGCCTCGGCAAACTGGTCCACGCGATAGATGGTGCCGGGCGTATCCGGCTCCCCGCTGATGTAGCAGATGCGTGTCACGTCAGCCGCGATTGCAACCGCGACCGGTGCCGCGGGCGCCTGCGCCGGGACAGCATCCGTCATGGGCAAGGCTGGCAAGGCCGCTGGCGCCGCGGTCCGGTCAATCTTGGGAGTCACCATCCGCCAGCCCGACCGGGCCACATTCAGGAGCGGGCGCCGCAGCTTGCGTGGCACCCGGGCCAGCCCGGCCCGGATCGGGCTGGTGGCCTTCCACATCGTGGAGGTGAGAACAGCGGTCGTGGCCGCTTCCGCGGCGGCACGGTGCCGGGTTTCGCTTGCCAAGGCGGCCATCAGCCTGGCGACATGGTCCTGCTCGACTGCCAAGGCGGCCTGAAGTTGGCTGTGGGATGCGGCCAGCTCCCCCGCCTCCGCGCGCAGCTTCGCCCGCTCCTGGAAGTGCTCTCCCCGTTCGCGATCGATCTCCTCCTGAATACGCACGCCGTCGGCCTGGCGCTGCCGGAAGGCGGCAAGCTCCTTTTCGTGCGACTCCAGCAAGCGGCGGTGCAACAGGCGGGTCTGGGCCTCGAACATGCAGCGCTCACCCAGTTGCGCGAATCGCTCGCGCACGGCCGCCGCGGATTGCCCGTTTGTTGCCGCAAACAGGGCGCGCACACGGGGCGGCGGTTCCACCCCGGCGCAGAGCACGCCGAGGCCGTAGCAATGCATGAACTCGAAATGCGGGTAGTGCTGCTGCAACTCGTCCCACAGCCGCCACACGCCAAACGTGCCCTCGCGAACATTGATGTCGTGGAACAGTACGACCGCACTCACCGACAGCTTGGGCCGCCAAGAGGTGAAGTCGTGCTCGACCGCTTCGTAGGTATGCCCGCCGTCGATATGCAGGAGGTCAACCGAGCCATCGGGAATTAGTTCGAGCGCATCGTCGAAGGTACGGCGGATCAGCGTGGAGAAGGCGGAGAACCGTGCGTCGTGAAACCCGCGGAACTCGTTGAACACGTCGTCGCCGTAGAAGCCGGCGTGCTCGTCCCCCTGCCAGGTGTCCACGGCGTAGCACAGCGTGGCCAAGCCATCGCGCTGTACCGCCTGGCAGAAGGCGGAGTATGACACCCCGTTATGAGTCCCCAGTTCGACGATGCAACGCGGCGCCGCGTTGCGGACGATCCAGTGCGCGAAAGGAACGTGGCCATACCAGGCGCTGTCCACGCCGGCCCGTTCGGAGCGCCAGAAAAGCGGGTCAAGTTCGGGGGCGCAGACTGCGTCCAGGGCCGCATTCGGAAGGCTCAGATCGGTGTCGTTCACGCGGGATCAGACTCCGGAATGGCTGCGTGGGACTGCGGGAGTCATGCCACACGGAACCGAAGCAAGTACCACAAAGCCTTCACTCCGTCCTTCCAGTTGATCTTCTTACCTTCATCATAGGTGCGTCCATAGTAAGAGATGCCAAGTTCATAAATACGTAGCCGCCTATTCAAGGCAACGTTGGCCGAAAACTCAATCTCAAACCCAAAGTCATTGCTACGCAGCGTCAACAAATCAAGCACGTCGCGCCTGAACATCTTATAGCATACTTCGAGGTCTGTCAGGATTTGATTATAAAGAATGCTGAAAATCAGCGATATGATCTTGTTTGCGATGTAGTGGTGATAGAACAGGCATCTGTGCGGCAAGGTGGTGATAAACCGGGTGCCATAGACCACGTCTGCCACATCGTTTTCGAACAACGGCCAGAACCGGTCCCAATCCGCCGGGTCATATTCCAGGTCGGCATCCTGGATCACCAGCACCGACCCTGTGCACGCCTTGAAACCCGTACGAAGCGCGGCGCCCTTGCCTTGGTTCACGGGATGGAACAAAGCCAGTATCCGGACTCCGGTTGGATCGGGCGATATCAGTAATTCTCCGGTCGAGTTGACCGACGCCATACCGGCACAGGCGCCAAACATCGACCTCAGCCAGTCACGTGTGCCATCCGTCGAGCAATCATCGACGATGACGATCTCCTTCTCGACCGACGGCAGCGACTGGATGACCTTGACCAGGATCTTCGGGAGGCTGTGCCGTTCGTTGAAGACCGGGATGACGACGGAAAGACGGTTCATGAAGGATTCCAGGCCGGTCGCCCATCCTCGTCGTCTTCGACTGGGGTGCTGTCAAGGATGCCCGTGCTGCTCGGAAACTTGTCCTTGCCGTGGGCTCGATTGCCGGCCTGCGGCCGCGCTGACACCGATACGGACCATCAGCAACACGGACAGTGCAGCCTGCAGCAAGACTGGCAGACAATGGCGATCGATCGCCATCGGATCGCCGTAGAATGCGGCCAGCGCGATCGGGGCCAAGCTGAGCCAGAGCCAGATCGCCGTCGCGGCCGGCACAACGGCCGCTGCGGAAAGGCGACGGACGGCCAAACCTGCCGTCAGCGCCAAAGTCCCTGCCGAGCCAGCGGCGTAAACCGTCCAATACGGCGGCCAGATCGGAATGTCGAAACGGTAGGCCGGATCAAAATAATAGCCGAGCCGAAAGCGGTCGCCCTGGAATACCTCGCCAAGATTCTGCCAGAACAGATAGAGCGTGCGGCCGGGATGTGCGAACAAATAGGCGGCGAGCACTCCGCGGCCATGGGCAGTCAGCCATTGGCGAAAGCCGGCAAGGTCAGGGTCAGTCCAAAACCGCCAGTTCTCCTCGTAAGCCCAGCGGCCGGTCATGGATCGCAGCGCCTCGTTCACCGGCATGCCATGCGCGGCGAAGAAGGCGAGCATCGGCGGATTTGGCAGCACCCGCACGCCGATCGTGTCCAACAAGGCGAAATACCACACGTCATCGGCGCGGGTGCCGGTCGCGCGGTTGAGGTAGAGGAAACAGCCCAAGAATACGACGGTGGCGGTTGCGGCCGTGAACCAGGAGGTGCGACGGAATAGGGCGAACCCGGCGATCAGTGGAATGAGCGACAAGTCGATGAGGGTATCGAAGCCGCGCAGGCTACATTTAAAGGTCATCACCAGGATGAAGCCCCACAGTGCCATGCGCCGGCCATCGAGGAACAGCAGCAGGAAGCCGAAGGCGATTGCGGTGAACGATACTTCCAGCGACTCGGTCATCAGGACGTGGTTCCAGGCCGCGAAGCCTGGATAGAGCGCCACGTAGAGCGCGAACCCCAGCAGCACGATGTTCTGACGCCAATAGACCGCCGCGAAGAACACCCAGGCCGCAGCCCAGACGAGAGACTGGAAGGCTGCCAGCAGTGGACGTGAGAACCCGAACAGACGGATCAGCAACGGGTAAAGCGGAGGCCGCTGCGTGGAGAACAAGGTACTCCACCCCAACTGATCGCGCGCCACAGCTTCATACGCTGTCGTGTCTCCGCCAATGTGCGACACCGTGCCACGAACAGCGAGCCAGTACAAGGCGACGCTGAGAACAACCGCGGCAGCGAATTGGGCCGCTGATCTCCAACGCAATGGAATCCTGAACACGCCAGTCGCTACCCGCCCACCGAGAAGGCGTTCCTACCACGTGTCAGACCGTTCTGACATTTTCACCCCGGCGCTGGTCTAAGCCGGTCGGGGTCGCGACCTAAGCCGCCGCCCTAGGAGGGTTGATCCTCTAAATGCATGATGTTGCGGTCACGCAACACCACACTGTTAGAACACATTGACATTCCAACGCCAAATGGCCGCGGAACTGCGATGTCTTGTTTTTGGAACGAACCGTGCATGGCTTAGGCCGCAGCGCCCATCATATGACCATTTTGATTATCTCACGATTGAGACCGGAACGAAAACCGCGGATTAAGGCGCATTAACGATTGTCTTGTGCGGTGCATCAGGTTAAATCGTTTTGACGTAGCATTCATGGATGGATAGCTCGATGGCAATTACCGTCACCGGCGGAAACACTGGTAACTCGATCCCTTTCAACGCGGTGACCCCGACACTGATCCAGACGATCGCTCAATCGATCGCAGACATGATTACGTCCAGTGCGTCATCAAGCACGCAAACTATCACGGCCGGCGGAACGTACTCGACCTCGCCGCCGATCAACGGCACTGTTGTGAATTCCACCAACCCGGTCACGATCATGGCGACCGGCTCGCAGAGCGTCATTGCCGCAACGGGCGGGCTGACCTTCACCGGCGCCCCTGGCACGACCGACAACATCGCAGTCGCCGGCGGGAACAACAGCATCACGCTGGGAACCGGATCGACCTATAATGTCGCGCTGCAAGCCGGCAACAACACGGTCTTTGCGAACGGCAGTGGGACCGTCGTCGGCGGCACGGGCAAGAACACGATCGGCGCCACCGGCGGTAATGACCTGATCTACGCCCAGGGCACGGGCGACGTGATCGGGCTCGGCACCGGCAACGACTCGGTTGGCGAAAGCGGAACGGGCGCGATGATCTTCGCGGGTTCCGGATCCGACCTGATCGCTGATGGCGGTGCAGGCAATACCGTCGTTGGCGGCAGCGGCCCCGACACGATGTTCGGCGGATCCAACGGCACCTACTTCCTGTCGAGTTCGACGTCGGTGTTCGTCGGCAACACCGCGGCAAATGGCTCGGATAAGATCGTCGGTGCGTCCGGCGGGTCGGAGACAGTGTTCGGCGGAACATCGGACCTCGTGTATGCCGGCAACAGCAATCTGACGTTCGTGGCTGCCGTCAACGGCAACTCGACAATCAGCAGCACCAGCGGCAATGCGTCGATCTTCGGTTCGGCCGGAAGCAGCATCACCTACAGCGGCGGCGCTGGCTCGCCTTACCTGGTGGCGGGAAGCGGCAACGAGACACTGAACGCCGCCGGAGCGACATCGCCGCTCGAGTTCATTGCCGGGTCTGGCAGCGCGTCGCTTGTCGGCGGCACGGGCGCCAATACCCTGCTGCTGGCAAAAAACCTGACAGCGGGCGGTGCCGACACCGTCAGCGGAATCAACGCAAACTCCAGCGTGATCCTCTCCGGCTACGGCGCCAACGAAGTTGCAAACGCTCTCGCGACGGCAAATACCTCGGGCGGGAATACGACCATCACTCTCGCCGACAAGACGACCGTCACTTTCGTCGGCGTAACATCGTTGAATGCCTCCAAGTTCACCGGAACCTAACGCCCGTTAAAAACACGCCGCCATCCCGTGACAGGATGGCGGCGTGTTTTCAAGCGGATGCCCGGCGCTGCGTTAAAGGCCTGTTTCGCCCAGCCGACCGATCAGGGTTGCCAGCGCCTGCGCGCGGGTTAAAAGCGACGGCGCTTCGATAAACTCGTCCTCGGTGTGCGCCTTACCGCCGACGGCGCCTAGGCCGCACAGGGTCGGCGCGCCTTGACCGGCGGCAAACCCGCTATCGGCGCAGCCGCCCGTGAACTCGCCTTCAACCCTCACTCCCATCGCCGCTGACACGTCGATGTAAAGGTCAAGCAGGCGCTGAGATGCCGCCGACATTTCCATAGGCAGGAACTCGCCCGCGATCTCCCACGCCGCCGTCGTATCCGGGACTGTGGATTGCTCCATGATCGCCGCGACCTGGGCCAGCGCGGCCTCGCGGTCCGCAGCGTGAACATACCGTAAGTCAATCTCGCCGCTGGCGAGCGGCGCCACGGTGTTGACCGTCTGGCCGCCGCTGATACGCCCGACATTGATCGTGATGCCCCGGCCGAGGTCGGTCATCCCGTGCAGCGCAACGATTTTGTGCGCCAGTTCGCCGATGGCGGAACGACCCTCGGCGAAATTGCCGCCAGAATGGGCCGCACGCCCTTGAATGCTGAAGCGCATGAACACGCCGCCCTTGCGTCCGCTCACCACGTTGCCGCTCGCCCTCCCCGGTTCGCCATTCAGCACGGCGCGGGCTCCACGCGCCTCATCCTGGATCAACTCGCGCGAGGACGGTGAGGCGATCTCCTCGTCGGACGTGATCAGCGCGACAAGCGGCCCTGGGTGTCCACCCACGGCATGGAAGGCGGCCAGGACGAATGCGTTGATCACGAGCCCGGCCTTCATGTCGGCAACGCCAGGTCCGTATGCGCGCCCATGTTCGATCTTGAACGGGCGGCGTTCGGCCTCCCCGTTCGGGAACACCGTGTCGCGGTGGCCAAGCAGCACGATCGGGCGAGTGTCGTTCGCGTCGGGTTGTACGATTGTTGCGCGGATCGCCTCACCGAACTCCGGGTGGGGCGCGACGGTCACCGGAATGCTGTAGTCGTGGAAGAACTGCTTCAGCAGCCGCCCCGTCCTATCGACGGCCACCCTGTCCCGCGATGGCGAGTCGCTGTTCACCAGCACCTTCAGCAGGGCGAACATGGCGCCCTCTCGCTCCTGTAGCCAGGCCTGCACGGTCGTGTGCGGGTTGTTGCGATGTTGATCCATCGCGGCAGTATGCTCCGGCATACCGGCCGCGTCATGTGCGCGATCCTGGCGTATTTTGCTGCATTGCACTAAACAGCGCCATGCTTCAAATCGAAAACCTGGTGTTTAACGCCTGGGGGCGGCGGTTCTTCGACCGTGCCACCGTCACGCTGCCGGCCAATGCCAAGGTTGGGCTGGTGGGGCGCAACGGCGCGGGCAAGTCCACCCTGTTCAAGCTCGTGCTCGGCCAGTTGCAGCCTGATGGCGGCGACATCGTGCTGCCGAAGGCCGCCCGCATCGGTTCGGTGGACCAGGAGCACCCGGCGACCCCGGACACGCTGCTCGACACCATCCTCGCTGCCGACGTGGAACGCGCCACCCTCCTCGCCGCCTTGGATACGGCGGACCCGGAACACATCGCCGACATCTATGAGCGGCTGGGTGAGATCGACGCCGATCGTGCGCCGGCGCGGGCGGGCGAAATCCTGGCTGGGCTGGGCTTCTCCGTGCCCGACCTGCAGCGCCCGATGGCCGAGTTCTCCGGCGGCTGGCGCATGCGCGTTGCCCTTGCGGCGGCGCTGTTCGCCGCCCCCGACCTGCTGCTGCTGGACGAACCGACCAACTACCTCGACCTCGAGGGTGCGCTATGGCTGGAAGCGCGGCTGCGGAAGTATCCCAAGGGCGCGCTGATCATCAGCCATGACCGGGAGCTGCTGAACAATTCGGTCGATCATATCCTGCACCTCTCGGAAGGGCAGTTGGTGCTCTACACCGGCGGCTACGATGACTTCGAGGAACGGCGGGCCGAGAATGCGCGCCTGCAGGCCTCGGCAAAGGTCAAGCAGGACGCCGAGCGCGCGCATCTGCAAGCCTTCGTGGACCGGTTCGGCGCGTCGGCCAGCAAGGCGGCGCAGGCGCAATCCCGCGTCAAGCGGCTGGCCAAGCTGCCGCCGATCACCCAGACGATCGAGGAACGGGTGGCGCCGTTCACCCTGCCCTCTCCGCCCCGCCCGCTGGCCCCGCCGCTGATCCGCTGGGAGGGGGTCGATGTTGGCTACGGCGCCGAGCCGATCCTGCGCGGACTGAACCTGCGGCTGGACGTGGATGACCGGATCGGGCTGCTGGGCGTGAACGGCGCCGGCAAATCCACCTTCGCCAAACTGGCCGCCAACGCGCTCCATCCGCTGACCGGGCATCACCAGCGGGAACGCCGGCTCGGCGTCGGCTGGTTCCACCAACACCAGATCGAGGCGATGAACCCGGCGGACACCCCGCTCGACATCATGCGCCGTGCCCGGCCCGACGATAGCGAAACCAGCGTGCGGTCCCGCCTGGCCGGGTTCGGCATCAGCTTCGAGAAGCAGAGCACGACAGTGGAGAACCTGTCTGGCGGTGAGCGAGCCCGGCTGCTGCTGAACATGGTGGCGATGGCTGCGCCGCACTTGCTGATCCTGGACGAGCCGACCAACCACCTCGACATCGACAGCCGCCGCGCCCTGCTGGATGCGCTGAACGACTACAAGGGCGCGGTCATCCTGATCACCCATGACCGTTCGCTGATGGAGATGGTCGCCGACCGGCTATGGCTGGCCGCGGACGGCAAGATCGAACCGTTCGATGGCGACATGGACGACTACGCCCGCTTCGTGCTGGACCGCGCCAAGGGCGGCGCAGCACCATCCCAGGTGCGAGATCGGGGGAAGAAGGCGAAGAAGCGTGCGGCTTAATCTGCTGGTCCCGCATCCGCGCAGCGAATGCGGGTGTCTCCTCATCTGCCCAAGGCCGCGTCCCCAGCCGGGAGGGTCACGCCTTCATAGACCGCAATCAGTGGCACAGAGACGCTGAGGGACGGCAACTCCAATGGAGCATTTCCCGTCAGCGTCGTGGCCGTCCAAGCCTCGCCTTGGCGAAGCCAAACGGTGGCTAGGACGGCATCCTGCTCCAAAATGATATATTGCTGGATGGTCGCGACCGCCCGGTATTCCGCACTCTTGATGACCCGGTCTTGCTTGCCGCTCGACGGTGAAATCACCTCCACCACGACGACCGGCTCCAGTGCGATGTCCGTAGCCATGTCGCCGGCTGTATGCGCGACCATGAGGTCAGGGTAGCGAATCCGTCCCTCGTTCAGCAGCTTTACGCCACCTGCGAAGACCCAGTAGCGCCTGCGGTCAATTAGCGGCCGGATCAGGCCTAGAAGATTACTGGCGATCAGGTAATGCGCGAGTGCTCCTCCGTTCACCTCGATAACCCGTTCGCCGTCGAACTCAAATGAACCCTCCTGCTGGCGTTCCCAGGCCAGGAACTCGTTCACGGTCCGAAACTCAGGCACCATCGGCTGAGGTTGGGTTAGGACGTTCATGGCGGCACGCTAGCACACCGCCGGGTCAGTGCTCCACGCCCGTGCCGCTCTTGCCGCCGAGGTAGGCTGCGCGGACGTCGTCGTTGGCCCACAGCTCGTCGGGCTTGCCGGAAGTGAGCAGGCGGCCGGTTTCCAGCACGTAGCCACGGTCCGCGACGGACAGCGCCATGTGCGCGTTCTGCTCCACCAGCAGCACCGTCGTGCCTCGGGCGCGGATGTCGGCGACGATGCGGAACACCTGCTGCACGATCAGCGGCGCCAGGCCCAGCGACGGTTCGTCCAGCAGCAGCAACCGAGGCTTGGCCATCAGCCCGCGTGCCACCGCGACCATCTGCAACTGGCCGCCCGACAGCGTCCAGCCGAGCGCGTGCTGCAGACGGCCGAGGCCCTCGAAGTAGCCGATCATCTGGTCCACTTCGGTTTCCAGCGTGCGGCGGGCCATGCCGCGGCGGTTGGACGCGCCCAGGATGATGTTCTCCCGCACCGTCAGCCCCGGGAAGATGCGGCGGCCTTCCGGCACGTGGGCGATGCCTTCGCGCACGATGGCTTCAGGCTTCATGCCCCGCAACGACTTGCCCGCGAGCACGATGTCACCGGTGACACCGGCAACCAGGCCGGAGATCGAGCGAAGCGTCGTGCTCTTGCCCGCGCCGTTGGAGCCGAGCAGGGCGACGATCTCGCCCTCCTCCACGTCCAGGGTCAGCCCCTTCAGCACCGGGCCGGCGCCATAACCGGCCTCTACGCCCTTGAGTTCAAGCAGCTTCATGTTCGGCTTTCTGCTCGGGCGGCGCGCCCAGGTAGGCGGCGATCACATCCGGCTCGCGCAGCACCGCCTGCGGCGCCCCATCGGCGATGCGGCGGCCGAAGTTCAGCACCGTGATGTGGTCGGCGACCGACTCCACCAGGTGCATGTCGTGGTCCACGATCAGGATCGTCAGCCCGTGGCCTTTCAGCCGGCGCAGCAGGACGCCCAGCTCGGCTTTCTCGGTCATGTTCAGCCCGGCGGCAGGTTCGTCCAGCAGCAAAGTCACCGGATTGCCAGCGAGCGCGCGGGCGATCTCCACGTGGCGCTGATGACCGTAAGACAGCTCGCTGATCGGGCGCAGCGCGTCCTGCCGGCGGCCGACAAACTCCAGCGCTGCCAGAGCGCGTTCCACCACCGGACCGGGTTGCCCGGCGACGTCATTGCCGGGCCGCTCGGCACCCACCATGACATTCTCCAGCACGGTCATGCCGCGGAACACCCGGATGTTCTGGAAGGTGCGGGCCAGTCCGGCCCGCGTGCGCATGTGCGGCGCAAGGCCCGTGATGTCATGCCCGGCAAAACTGATCTTGCCCGCGGTGGGCCGGTAGAGCCCGGTCAGCACGTTGATGAACGTGCTCTTGCCGGAGCCGTTGGGGCCGATCAGCGCATGCACGGTGCCGCGGCGGACCGCAATGTCCACCCCGTCCAGCGCCTTGAGGCCGCCGAAGTGCTTGGCCAGCCCCTCGATGCGCAAAACTGTCTCGGCCGAGGGCGCGGCCACCTGGCTCAGCAGCGGCAGCGGCGCTACGTCGCCGTCGATGCTGCGCACCCGGCGGAACCGCTTGGCGGCCAACCCCCACAAGCCGTCGGGCAGGAACACCATGATCAGGATCACGGCGCCGCCATACACGGCGAGATAGACGCGCTGCAGGAAGCGCAGCCACTCCGGCAGGATCACCAGCAACGCCGTTCCCACCAGCGCGCCGAACGGCGACTGCACGCCGCCGAGCAGCGCCATGGTGAGCAGCACGATGGACTCGGCGAAGGAGAACTGGTCCGGGCTGATGTAGGCGAACGCGCCGGCGAACAGTCCGCCGCCAATGCCGCCCAGTACGGCGGAAATGCCGAACGCGGCAACCTTGGTGGCGAATATGTTGATGCCGCAGGTGCCGGCCGCGATTTCATTGTCGCGCACCGCCTGCATCGCGCGCCCGAGCCGGCTGGTCTTCAGCCGCCAGGCATAGAGCGTCGTGCAGACCATGGCGACACTGCAGAGACTGAGGAAGGCGTCGCCGGAGGTGAGGCCCGCCGGGCGCGCGATGCCGCTGATGCCGTCGGGCCCATGTGTCAGGCCGATCCAGTTGGTCAGCACCAAGGTCAGGATCTGCTGGAAGCTGATCGTGACCATCGCGAGGTAGTGGCCGCCGAGCCGTAGGCTTGCCACGCCCAGCACCAGCCCGAACAACCCGGCCAGGCCTATTCCCACCACGAAGGCCAGCAGGAACGGCAAGTGGAAGTCCACCACGCCCAACGCCGTGCCATACGCGCCGAGGCCAAAGAACGCCGCCTGCGCGAGCGAGATTTGGCCGCAATAGCCGAGCACGACCACCAGCCCCGTCACGGCGATCGCGTACGTCACGGCCTGCATCAGGATGTTCAGTGTGTACCCGGAACCCGGCGCCAGTTGCGCGGCTGCGACCAGAACGAGTGCGATGCCGACGGCCGGTATCACGCCGCGCCATGGCCGCGCTTGGGCTACCGACGGCGCGCTCATGCTTTTTCGGCGATGCGTTCGCCGAACAGGCCCTGCGGCCGGACCAGCAGGACAAGCAGGAGCAGCGCAAAGGCGAAGGCGTCCTTGTAGGGCACGGAGATGTAGGCCGCGCCCATGGTCTCCGCCACGCCGAGCGCCAGGCCGCCGATGATGGCGCCCGGAATGCTGCCGAAGCCGCCGATGATGTTGGCGGCGAATGCCTTCAACGCCACAACGGCGCCCATCTGCACGCTCACGAATAGCACGGGCGCCACCAGGATGCCGGCGATCCCGCCCAGGGCAGCAGAATAGGCGAAGGTGAACAGCACCATCACTGCCACGGGTATGCCGAGCAGACTCGCCATCTCCTTATCCTGGCTGGTGGCCTGCAGCTTCTTGCCGAGCAGCGTCTTCTCGAAGATGAGGTATTGCAGCAGCACCAGCAGCGCCGTGATCACCAGGATCGCCAGGTACTGGCTGTCCATGAACACGCCTCCCACGTCGAAACCGGGATTGTCGAACAGGCCCGGCAGAACCTGCGGACTGGGGCCGTAGGTCGCCAGCACGGTGTTGGCCAACAGGATCGATGCGCCGATCGTGCTGATGATGACGGGCAGTTGGCCGCGGTGACGCAAGGGCCAGTAAACGACGCCCGCGAACAGCACGCCGAAGCCCGCCATCAGCACGATCACGATCGGGATCGCCACGTAGTAGGGCACACCTAAGTCATTGGCGAGGATCACCATGAAATAGGCGCCCAGCATGGAGAACTCGCCCTGCGCGAAGTTCACGACGCTCGCGGCGCGGATCAGCAGCACGAATCCAAGGCTGACCAGCGCGTAGATGCTCCCGATCCCTAAGCCCGTGAACAGGAGCTGAAGGAAGAGACTCAGGTTTGAGCTCAAGCGTCGAAATCGATGTGCTTGTCGAAGACGACCTTGCCGCTCTCGTTCTTCACGACGTTGTAGCCGTGCAGCCCGTCGCCGTTCTGGTCGAAGTTGTACTTCCCCTCGGCGCCGTCGTAATCCTTGATCGCAAGGATCGCGGTGCGGATCTTGTCCGGGTCAGTGCTGCCGGCGTCGTTGATCGCGCGGCCGAGGATGTTCACCGCGTCATAGGCCCAGGATGACTGGTTGTCGGGCGCATTCTTGCGCACGGCCATGTATTTTTCGGCAAACGCCTTGGATGCGGGGGTCGAGTCGACTGCATAGTCGGCTACGCCGAACGTGCCATACAGGCTAGGACCGGCCAGGTTCAATGCGGAGATGTTGACGATCGAGGGCGAGCCGACCCACGGAATGCGCACGCCCAGTTGGCGGATCTGCCGCGCGAACAGGCCCAGATCGGTTTCGAACGTGAAGTAGGAGCAGAGCACGTCCGCGCCCGATTGGCGGATCGCAAGTGCCACCGGCGTGAAATCGGCCTGTTGGTTCGTGTAGCCTTGCACCAGCGCCGGCTCGAGCCCGGCAGCCTTCAGATTGTCGATAAAGGCATTCTTGCCGCCCGTGCCGAACGCGTCGGTCGAATGGACCAGCGCCCACTTCTTCTTGCCGAGCGTGTCGATGCCGTAGCTCGCGATCACCCTGGCCGAGTAGGTGTCGTTGGGACGGCAGCGGAACAACCAACGGTTGCCCATATGCGTCAGCGTAGGATCCGTGCCGCCGATCATCATCGGCTTGCCGATCTTCAGCACGTCCGGCGCCATCGCGTTGACCTGTGTGGACCGGATCGAGCCGACGAAGGCCACCATGCTCGGGTCGGACGACAAGCGCGAGAAGGCCAATACCGCGCCCGGATTGGTGGTCTGGTCATCCTCCATCACCAGTTCCATCTGGCGGCCGAGCACGCCTTTTTCGTTCACAGCGGCCAGCGCCAGCTTGGCGCCCGTCACCTGGAAGCCGCCGGACTCGGCCGCCGGGCCGGTGACGGGTGTCACGAGGCCGATCTTGATCGTCTCGGCCGCGCGGGCGACCCAAGGCATGGCGAGCGAACCAGCAGAAGCGAGCATGAGGTTGCGGCGGCTAATCGGCACTTGGCATCTCCCTAACGCGGCCGGTTTGACCGGCCTTTATCATTTTAGTCACGCACAGGTAGCGGTATCATTCAAGCGCAGGCGCGGCTAGATGGCCAATCCCGCCGCGAGTGGCAGCATCAGCAATACGACGCAGACGGTATCAAGGACGCGCTGCTGACGCGGCAGAGCCCGGCGCAGCGCACCGAGGAAGATGCCGCCCGCGACGAAGCAGGCTGCGGCCTGCCAAAAGGTCCAATCCTCTGGCAGCCAGTCATCGGTCAAGTTGAAGGCGAACACGATCGCGCAGACAATCAGTGCGCCGCCCGCATACAGCGCAATGTCAAACGCGAGCGTACCCCTCAGCCGCTGGCGGTGCTGCGCCCAAAACAGCGCGGTGGCGATCGCTAGGCTGAGGCAGACGAGCAGCACCTGCCCCGCAGGGTGCGGGCCATAGGCGATATCCGTCTCGGCGGTCAGCGCGCGCATCGGGTTGATCCGGGTGGCAATCCCATACCAGGCATATTCGATGCCTGCCGTCATGGCAGCCGCGAAGAAACCCAGCATCACCATCGGCAACGGTGCCCGATCGGCCCCGGACGGGACGACGCGCCAGGCCATCATCCAGACGAAAAGCCCGGCCATCAGGGTGGCCTCTGACACGTCGGCTTTGCTCTGGATGAAGTAGTGCAGGATCGCCAGCACGGCCACGCCATAGACGATCCGGTGCAGGCGCTTCCACCAATGTCCAAGCTGGCGCAAGAGCGTGTCGGTGGACGTTACGCCTAGAACCGCCAGTCCAACCAGCGCCACCAGGCCGAGTTCGAGGTAGAAACGGCGCAGCACTTCGCTGGAGACGGTCACGAGGTTCCAGCCCTGGTCGGCCGAGTAGAAGCCCAGATGCGCCAACGCATAGAACAAGGCCGCTAGGCCAAGCTGGCGCCGCACCAGAACGAGCCGGTGCCAGTTGAAGATCGCCCGCATCGGGCTGGCCACAAGGCTTAACAGCAGGAAGCGGAGCGCCCACAGCCCGGTCTGATGCGTAGCCTCGGTCAAAGGACGGGCGCCCAGGCGATGGGTGGACAGGGCGAAGGCGACCCAGAGTGCCGGGGTGATCTCGGCCGCGAGCGCCACGCACTTCAGCCAGGACAGCCGGCCCGACCGGTCATGCCACGGCCACGGCGTCTTTTGCATCTTGTGGGTCGGCCGCGCCCTGCGTGGATTGACCCGCTCCCGTATCGGAGGGGCGACGCTCATGGGCTGTTGGGGCTGTAGTGCTGAAAGCCGCTGGGGGTCGTGAAGGCCGCCGGGTCTTGCGGTCCGTAGCTCACGCCGGAGGCCACCAGCAATACATGGCCACTCTGGCTGGCACGGAGCATCACGCCATCGGTGGTCAGGCACAGCATGGTCTGCTGCCCGGCGCCGTCCGTAGTCTGCCACACGGTGCAGGGCAGTCCTGCTACTTCCGACCGCTCCCGCTCGACATACGCGCCGGCGGCCGCACCCGGCAGACCCTGCCCGGCCGTCGGCATGTCGAGGATCGCGCGCTCGGCGAGTTTGACCACGGACATGCTTTTGGTGCGGTAATCGACGATCATGTACAGGCCGGGCGTTGGCGGATCGACCCGCAGCCGCCCGGCCGCGACCGACCAGCGCATGCGTTGCGTCAGCTTGGGAGCGCCCTCGACCGGCTGCGTCATCTCATAGGTGACATCGACATCACGCTGCGGCGTGGTCGGTGGATGCTCCGCAGCGGCAGCCGGGACGATCGTGATCGCCGCGAGCAGGCCAGCCCGGATCACCGCTTGCCCATCAGCGGCAGGCGGAAATACTGGTCCGGAGCGCGGAACGCGGCGGGCGAAACCGGGCCGCGCGTGACGGAGACAGCCTGCATGCTGGCGGATTGGCCGTCATACGTGCCTGCTGCCCGCAGCACGATCCCATCCGCGGTGATGCAACCTGTGCCTTCGACGTGGCGGGCATGAATTGCCCACTCCGTACAGTCCATGCCGAGAACACGCGCGGAACCATGGCGGGTGAACCGGGCGTCTGCGCCGGCGAGCAAGGCTTGCGGATCGCCACCACGCAGCGGCAATTCCAGAATGGCGGACTGCGTGCGGAAGACGATGTCAGCGATACGGCGCTGCAGGTCGGTGATCGCATAAACCGGGCCGCCAACCGGCTCGGATCGCAGGCGTTCGCCGGCCGCATCCCATTGCAGGCGCACGCCACTCGCCGCCCCGCCGGGGATTTGGTCGGCTGCCGCCCCTTCGACATGGTAAAGCACGTCCACGTCCGTTGACGGCACCAGGCGGGGCTGGGCTGCCGCAATCCCAGGCGACAGCAGCATCGCCAGAACCATGAGCCGCTTCATAGTCAAACCGCTCCCTTCGTCATCTTGACGATCTCTGCCTCGATTTCGGCTGCGTCCACAGCCCACCTGGCCGACTGATCCACCGCCTCGGCCAGCCGGATTTTGTATTGGTCCCTCGGTACCTCTTCGGTGCCAAACTGCTGAAGGTGACTGGTCACGAACTGAGTATCCAAAAGTTTATAGCCACCGGCCCGCAGCCGAGCCACCAGATGCACCAGTGCGACCTTCGATGCGTCGCGCGCCGTGCTGAACATGCTCTCGCCAAAGAAGGCGGCACCCAGGCTTACGCCGTACAATCCGCCGACGAGCACGCCGTCCTGCCGGCACTCGACGCTGTGGGCGATCCCGTCCCGGTGCAATTCTCCAAACAGCCGTTCGATATCGCGGTTGATCCAGGTGTCTTCACGGCCGGGTGCGGCCGCCGCGCACGCAGCGATTACGGCGGCAAAATCGGTGTCGGCGGTCACGTCGTACGGCCCGCGTAATGCGGTGCGTTGCAGGCGGCGGGGCAAATGGAACCGGTCAAGCGGGAGGACGCCGCGGAACTCTGGGTCCAGCCAATAAAGGCGATTGCCGCGCCGGGTTTCCGCCATGGGGAACAGGCCCACGCGATAGGCGCGCAGGAGGAGTTCCGGGGTGACCTCGACGATGCGTCGCGACATTGCGAGCGTTCCTAGCACAGAGCGGCCGGCGGATCACCCGTCCGGCTTACGGACGCTTTGAAACTAAGATCAATGCTGGCTTTCAGGAGGGCACCGGGGCTGAATAGCTGCGAACGCGTCCGGAGTATCCCCGTTTGCCCAGTTGGCTCGACCGCTACGAGGGCATCGCGCAGGTCGCGGCCAAACAGCTTTTCTTCGTCGGCGGCGCCCCGCGGTCCGGCACGACGTGGCTGCAGCGTATCCTGGATGCCCACCCGGATGTGGCTTGCCAGGGCGAAGCCCTGTTCATGAACCAATTCACCGTTCCTCTCGAAGGCATCGTCGAGAAGCGCCGGCAGATCCTGCGGGAGAAGAACACCGGCTTGTTTGCCCACACGGGCGGCTACCCGCTGCCGCCGGCCGAGGACACCGAGTTTCTGGGCGCGACGGCCATCCTGCTCGGGTTTGCCCAACAGGCTGCCGCCAAACCCTGCCTCGCGGTCGGCGAGAAGACGCCGGAGAACGTGTTCTTCTTCGAGCGGCTGCAGGCGATGTTTCCGGGCTCCAAATTCATCGGCATCGCCCGCGATCCACGCGATGTGCTGACGTCGGCGTGGCACTTCTTCCACAAAGCGGCGCCTGGACAGGATGAGGCCGCCGCGAAGATCGCCTTCATCCAGACCGCGCTGCCCTCGATCAATCACGGGGCACGCACGATGCTGTCGTTGCGGGACCGCTTCCCGCAGGCCTGCGCCATCGTCACCTACGAGCAGTTGCGGCGTGACCCGGCGCCGGCCATCACCCGGCTCTATCGCCTGCTGGGCGTTTCGGACTCGCCGCAGGTCGTAGAGGCGGCTCTCGCGAAGACGGCCTTTGAGACCTCCACGGGCGGACGCCCGAACGGCGTCGAGCAACGCGGATCGTTCTTCCGCAAAGGCGTGGCGGGAGATTGGGCGACGACGCTAACGCCGGAGATGAACGCGCTGGTGTTGCGGGAAACCGAGTGGATGTTTCCGGCCTTCGGCTGGCCGGCTTGAGTTTAGGAGTTCCGGCAACGCGGTCCCGGTCTGCGCGTAAGTGGCGGCATGACCAGAGCAAGCCGCGCAGCCACTATCGTCCGCAATGCCGCGTTCGCGATCCCATTGTTCGCAGCGAGTTGCGCCAGCCTTGCATCGAACACCCAAGGGCCGTTGCAGCCACAGTCCGTAAGCGGCCCATGCCACGTGAAGCGGTTCTTCATCCTCGGCTTCACAGCCGTCCACACGGACTTGGCAATCGACAGCTCCGGCCAGGCTTGCAGCATGACGATCTTCAACCCCGACCTGCAATTGACCCTGTCGGCGGCATTGGTGACGTCGCCGCCGGCGCATGGGCAGGCGACCGCGCAGCTTGCACAGATCGACCGCCAAGCCGCCATCACCTACGCGGCGCAGCCGGGCTATACCGGGCCGGACCGCTTCACCGTAACCATCGAGCCGGGCGACCGGGCGATCGACTTTGCGGTTAAGGTGGTTCCGCCGGGGGAGCCGCCGCAACTATGACGCGCCGGCCAGTCCTCGCTTAGCGGTGCGCCTCCCGCCGGCACACACGCTGGTCAATGGCTTGGCCTGGCTGGTCCTGGCCGGACTTGGCGCTGCTGCTGTGGTGCTGGTGACAATTCTGGGGCCGTTCGGCTTGGTTCTGCTTGGGCTGGCGACCCTACTCGTGTGCACGATGGGCGAGCTTGACGAAAGCACGCCACTCTGGCGCAGCACGGTCTTACGTCCGCCGGACACGCCGTTGGGTTCACCTGAGCAGCGCGCAGCAATTGCGGAGCAACGACAAACGATATCCGGCTCGTATCGCTTTTACCGGCGTTGCGGCTTCGGTTTGGCCATGGCAGGTGTTGCTTTGCTCGCCTGGCAGCACTGGCGCTAGCGCTGCCGGGCGGGACTACGCCGCCCGGCGCGCCTTCGCCCGCTCAGCCAATTGCGCCCTGACGGCTTCCAACTCGAATCCGTCGGACACCCTGGGCGCGCAGAATTGGGCTGGCACCGGCGCACGCCCGGGAAAGCGTTCGGCGAATTCGGCCGCGTTGTGGAACATGCAGCGGCTGTCATCGTCCACGAAAGTCTCGGATGCGGCGCCTTCGGCGAAGATCACGTCATGCGTCGCAAGCTCGATATGGATGTAGTCAACCCGGTCCACCGCCTGCGGCTGAACGATGGTGTGGCCGTTCACCAACTCGCCGGCCGGGATCAGCACACCGTTCAGATACATCGCGTGCAAAGGAGAGACTGAAAGATCTCGTGACGGGACACCATCGGCGATCGCGCCCGCCCGGAACGTCACCGGAAGGATCTGCCGCTGTCCGATCGTGAAGCGCCCTGCGTAGCTCCGGCGTCCAAGCCAGACAATCGGACGCAGCGCGCCGGCTAGGGTTACGATCCGATCGCCTATTTGTAGGTCCTCGACCGCAACCTGCCCCTGTTCCGTGAGGATCAGCGTGCCATGGCAGTAGCACGGCGAAAACGTCACCAGGGTGCCGCTCGTGCCGTCGGACGCGGCTTTGAAGAAATTGCTGTAATAGTCGCCGAGCGCCTGCGTGTAAGTCTGTGTTCCCTCAGTCACAACCAACGTCGTAAAGGCCGAGACAGTCGCCGAACCGCCGGCAGACGTTTTGAGGCTGGCAAGGTCCAGCTTCGCGCCGCTTCCGACGAAGGTCGTTGATGTGGCACTGCCAGTCTTCGTGAGGAACAGCTCAGCGCCCGCGCTGATGACAGTGCCGCTCGCCCAACCGCCGCCGGACACGATCTCCGCCGCGCCACTACTCAGATGCGTCGCGATCGTCGCCCCGACATGCGACGTCACACCCGAAACGGCCACCACTCCGCCCGAGACCGTTCCGAAGCCGCCGCTACTGACGAGCGTGTTGATTGCGGTGCCGCTGACGACGAATTGCGCCCCGCCACTTTGCACGACTGTGTCGAGCGAGGTGCCGCCAACCGACACATATTGGAAGCCTCCGCTGCCGACGGAGGTTCTGGTCGCCGTTC
>CAZZVB010000043.1:21988-23429 GCA_964657445.1 uncultured Burkholderiaceae bacterium | reverse complement strand
GGGTTCTAACCCTTAGGTGCACGCGTCCAGAAGCACCGTCATTGCCGCCTCACCTGCCGGTATTCCCGCGAGCGCGCTGTATTCCCGTATATTCGCAACAGCAGCCTCCCGCCGCGCGACGTCCCCGGCCGGCATCGCACGACCCGCCATTACAAACTGCTGCATCCGCTCGGCTTCCAACTCCGCCGCCAAGAGCTGCTTGCGCAACGCCGCCACGGCCGCGGCATCAAACCCATCCGGCGCCGGTTTCAGCGCCCGGCGGGCCTGCCGCACCACGCTCACCACATTGCGCCGCCAGTTGGCGATCCGTGCGTCCACCGCCGCGATCTCCGCCGCATCAAGCTGATGCCCCAGGCTTGCGCACCACAGCGCGTACAGCACCATGTCCACGTCGGCCCCGTGAGCATCCTGCAACTCAATGCAGGCCTCTGAAACACCCGGGCGCCCGTAGAACGCGAGCGAAAATGCCCAGAACGCCTCCCCCGGGTCAGCCAAACTCGGTGGGCCGGTGTAGGCTCGCGATCATCGCGATGCTCGGCAGCAGCGCCCACGCATTGTCCAGGTTACCCGCCATCGTCGGCCTCCATCGGCTGCGCGGAGGATGCCGCCGTCCAGGGCCGCTGGATAGCGCTCGACTGGTCCGCGTGACGCGCCATCCTGCCCAACGGTGCAATCTAGCCTACAGGCGCCAGGATGGTGCAGATTGCCCCATCCGAAGCCAGGAGCGCCGCATGATGAGGACGGGCCGCGACTACATCGCCAAGTTGCGGGACCGCCGGGCCGTGTTCCTGGACGGCAAGCGGATCGAGGACATCACCCGCCACCCCGCCTTCGCCCGCTCGATCCGCTCCATGGCCGGCCTGTTCGACTACGCCAGCGCCGAGGCCAACCAGGAGGTGATGACCTACGTCGCCGACACGGGCGAGCGGGCCAACCGCATCTGGCAGCTCCCTGCCAGCTACGCCGAGCTGCAGACCCGGCGTCGCGCGCTGGAAGACTGGAACGGCCTGCACGCCGGGTTCATGGGCCGCAGCCCGGACCATGTCGCGTCCTGCATTTCCGGCATGTACATGGGCCTGGACGTGTTCGAAGCGCATGACCCGGCGCGGGCCGGCGTGCTGGCAGACTATTACCGCTACGCCCGCGACAACGATCTCTATCTCTCCTACGTCATCATCAACCCGCAGGCCGACCGCTCAAAATCCGCCAGCCAGCAGGCGGACCCGTTCCTGTCCGCCGGCATCGTGGACCGCGACATGGGCGGCATCACCATCCGCGGCGCCAAGATGCTCGGCACGGGCGCCGTGATGGCGGACGAGGTGCTCGTCACCTGCATCCAGCCGCTGCAGAAGGGCGACGAACGCTACGCGGTTTCCTTCGCGATCCCGATGAACACGCCGGGCCTGAAGATCCTGTCGCGCAAATCCTACGAAGCGGCCGC